>CACNYJ010000001.1 GCA_902624655.1 uncultured Thiothrix sp.
ATAACAATGAAAAAATTAGCGTTAGCAGCTTTACTAGCAATTACGCCAGTAACATTTGCTGATACTCTGGAGCATGTTGAAGAGGAAGTTCATCTTGCAATGGAGACTATCCAGCAATTAAAAGCTGAAATTAATGAATTAAAAGCCGCTGTTAAAATGCAAGGCGAGATGGCTGAAGCTCAGCAATCTTCAATCGCAAAGGCAGCTAAAAAATTCGAAAAAATCACACTCGGTGGATATGGTGAACTTCACTATAACGACACTGAGACAGATGGCGGAACTAAATCAAAATCTTTAGATGCACATAGATTTGTATTATTCTTCGGGTATGACTACTCTGACAGAGTAAGATTTAGATCTGAGTTCGAATTAGAGCACGCATTAGCAAAAGATACAGCAGATGGATCTGGACCTGGTGAAGTTGAATTAGAACAAATGTATGTTGAAGTTGACATTAATGACAACTTACAAACAAGATTTGGTGTGATTCTAATGCCGGTAGGTATCCTAAACGAAAACCATGAGCCACCAACATTTTATGGTGTTGAAAGAAACGATGTTGAGAAATACTTAATTCCTACAACATGGTGGTCAGGTGGTGCTGAAATTATCTACAAGACAAACAACGGCATTATGCTTGAGTTAATGGTTTCTGAAGGTCTTGAAGGTTCAACATCAATGGATATCAGAGCAGGTCGTCAAAAATCTGCGAGTGCGGTTGCAAATGACTTAGCATACACAGGTAGACTTACATACACAGGTTTCCCTGGGTTGAAAGCTTCTGCGTTCTACAACCATCAAGCTGACTTTACTCAGTTATCATCAGATAACATCGATAAGTTAGACTTATATGGTGTTTCAGCAATATATGGATTTGGCGATGGTTTTGAAGTCAGAGCTATTCATGTACAAGCTGAGTTTGATGGAAAAGATGAGTCAGGTGCAGATTTCGCAGCTGGATTTGATGAGCAACAAGGTACATTCTTTGAAGTGTCAAAAAGAACAGGAAACGTAGGTGTGTTCTTTAACAACTCAAATGTATCAGGTAACTCTGTATCAAGACAGTACACTGTTATGCAATACGGTATCAGTTACTGGCCAATGGGCACAGATACAGTAGTAAAAATTAACTACTACGATAAAGAATACCCTAACCCAAGTAAAACATCTTCTAACTCAGATGGTGTGCACATAGGTATGGGTTACGTATGGTAATAGGTTAATAATAATAATAATTTTACAATAACAACACATTAGGGCGTGTTTTGGCTAGTTAACAAATAAAGTTTAGTTTTTTCTCCTCCACTCAGTAAGAGCTAAACTTTAAAAACGAATGATTTGAAGAAATTCTCCTTGTTCTTTTCATTCTTAATATTTTAAACTTCGACGTTAACTAGCCATCCTTTTTTTTAAGTTGTAAAATTAAAGGTTTTATACAGGTTTAATACTAGTTTTATGCAGTTCCCGATCTTTCAAAATTATTTATAATTTAAATATGAAAAATTTATTAGCAACAATATTACTTCTGTCATTATCAATCTCAGCATATGCTGAAAAAGTTCATATGGAGAAAGATGACTTCTTAAAGCAAGCGCTTGGTGTTTCAGAAGTTCCGATGCATAAATATATTATCTTGAAAGATGACGTCGCTGCTGGAGTTAAGGATATATTGAAAGACACATATCATTTGCCAGCTATCAAATATTATAAGAATGGTAATAAAATCGGTTTCATTTTGGAAGCTATTGGTAAGCACGAGTTCATTACTACAGGTTATGTGGTAGAGAACAACAAAATTTCTGATGCAAAAGTTTTAGTGTATCGTGAAAATTATGGTGGTGAAGTTGCTTACGACTTTTTTCTAAATCAAATTAAGGGAAATAGCCTTGTAAGTAAAGATAAGCTTTCAAATAGATTGAAAAATATCTCTGGCGCCACAATGTCTGTAAATTCTATGAGAAAACTCTCTAAATTATCCTTGTTTTTATACTCGAAGATTTAATACTCCTCGTTTAAATATTTTATAAATTCTCTCGAGAACTTCTTTTCCAAACTACCGCCTTCTTTTTTTACATACATTAGAGCTATATTATTACGATTTGCGAAATTTATTATTTCTGCATCCTCCATAGCAATTAATCCGGTAGCAAGTGCATCGGCCGTTGCACAGTTTTCATGAACTACAGTAACCAGTAAGCCTAGATCAGAAATATTTTCTAAATTTTTTGGGTTTACAATATGACTAATTTCTTTGTCCTTATATTTAACGAAATCCTGATAGGTCCCAGAAGTTGCTACTGCATTATTTCTTAAAAATATATCTTCAATAGTCTGTTTGTTTTGAGACGGATCATCTATAGAAATCTTAACCACTTCATTACTATTTTCTTTACTAACCTTTATTTCACCTCCGATATTAATAATAAAGTCATTTATATTTATACTTTTTAAATAATTCGCTATTAAGTCCACAGAATAGCCTTTAGCTATTCCAGATAAATCAATATTAATATTTTTTTTACTTTTTCTTATAGCTCTTCTTTCTTTTGATAAAAAAACATCCTCATATGTGAAATTTCTTTTTTCTCCCTTGATATAATCTTTCTGATTAATATAAAAGCCTTTCTTAATTTTAATATCGCCAATAGTGATATCAAAGTAACCATTGGTTAATCTACTTATTTGACTAGATTTTTCTAAAATTTTGTATAAATGATGTGAAACAAACACAAACTTTGTTGTTTCAGATCTATTAAATTTTGATATCTCAGAATTATCTGAATAATTAGAAGCTATGATGTCAATATTGTAAATAATATTTTCGATATTTTTTTTAATTTCCTCTTTATTTACAGTTTCTTTAGATTGAATTTGAACAAAATAGACAGAACCAAAAGCATTTCCAGATATGAGGTAATTATCTAGTTTATTACAACCAGATAATAACAAACAAAAAGAAATGATTATGGTCTTAGGAAGATTTTTATAGTCCATTTGAAAAATAATAATTTTATTTCAATAATTATATCAAAATAGCTTGGAAGTTTCTTTTTTATATAATACTAATTATAATTAAATTATGATTATTCGGATTCATAGATTTCTAGGTATTGTTTTAGTTATTTTTGTGTTGATATTATCAGTAACGGGAACTCTACTTCAACATGCAGAGGAATTTAAAATACGCCAAACATATGCATCAAGCACATTTGCAAAGAATGTTTATGGGATCCAGCCCTGTGAAATATATTCAGCGCCAATAGAGACTAAATGGATATCTATATGTAATAATAATTTGTATTTTGATGACAATAAAATTGTTAATAATATTAAATCTCTGAAATCAGTTTTTAAAGATAATGATAATTTCATCATTATGTATGACGGACATAAAATAACGCTTTCAGAAAATGCAGAGATATTGGATTTAGATCAAGCGGAGACATCAAATGATGAGAAAATACTTTTGTCCAAAAATATTACACCCAAAGAACTCAAACAAAAGATTGAAGATAAAAGTCTGAGTAAAATAATTACTTATGAAAGAATAATTGTTGATTTACATTCTGGTCGGTTATTTGGAACATTTGGCGTTACTTTAGTAGATCTTGTGACATTAGGATTAATCATTTTGTCAGTAACAGGCACTTACTCCTGGATGAGGTGGAAGAAGTTTTTCTAATTGACGGCTGTAATAATAGATACATGTAGTATAGAATAATTAATGTGAAAAAAAATCAAGACAAAAAAAATGATATATCTGACGAAGAGCTATCGCTAATCTCAATGATATCACATTTAGAAAATAAACTAGAAGAGCTTGATCATAATTTATCATCTCTTCCCGAGAACCTCTCCTCTGGAAGTCATCCATCAGTAAATGATAAGGAACTTAATGCAAAAATAAATGGTTTAGAGAAAAAAATATTAGAAATAAATGAAATAATTTCGAATAACAAAGTAATAGAAAACAGTGGTAAATATTTATCGACCATGCCCTCGAGGAACAGAATTAATATAAACAATAGAGGCTATGCTGCTGCTGAGAACTTGAGATTAAAGAGGATTGATGCTATTGAGAAAAAGTTGAATGACTTTATAAAAAATTCTAGCATAAACATGGGTAACTCTAATATTAGTCAAGATAATATAGATATTGATAAATCTGAATACGTTATGAGCTCGAAAGATCGTTATGCAAGATCAAGAGGAATATTTTTTGGATTTCTATTTTCAATATCTATTGTTTTCTTATTAATTATGGTCTCCACAGAATCTTATTCTTTTTTTGATTTCTTTAGGTCTTTAATTTGAGCTTTATTTTTAAGTTTTTCTTGTATTTTTTCGGTTTTATCATAAAGATGTTCTCTTATACGATACTCACTTTTATAATACTTTTTTTTGGATTGGGTGCAATGATATATATTTACTTTGGGAGTGAGATAAGTTTTATCATTGAGAAATTTCATGAAACGATTCCTCAGGCAATACCAATATAACTTGCTTAATCCATATCAAGAAAACTTTTGAGTTGCTCCGAGCGACTAGGATGTCTTAATTTTCTTAAGGCCTTTGCTTCAATTTGTCTTATTCTTTCTCTTGTAACGTCAAATTGCTTACCAACTTCTTCCAAAGTATGGTCTGTGTTCATGTCTATGCCAAAACGCATTCTTAAAACTTTTGCTTCTCTTGGTGTAAGCGACCCTAAAATACTTCTAGTTGCTTCTCCAAGACTTTCATTCGCTGCAGATTCCATTGGAGTAAGTATATTTCCGTCCTCAATGAAATCACCTAAGTGTGAATCTTCATCATCTCCGATCGGTGTTTCCATTGAAATTGGTTCTTTAGCGATCTTCAAAACCTTCCTAATTTTTTCCTCAGGCATTCCCATTTTTACAGAAAGCTCTTCAGGGCTTGGCTCTTTACCATTTTCTTGAGTCATTTGCCTTGATATTCTATTGAGTTTATTTATCGTCTCTATCATATGGACGGGTATTCTAATAGTTCTTGCTTGGTCTGCAATAGACCTAGTAATAGCTTGCCTTATCCACCATGTAGCATACGTTGAAAATTTATAGCCCCTACGATATTCAAACTTATCTACTGCTTTCATTAGACCAATGTTTCCTTCTTGAATTAAATCTAGGAATTGTAGGCCCCTATTTGTATACTTCTTCGCGATAGATATTACAAGTCTAAGATTAGCCTCAATCATTTCTTTTTTAGCGCGTTTTGATTTTGCTTCCCCAATAGACATTTTTCTATTGATTTCTTTTATCTCACCAACAGATAAGTTTGTCTGTTCCTCAATCCTAAGAAGCTTCTTTTGTAATTTTACAATTTCATCTTTATTTTTCTTAAGCTTGGTCGCGTATTTTGGCTTTCCGATTAATCGATTTGTAACCCAACGCAAATTCGTACTATTTTCAGTAAAGCTTTTAATAAATTCTTTTCTTGGCATACCGCTAGATATCGCTAATTTTGCAATTCCCTTTTCGTGCTCTCTAATTTTAGATACAATTAATTTTAAGTCATGTTTAAGCTCACTAAGTAATACCGGAACTAACCTAAATCGCATAAAATAGTCTGCAGTCTTTTCTCTAGCTTTTAAAAGTTTTTTGGCATCTTTTTTAACAGCTGGTTGATTTGTTTTTTTGAAAAGCTTAATTAAATTATCAAAGTGAGATTTTGCTTCCTCCGGATCAATACCTGTATCAAGTTCAACGTCTTCATTACTTTCGTCATCGTCATCGTCTTCTTTCAAGGAATGGTTTGCGATAATATCGTTATCCGCATTTGGATCTATAAATCCATTAAGTAGATCACTTAGTTTTAATCTCTCAATCTCTTCTTCCTCATCCTCTTCTGGTTCTGGCTGATTAATTACAAGTGCATAAGAAGTTAGCAATTTTTCTATCGTGTTCGGATAAAACGCTAGTGCGTGAGTTACTTGATTTATTCCTTCCTCAATTCGCTTTGCTATACTTATTTCTCCTTCTCTGGTAAGAAGATTTACAGTTCCCATTTCACGCATATACATCCTTACGGGATCAGTTGTTCTTCCAAATTCTTGATCTACTGACGCAAGGGCTTGTGCCGCTTCTTCGGCAGCATCGTCGTCTGTTGATTGATTTTCACTCAAGCTTAAAGAATCTTCGTCGGGCGGTTGTTCCTGAACAACAATACCCATTTCTGTGATCATATTAATAATGTCTTCAATTTGATCAGAATCAACAATTCCCTCAGGAAGATGGTCATTGACCTCAGCATAAGTCAAATAACCCTGCTCTTTTCCCTTAGAGATAAGTTCTTTAATCTTAGTTTGTTGATCTTGAGCTTTTGTCATTATTGAATAACGCCTATTTTGGGAAAAGAATTATAGCATAAAATTTCATATTTATTTTAAAAATTCTTTGCTTTCTCTTGAATTTCAGACATTTCCTTCTTTAAGTTAGAAAATTCCTCAAGATTCATAGAATCTATATTATCAAGTTTCTGTTGCAGAAAATTTTTAATGGTCAGACAAAGACAGGCATTAAATTCTTTATCAGGCCACTCCAATTTCATTATCTTCATCATGCTAATTTTTTCTAAAGTTCTATAAGTTTTTTCATCTTCTCTAAAGCTCTCCATAATTCTTCCCATATTTGTAGATACATCTTTTTCAATTTCACTCAAGATAGATTTGATCAGAATTATACCTTTGTTATCTGAAATTCTATTATCTTGAAGAAGGTCTTGATCTATTTTGATATTTGGATGGTGAAGAAGAATTAAAATTGCCTTTTGTAACGGCGAGGAGGAAGCAAAATTTTTCTTTGTCTTATTCTTGCTACGAACTTCACCTACTTGAGATACATATTTAGCACCTATTTTTTCACTTAAACTTTCATGAAGCATTTTCTTCATAATCGGAGCTTTAAGTGGTTTTAACAATTCATCAACTTTTTTTAAGTATTGAGTTTTCCCAGCCGCAGTATCTAAATTTGAATCTTTTGAAAATTTTTTATAGATAAAATCCTCGATGCTTGTTTTACTTTTTATAATTTCTTTCCAAAGTTCATTACCTCCTTTATTAACAATATCATCAGGATCGTTATTTTCTGGTAAGAAAACAAAATTTATCTCGTCGCCATCCTTAATAACAGACATTATGTTTTCCACACCTTTCCATGCTGCTTTTTCTCCAGCTTTGTCACCATCGAAGCAACATATGATTTCTTTTGTATATTTGAAACATTGTTCAAGATTATCCTTTGTTATCGCTGTTCCAAGCGTTGCGACAACATTTTTGATTCCAGCTTGATATAAGGCTACAACATCCATATAACCTTCAACTACAAAAATATATTCCTTAGAGCTTTTGTCGTTTCTAGCAAGATTTAAATTATAAAGAACTCTCTTTTTACTAAATAAGGCCGTTTCAGGTGAGTTCATATATTTCGCTAAATCAATTTTCTTGTCATCAACAATATTTCTTCCACCGAATGCAATTACTTTTCCAGATGTATCAAAAATTGGGAACATTATTCTGCCTCTGAATTTGTCATATGCATTTTTATCTTTTTTTACAATTAATCCAGCATCTAAAAGATTCGACTCGGTATATTTTTTTCCAAGATTTTTATTTAGATTTTGAAATTCATCCTCAGCGTAACCGATTCCAAACAGCTTTGCTGTCACACCTGATATATTTCTACTTTTCAGATAAGCTATTGCTGCATCTGAAGTTTTTAAATTTTCTTCGTACAAATGCTTTGCATCTTCTAAAGACTTTTGTATTGTTTTTTTTATTTCGAATTGTTTAGAAGAATCTTTATTTCTTGGTATTTCTATACCAAGAGAATTTGCAATTGTTTCAATTGCCTCGGGGTAGGTCTTGTTTGCGTGTTCCATGACAAAACCAATAGCATTTCCATGAGCACCACACCCAAAACAATGAAAAAATTGTTTATTTTCGCTGACACTGAATGATGAGGTTTTTTCATTGTGAAATGGGCATCTAGCCCAATAATCGTTACCTTTCTTTTCAAGTTTTATATAACCACCAATAATATCAACTATATTTGCTTTCTCGAGAAGGCTATCTATAAATTCTTTTGGAATACTTTGAGCCATTCTTAAGCGGCGACACTATCTTTATTGAAGATTTCTTCAATACTGATAGCTTTGGGCTTAACAATTAGGAATTTACCTAAGTAATTATCAAAGTCTTCTAAAATAATTTTTCCCCAATTGCTTTTTGTTTTCTCTACATAATCTGTTATTGATTCTTTTAAAAATTTTTCTTGAAATGGATATTTTCTTTTATCTATTTTTACTGCCTCAACCAATTCTGGATTATATTTATCTTTAAAAGTTCCATCTTCGTCTAGAACTACTGCAAAACCTCCAGACATACCTGCTCCGAAGTTTACTCCTGTTTTTCCAAGGATTATAACTGTTCCATTTGTCATGTATTCGCAACCGTGATCACCAACTCCCTCAACAATGGCCACCGCACCCGAATTCCTAACCGCAAATCTTTCACCAGCAATACCTGCGGCATAAAGCTTGCCACCAGTTGCGCCATACATACATGTGTTACCTATGATTACAGATTCGTTCGCTTTGAACTTCGCTTTCTCTGGTGGGCTAACAATAATCTCGCCAGATGCCATACCTTTTCCAACATAGTCATTGGCATCACCTTCGAGTCTTAAATGAAGACCGCCTGCATTCCATACTCCGAAACTTTGTCCAGCTGTACCTTTAAAATTTAAGATTAGAGGAGTATCTGACATACCATAATTTCCATATTGCTTCGCTATAAGACCAGATATATTTGCTCCAACAGATCTGTCCGTGTTTTTAATAGTATAATTAAACTCACCGCCTTTTTTCATTTTAATTGCGGAAGAGGTATCACTTTCAATCTTTTTTGATAAGTCTGCTTTATCCCAAGGCTCATTTCTCTTAACCTGGCAAATATGAGCTATATCTTTGTCAACGTTTGCATCAGATATAATGGGATCGATTATTAAGTTTTTCAATTTACCACTTTCGATCTTTTTAATTTTTAAAATATTAGTTTTCCCAATTATATCAGAGAGCTTTTTATAACCTAGAGAAGCTAAAATATGCCTGGTTTCTTGGGCAATAAATTTAAAGTAATTCATCACCATTTCATCTTTGCCTATGAAATGATATTTTCTTAAAACTTTATTTTGAGTAGCTACTCCAGTTGCGCAATTATTAAGGTGACATATTCGAAGATATTTGCATCCCATTGCAATCATTGGGCCAGTTCCAAATCCAAAACTCTCTGCCCCAAGTAATGCTGCTTTTACGACATCTAGACCGGTCTTCAGACCACCATCAGCTTGGAGTCTAATATTCTTTCTGAGGTTGCTCGCTCTTAAAGTTTGATGAGTTTCTGATAGACCCATCTCCCATGGGCTCCCAGCATACTTGATACTTGACAACGGACTTGCTCCAGTTCCACCATCATAACCAGAAATTGTAATTAGATCAGCGTAAGCTTTTGTAACACCTGCAGCAATCGTTCCAACACCAGCTTCAGCTACCAATTTTACCGATACCAATGCATCTGGATTTACTTGTTTTAAGTCGAAAATAAGTTGTGCTAAATCTTCAATAGAATATATGTCGTGGTGCGGTGGAGGCGAAATTAAAGTTATCCCAGGATTTGAATATCTAAGAGAAGCGATAAGTTTATCTACTTTATCTCCTGGAAGTTGACCGCCTTCACCAGGTTTAGCTCCTTGTGCGATCTTAATTTGTATTACTTCGGCATTTACTAGGTAGTGAGGGGTAACTCCAAATCTACCAGATGCAACTTGTTTTATTTTCGAGTTCTTATCAGTATTAAATCTTTTTTGGTCCTCTCCTCCTTCACCAGAATTAGATCTACCCCCCATTTTATTCATTGCTTGAGCCAAAGTTTCGTGTGCATCAGGAGATAAGGCACCCAAGGACATTCCTGCTGAATCAAATCGATGAAGTATATTTTCAATAGGCTCAACTTCCTCTAAAGGTATAGGTTCTCTTGAGCTTTCTAAGTCAAGCATATCTCTAATAACCATTTTTTCTCTGAAGTTAACAATGTCGCTGTACTTCTTGTAATCCTCATAATCACCGCTTTTTACAGCATCTTGTAATGTACGAACAACATCTGGATTGTATGCATGAAATTCTTCACCATGAACATATTTTAGTAATCCACCTTGTTTAATATCTTTTCTTTGACTCCAAGTAAGTTTTGATAATTTTTCCTGATCATTTTGTATATCTAAAAAGGTTGTCCCCGATAATCTATTGGTAGTATCGCAGAAACACATATCTACAACTTCTTGACTTAATCCGACACATTCGAAAAGTTGCGACCCTCTATAACTTGAAATTGTAGATATACCCATTTTTGACAAGATTTTATACAAACCTTTATTAATACCTTTTCTATAATTTCTAGTGGCCTCAAAAAATTCGGAATTATCATCCGACTTATCGATTAACATGTCATTTAGAGATTGATACGCAAGATAGGGATAAATCGCAGTTGCGCCGTATCCAATTAAGGTTGCACAGTGATGAGAGTCTCTAGCAGTTGCTGTTTCTACAATAATATTTACACTTGTTCTCAAACCATTTTTTATTAGAGCATGGTGAACCGCGCCTGTGGCCAAAAGTGCATGTATTGGCAATTTTCCTTTTTGAATATTTTTATCACTAAGGATCAGAAAAACTTGATTTTCTCTAGCAGCGTTTATAGCTTCTTGCGTAAGACTGTTTATAGCATCTTTTAAATTTATTTCTTTATCATAATTTAAGTCCAAAATTTTAAAACTAAATTTCTTATTTTTCAGTTCTTGAAGTTGCTTAAATTTTCTAAAGGATAAGATTGGTGATTCAATAGTAAGTCTATGCGCATGTTTTGAACCTTCTTCGAAAACATTAAGATCTGGCCCGAGATAAGTCTCCAACGACATGACATTACTTTCTCTTATAGGATCTATAGGCGGGTTAGTCACTTGCGCAAATTGCTGCCTGAAATAATCATATAAAGATCTAATTTCATTAGAAAGAACAGGGAAAGGTGTATCATCTCCCATTGAGCCAATAGCTTCTTGACTAAGTTTCGATAGAGGCTTTAATATTTGATCTTTTTCCTCATAAGTAATGTTAAACATTTTTTCATATTGTTTAACTTTGACTTCATCAAAGAATTCTAAATCTGGAAATTTATCGGGGATAATCCTTCTCATAGATTCAGCCCCGCTCTCCATCCATTCTTTATAAGGGCATCTACTTTTAAGCTTATCATCTATGTCGTTCGAGTATAAAATTTGTCCTTCTTGAGTATCAACAGCTATCATTTGTCCAGGCCCAAGTTTACCTTTTTCAATGATATTCTCTTCGCTATATTCATAAACTCCAATTTCAGAAGCAACAGTAATGTGCCTATCATCAGTGATAATATATCTTGCAGGACGCAAGCCGTTTCTGTCAGTTACGCAAGCAGCATATCTTCCGTCTGTTAGAACTATTCCAGCTGGACCATCCCATGACTCCATATGTTTTGCGTTATATTCATAAAACGCTTTTAGATCAGAGTCACTCTTGGCAATACTTTTCCAAGCTGGCGGAATTAAAAGCTTAATCGCTTTGAAGATATTTACCCCACCAGTTGTAAGTACTTCGAGCATATTATCTAAACTTTTAGAGTCCGAACCTCCCATTGAAACTAGCGGCTTAAGCTCATTTAACTCAGGAATTTTTGAAGTTTTAAAAATACTAGATCTCGCTTGAGACCAGTTTCTATTTGCTCTAATTGTATTGATTTCACCATTATGAGCTAACATTCTAAATGGTTGCGCCAAACTCCATTGTGGAGTTGTGTTCGTCGAAAACCTTTGATGAAAAACGCAAAGTGAAGTTTCTAGTTTTTTATTCGAAAGATCTAGATAAAATTTAGACAAGTGTTTTGGCATAATCATGCCTTTGTATAAAATTACTTTAGATGAGAAACTTGTAACGTAAAATGTTTCATCTCCAGTTTCTGATACTAAAATTTCAATTTTTCTTCGTATAACAAATAATCTAGATTCAATATCCTTTGGGTCTAATTTTTCTGGAGGATTTATAAAAGCTTGTGCTATATCAGGCAGTGTTTTAAGTGCATCTTCACCACATATACTTTTATCAGTTGGAACATCGCGCCAGCCTGCCAAAGAAAAGCCATGCTCAGCTACTACCTTCTCAATTATTTTTACTGATGCCTCTCTTTTTTTTGAGTCGGTGTTTAAAAAGAACATTCCGATGGCAAAGTTTTTTGCAATATTTAATTTTTCTTGATTGGCGATTGATCTGAAAAAGAATTCTGGGATTTTAAAAAGGATTCCGCAACCATCACCTGAAGTTCCGTCAGCACCGACTGCTCCTCGATGCGCCAATCTCTCGAGCGCGATTATTGCAGTGCTTACTAACCAGTGACTAGGTTTATCATCTATATTTGCAATAAGACCGAAACCGCAGCTGTCTTTTTCAAAGCTTTCATCGTATAAACCGGTAATTTTTTTTCTATCATCTTTCATAACTTTATATAGCACATCGAAATTACTTAAATCAAAGTTTGATGATATTTCACCAAACTCTAGGTTTAAAGTTTGGTGCGTTCCTTCAGCGTTTTGCCTACTTCCGTCCTATTGAGGATGAACGTGTATATACCGTATTATAAGGCTACTGAAGCATTCATTCAATAGAGAATGGACTTAAGCCCCTTGAATATTACTTATATCAGCTCAAATTGCCTTTAATATAGCTTTTTATGCTCTTTTAAGGCGAATCTATCTGTCATTCCAGCAATATAGTCACAAATTACTCTTTCTGCCTCATTTTCCTTAATTTTGAGCATATTATGTTTTAAAAAAGGTTTTGGAAGCAAGTCTATATCTTGAGAGTAAGCGTTAAATAAGTCTCTTATAACAATGGTAGCTTTATCAGTCATTTTTTTCACGTCTGGATGTTTGTAAAGATTTTTATGCAAAAATCTTTTTAAATTCATATTTTCTTTTTTCATTTCATTGGAGAAACAGATAACTTCTTTTTCACATATTCTTACATCATTTGGTGACTTTATATTATATTTTTCGATATTTTTTTTAGAATTAGTTATTAAATCGCCCACTAACAAATTTATAATTCTTCTTACGGTTTCATTTACAATTTTGGATTTAGAAAGTTTTGGGTATTCTTTTAAAGCAAGATTCATTTGGTTTTTAAATATGGACACTGTGCTTAGTTGCTCCAATGAGATTTTCTTTGCTCTTATGCCGTCTTGAATATCATGATTATTATAAGCAATTTGATCACATACATTTGTTAATTGAGCTTCTAAGGAGCCTTGTTCTTTCTTTAAAAATCTCATAGCAACGTCTCCAAGTTTTTTTGCATGGGTTTTATTGCATTTTTTTAAAATTCCTTCTCTTGTCTCAAAACTAAGATTTAATCCAGGAAAACTCGGGTAAACATTTTCTAATTTATCTACTATTCTCAAAGATTGTATATTATGCTCAAAACCTCCAAAATTTTTCATGCACTCATTGAGGATATCTTGCCCAGCATGTCCAAAAGGAGTATGACCTAAGTCATGCGAGAGTGAAATTGCTTCTGTCAGGTCTTCATTAATTTGTAACGCTCTAGCAGCAGCTCTGGCTATTTGTGCAACCTCAATTGTATGCGTTAACCTGGTTCTATACATATCGCCTTCATGATTTACAAAAACTTGTGTCTTGTACTCAAGCCTTCTAAAAGCTGTTGTGTGAATTATTCTTTCTCTATCACGTTGAAACTCAGTTCTTAATTTTGGTGGATCTTCTTTGTATTTTCTTCCAAAACTCTTTTCTGATCTTAAAGAAAAACTCGCTAGATTTTTTTCAAATAGTTTAGACATGTTTGTTTAGAGCATTAATAACTAAACCTTTTTTTATTTTATTCGTTATGTAAGCACTTCCAATACCTCTAGGTATAATGTATACCATTTTGCTATCCTTTACTTTTTTATCAAGCGACATTGTCTCGTAAAGTTTTTTTAATCTTACGCCTTTCGGTAATTTTGTTGGAAGATTAAACGCCTCCAGAATTTTTTTTATGGATTCATACTCCTCAACTTTCATGGTTTTATTTTGTATTGCAACTGTACTGGCAATCAAAAATCCACATGCAATAGCTTCTCCATGGAGCCATTTTCCGTAACCTAAATTATTCTCAATTGCGTGCCCAAAAGTATGACCTAAGTTTAAAAGTGCTCTGATATTTTTTTCTTTTTCATCCATAGCAACAATTTTCGCTTTAATTTCGCAAGATTTTTTTATTATTTTAATCATTGCATCAGTATCTTTAGATTTTATTTTCTCTGTATTCGCTGATAACCACTTAAAAAAAGTTTTGTCTTCAATTATTCCGTACTTAATAACTTCAGCCATACCTGCATTAAATTGTCTGTCTGACAAAGTTTTAAGAACTTCTGTATCAATAATTACTGCAGATGGCTGATGAAAAGATCCAATCATATTTTTACCTAAAGCATGATTAATTCCAGTTTTTCCTCCAACTGAGGAATCAACCATTGCTAGAAGTGTGGTTGGTATCTGAATGAAATTTATACCTCTTTGATAGGTTGCTGCAGCGAATCCAGACATGTCTCCAATTACTCCTCCACCAAAAGCAACAATACACCCATCTCTTGAAAATTTATTTTTTAATAAGAAATTATAAATTTTTGAGATACTATCTTGGTTTTTATATTTTTCACCATCATTTAATAAAATTACATTTTTTTTAAGAGACGTATTTTTAATTTTCGAAAAATGTAAATTTTTAATTTTTTTATTTGTTACAATTGCAAAATTATTACAATTTATTTTTTTTATTAATTCTTTATTAGATAGGATATTTTTTCCAATAAATATTGGATACGATCTATCATTTAATTTAACTATTATTTTTTTCATAATTTTTAATTATCATCTTCGATATTTTTGTTGCGTCATACTGTTCAGTACTAACTTTCATATCCGCACATTCTTCATAATATTTTTTTCTTTCCATCATTAAAATTTCGAGTTTGCTTTCAGCATCTTCGTTTTTGATAAGTGGTCTGTTTTTGTCATATTCAGTCCTATACGCTAGTTCTTTAATACTTGCCGTTAAAAATACCGTGAAACCTAGATTTTTTATTATTTCTCTATTTTCTCTCAATACTATTATACCCCCACCTGTACCTATTACGGTGTTTTTACTAGAAGAAATTTCCTGTAATACCTTAGTTTCTCTCTCTCTAAAACCCTTTTCGCCCTCATGTTCGAAAATAGTAGGAATATTTACCCCAGTTTTTTGCTCAATTAAAGAATCTGTATCAACGAATTTAAAATGAATCATCTTTGACATCTTTTTACCTATAGATGTCTTACCTGAACCCATCGGACCAATCAGAATTATGTTGTTTTTTTGTTTAGACAAGATTAATTTTATGTTTATAGTATTATATAGATATTAACAAGAAATTTTATCGTCACCAACAAGTATGAGTAGATTTTTTAAAAAAGCTTTAAAACCAATTTATTATATTGTTGGAATAGTATTTTTTTCTTCTGTAACTTTTTATATCGTTCTTGCTAGTAGCCTACCTTCTGTTGAAGAAATTCAAGATATGAAAATGCAAATCCCTATGAGAATTTACACTCAAGATAAAAAGTTAATTGCCGTCTATGGCGAAAAGAAAAGAATCCCCGTTACGTTTTCGGAAATTCCGGATGATTTAAAAAATGCTTTTATCGCAGCAGAGGATAATAGATTTTATTCTCATAGTGGAGTTGACTATATTGGCCTCCTTAGGGCCTTCAAAAGTTTTGTATCCACTGGAAAAGTAACGCAAGGCGGAAGCACAATAACTATGCAAGTTGCAAGAAACTTTTATTTGACTCGAGAGAAAAAAATAATAAGAAAACTTCGAGAAATTCTTCTTGCTTACAAGATGGAGAGAAATTTAAGCAAGGAAAGAATTTTTGAATTGTATATGAATAAAATTTATCTAGGGCATAGGGCTTATGGGGTTGCGGCTGCTGCACAAGTCTATTATGGAAAAAGGTTATCAGAACTAACGTTAGCTGAAATAGCAATGATTGCAGGATTACCAAAAGCACCATCTAGATTTAATCCGATCGCAAACGAAAAGAGAGCATTGCAAAGAAGAGACTATGTTCTTAGACGAATGTCGGAAAATAATTTTATCAGCAAAGAGTCATATGTAACCGCTTACCTGAAACCAGTTTCTGCCAGACTAAATAAAGCAAGTATTGAGCTTAAAGCTCCTTATGTATCTGAAATGGCTCGGGCCGAAATGGAAGAAAGATTTGGTAACGAAGCATACACTCTTGGGTATGACGTTTTTACAACAATTGACAGTAAACTTCAAGCTGCTGCGCAAAAATCATTAAAAAGCAATATCGAAAAGTATGATATTAGACATGGTTACAGAGGAGCAGAGTCGAAAATAAAATATAGTGAATTATTAAATTCAGATCTTGAGTATGATTTGGATATATCTACCAAAAACATAAAAAGATTTTTAGGAGATTATTATTCAATCAACGGCAATACTCCAGCAGTAATATTGGAAGTTAGCAAAGACAAAATAAAAGTATTTTCAAAAGAAAATCAAATTTTAGATATTAATTTAAGTGATACTCTAATTAAATCTCAATACTACGATGTCAACTATAAAAAAAGAATCAGAGATCTTAACAAAATATTATCCATTGGAGATGTTATAAGAATAAAAAAATCATCTGGGAAATGGCGTTTGTCCCAGGTTCCAAACGTAAATGGCGCGTTAATATCAATTAACTCAAATAGCGGAGCAATTTCTGCTTTATCTGGGGGGTACGACTTTAGGCTTAGTAAGTTTAATCGAGCCACACAAGCAAAGCGTCAACCAGGCTCAAGTTTTAAACCTTTTATTTATTCTGCAGCTTTAAATAAAGGTTACACGCCTGCATCCATTGTGAACGACGCGCCAAAAGTTTTTAAAGAAAATACTGTAAGCGGAGCGTGGAGACCTAAAAATTATGGTGGAAAATTCCATGGGCCCACAAGATTAAGATACGGCCTTGCCAAATCGAGAAACATGATATCAATAAGACTATTAGATTCTATTGGTATTAAATATACTTTAAACTTTATGGAAAATTTTGGTATCAAAAGTGAAAAATTACCGAAGGATCTTACCCTTGCGCTAGGAAGCGGTGAAATCACACCTATTGAATTAGCAGAAGCATATGCTTATTTTTCAAATGGAGGATATGGAATTAAGCCTTATTTAATTGAGCAGGTTAGAACTAGAGACGACCAAATTATTTATGTCGAGAACCCAATAAGAGTTTGTGGAAATCCATGTGACTACATTAGTTTAGATACATTGCAATTTCCTTTAGCAAAATCTGTTGAAGAAATATCAGAACTTAGAGAGAAAGCAGGACTCCCAAGATTTGCAACTCAAACTATTGACCCAAGAAATATTTACCAAATGGTTAGTATGATGAAGGATGTTGTTAAATACGGCACAGCAAAAAAAGCAAAAGTTCTTAAAAGATCGGACATCGCTGGAAAAACTGGAACAACGAACGATCAAAAAGACGCATGGTTCAGTGGTTTTAACAGAGATATTGTGACAATTAGTTTTCTAGGTTTTGACGACCATTCATCACTTGGTAAAAAAGAATTTGGAAGTACCGCTGCATTACCAATGTGGATCGATTACATGAAAGTTGCATTAAAAGGAACACCAAAATCAAATATGGATGAACCAGAAGGATTAGTTAGTGCAAAAATTGATAGTAAAAATGGATTACTAGCATCACCAGACTCTAAGAATTCTATTATTGAAGTCTTTAGAAAAGAAAATATTCCAAAAACTTTTAGTAAAGAGAATAAGAAAACAAAGACAAAAGAAAAAGAGATTGAACTTGAAAAGTTATTTTAGCTTAGATGGTATTGCATACTATATTCTTTAACATAATCAATTAAAATCCCAAGCTTTTCTGGCTTAACAAATTGATCTATGCCGTGCCCAAGATTGAAAATATGTCTGTGACCATGGCCATAACCATCGATTACACGCGAGGCAGCATTCTTAATTGAATCCTCAGTGCCATGAAGTGCACATGGGTCTAAATTTCCTTGGATAGAAATATTTTCTCCAATAGTTTCCCTTGCATATGAGATATTTGTTGTCCAATCGAGACCTATTGCATTACAGCCTGATTCCGAAATTTGCTTAAGCCAACTTCCACCACCTTTTGTAAATAAAATTATTGGTATATTTTTTGTTCCCTCGTTGCTTTTAAGATTAGCAATTATTTTTTTCATAGGGTTTAGTGAAAAATCTAAATAATTCTCGGAATTTAATAATCCACCCCAAGAATCAAAGATCATTAATACGTCTGCCCCAGCCTTCGCCTGCATTATCAAATAATCTGTGATTGAGAAAGTTAGTTTCTCTATAAGCTTTTCTACCATTTCAGGATTATTAAAAACAGCTGATCTTATCTTCCTAAAATCTTTTGTTGCTGAACCTTCTACCATATAGGTAGAAAGTGTCCATGGACTTCCAGAAAAGCCAATCAGAGGAACCTCATTATTAAGTTTACTTTTTGTTTCAACGATAGCGTTTGCCACATAGTCTAATTTTTTTGCAATATTGTTTGGATCTAAAGAATTTACTTCGTCGGAATTACTTAAAGGCTTGTCAAAAAAAGGACCTCTATTGTCCTCAAATTTAAGCTCCAAACCCATCGCATCTGGGATTGTAAGTATATCTGAGAAAATTATTGCGGCATCGAGATCAAATCTTCTGAGCGGTTGTATTGTAACTTCCGAAGCTAAATCTGGGTTTTTGCATAACCCTAAAAAACTTCCGGCTTTTTTCCTAGTTTCTTTATATTCTGGCAAGTATCTGCCAGCTTGTCTCATAATCCAAACTGGTGTCTTGTCTACAGGCAAGCCATTTAACACATCTAAAATTCTTGTATTTTTTATTGAACTCATTTTAAATTTCTAAATAGTCTAGGATGTTATCAGCTGCCTCTCTCCCTTCAAATACAGCAGTGACAACAAGATCAGAGCCTCGTGTCATGTCACCCCCTGCAAAAATCTTTTCATTTGTTGTTTGAAACAAAAATCCATTATCTACTTTTAACAAACCATTTTCTTTAGTTTCAATATCATACTTTTTAAACCAATCTGCTGGACTAGGTTGAAAACCAAAAGCAATAATAACATTGTCAGCTGGAATAATTTTTTCCGAATTTTTTAAAACAATAGGATTTTGTCTTCCTCTAGCATCTGGTGGTCCTAATTTCGTTTTTACAACTTTCACGCCCTCAACTTTTTTATCACCAACAATTTCTATTGGTTGATAATTAAATAAAAATTGCACCCCTTCTTCTTTTGCATTTTTTACTTCTTTTCTTGAACCAGGCATATTTGCTTCGTCTCTTCTGTAAATGCACGTTACGTTTTCAGCCCCTTGTCTAATAGACGTTCTGTTACAGTCCATCGCAGTATCCCCTCCGCCTAAAACAATAACTTTTTTATCTTTCATTGATATTAAATCTGTATTAATTTTTAGTTCGTTATTTATGTTTGAGACCAAAAATGGTAAAGCTTCGTGAACTCCTGATAAATCTTCACCTTTAAAATTCCCTTTCATAGGTTTATAAGTCCCCATTCCTAAAAATACTGCATCGTGAGAATCATAAATATCTTGAAAATCCACATCTTTACCAACCTCTGTATTTAAAATAAATTCAACACCCATGCCCTCGAGAATTTCTTTTCTTTTTTCAACGACATTTTTATCTAATTTAAAAGGAGGAATTCCAAATGTTAGAAGACCGCCAATTCTAGAATATTTGTCATAGATTCTTGCTTTTACTCCATTTCTTGTTAAAACGTCTGCGCAAGCAAGTCCAGCAGGACCAGCACCGATTATAGCCACAGCCTTATCAGTTTGGACAACTTCTGACATATCAGGCTTCCAGCCTAATCGAAAAGCTTCATCAGTTATGTATTTTTCAATTGATCCAATAGTAACCGCTCCAAAACCATCTTCTAAAGTGCAAGCACCCTCGCAAAGTCTATCTTGAGGACAGATTCTTCCGCAAATTTCTGGAAGAGAGTTTGTCTTATGAGACATTTCAGCAGCTTCAATAATTTTGCCATCTCGAATTAAGTCTAACCAAACTGGTATGTAATTATGAACTGGGCATTTCCACTCACAATATGGGTTCCCACAGTTAAGACATCGGCCTGCCTGCTCTGATGCTTTTTCCGCAGGGAAGTTTGAGTATATTTCATCATAAGAATAGATACGAACTTCTGCTTTTTGAACGGCAGGTTCTTCTCTTTTGATATCTAAAAATTGCATTGCATTTTTCATACTCGTATAAGCTCACAAAATTATTAAACTTAATGGAGTTTGATGATGTCTCACCAAACTCTAGGTTTAAAGTTTGGTGCGTTCCTTCAGCTTTACTGCCTACTTCCGTCCTTTTGAGGATGAACGTGTGTTCATTTAGTAGTGTATTATAGACCTAACAGGCTTTTCGTTCAATAGAAGCAATGGTTTGCGAAAAAAGGTATAACTTATGTAACAGTTTAAGATAACTTTTCTTTAACAAATTTACTCGCAAAGCCCATATCTGCGCGGTTATTTGACCTTTTTTTCAACTCACCCATTACTAAACCAATTTGACTCATTTCGGTAACAGATTTTTCTTTCATGATGTCTTCAATCATTTTTTCTACTTCTTCTTGAGACATATCTTCTGGTAAAAATTCTTTAAAAACGGATAATTCATACTCTTCTTGTTCCGCTAAATCATCCCGTTTTGCTTCTTTGTAGTGAGTTAATGACTCTTTACTTTTTTTTGATAATTTTTTTAAAATTTCGAATATAGTTTCGTCAGTCAGGCTTTCTCTGGTTTCAACTTCTTTGTCTAAGATTGCGGCCAAAATTAGTTTGATTGCAGCGAGTCTTTTCTTATCGCCACTTTTCATAGAAGACTTCATGTCTTCAGTGATTTTTATTTTTAAAGGTGAATTTGAAACTTCAGGATTTGTCATTAATAAAGTTTGATTCTTCTTCCAGACGCAGTTCTGTTTGATCTTTTATGAACTCTTTTAACTGCTGCTGCAGCTTTTCTTTTTCGAACAGATGTTGGTTTTTCGTAAAATTCTCGCTTTCTAATCTCTGTGAGAACCCCAGCCTTTTCGCATGCACGTCTGAATCTTCGGATCGCTGTATCGAATGGCTCGTTTTCTTTTACTTTAATACTTGGCATAATTTACCTATCGTTTAATTGTGGAGTGATTATACAGTTGTATACAAAAAAATCAAAACAAAGAACTGAGAAAATATGCTGGTTTTAGGGATAGAAACCTCTTGCGATGAGACTGGATTAGCCATATATGATTCTGAGAATGGCCTATTGGCCGATGAACTTCACAGCCAAATAGCTGTGCATCAGGATTATGGCGGCGTTGTTCCCGAATTGGCTTCGAGAGATCATGCCGATAGACTATTGCCGCTACTTAAAAAATTACTTGAGAGTGCAAATAAGAAATTAGATGACATAGATTTGGTTGCGTACACAGCAGGCCCAGGTTTAAAGGGTTGCTTACTTGTTGGATCAACATTTGCAAGATCGTTAGCCTATGTTATCGATAAACCAATTATCTCAGTAAACCACGTCGAAGCTCATTTGCTTGCCCCTTTTATGGAATACGAAGATTTATCTTTCCCTTTTTTCGGATTATTAATCTCTGGTGGACATACAATGATCATTGATGCCCAAAGTATTGGTGATTATGAAATCATGGGGGAAACACTAGATGATGCAGTGGGAGAAGCTTTTGATAAATCAGCTAAGCTCATGGGGTTAGATTATCCAGGCGGGCCGCTGATCGAAAAATTAGCCAAAGAAGGTAAACACGGAAGATATAAATTTCCTCGTCCAATTTTAAATAAACCGAATTGCGATTTCAGTTTTAGTGGTTTGAAAACACATATCATGCTTACTTGGAAAGACTCGGATAAGACCGAACAAGTAAAAAAAGATATTTCTTTAGAATTACAAAATTCGGTTACAGATTGTTTAACGGGAAAATTAAAAAGAGCACACGAAATTAAAGGCTATCCTCGAATAATAATTTCAGGCGGAGTGAGCGCGAATCAATTTATCAGAGAAAAGTTAAACAGCTTTGCTAGTTCGATTAATGCAAAAGCATACTACCCAACCAAAAAATATTGCACCGATAATGGGGCAATGATCGCTTACGCTGGTTACAAAAAATTTGAGGCAGGCCAGATTTATGATCTAGACGGTGAAGTAAAACCGAGATGGCCCCTCGACCAGCTGGCTTAAAAAGTATGATTACCAATCAAGACTTCACAAAAAGAGCTTTTGTAAATTCAAACAAAGATAACTGGCATAAGTCTCCAGCCGATGGTGTAGAAAGATTATTTTTGGAGAGGGATGATGGTGGCGAACAAGCTGTTGCAACTACTATCGTGCGCTTTAACCCAGGTAGTAAATTTGAACAGCATGAACATGACGGTGGTGAAGAATTTTTAGTTTTAGACGGTGTGTTTTCAGATGAATTTGGTTCTTATCCAAAAGGCACATACATTAGAAACCCAAAAGGGTCGGTGCATAATCCCTACAGCAGATCTGGCTGTACTCTATTTGTTAAGTTACGTCAGTTCCAGGACGATGATGTTATTTCCGTCAACATAAATACAAATGAAGAACCATGGTTACCTGGTCTTGTGGATGGATTATCAGTAATGCCTCTTCATAACTTTAAAAATGAACACACTGCTTTAGTTAAGTGGAAACCAAATACAATTTTTAATCCGCATCAACATTCGGGCGGTGAAGAGATTCTGGTTTTAGAGGGAGTTTTCCATGATGAATTTGGTCAGTACCCCAAAGGTTCATGGATTAGAACCCCTCACTTAAGCAAACACACTCCTTTCACTAAGGAAGAAGGCGCACTCATTTTTGTCAAAACAGGACATTTAAAGTAATTGACACAATACAGTGTTTACAGTATCTTTAGATTATGTACGAAATCAAAAAAACAACTGCAAAACGTGGCGGCAAGCGCTCAGGCGCTGGACGTAAAAGCTTATATGGCGTGCCCACCAAAGCTATTCGAGTTCCCGAAAGTATGGTCGATGAGATAAAAGACTTTGTGCAATCACAAGCCGGTTCAGAATATGAATTACCATTGTTTGCCTCAAAAGTAGCTGCAGGTTTTCCAAGCCCAGCTGATGATTTCATGGATACTAAATTAGATTTAAATAGTCACCTGATTAAAACTCCGAGCGCTACTTTTTTTGTTCGTGTCTCGGGCGAGTCGATGATTAAAGCAGGCATTCACGATGGCGACCTATTAGTTGTCGATCGAAGCCTCGAGCCTCAAGTTGGCAAAATTGTCATAGCAGCAATTCAACATGAACTCACAGTAAAACGTTATGCAAAAATAGACGGCAAAGTTTATTTAGCGCCTGAAAATGATGCTTACGAACCAATCTTAGTTAACGAAGAGGATGAAGTACATATTTGGGGTGTGGTTACCAATGTTATTCATGCGGTGTAAACCATGTCTTTGCGTAAGCCTGATCCAATTTACGCCCTAGTTGACTGCAATAACTTCTACTGTTCTTGTGAACGAGTTTTCAACCCAGCATTAGAAAAAAAACCCATGGCTGTTCTATCCAATAATGATGGATGTATTGTTGCCCGTTCAAACGAGATTAAAGCCTTGGGCATCCCGATGGGCGCTCCCATGTTTCAATATAAAGAATTGCTAGAAAAAAAAAGAGCAATTATTCTCTCTTCTAATTACCAATTATATGGCGATATGTCTCAAAGAGTTATGGAGACCTTACGTCAATTCACTCCGTCCATGGAAGTATATTCAATCGATGAGGCATTTTTACGTTTAGAGGAATTTCAACGCTTAGACCTAATAAAGTATTGTTTAGAGATTAGGAAAACAGTTAAGCAATGGACTGGTATTCCGGTCTCAATTGGGATTGCTCCCAATAAAACCCTATCTAAAGTTGCGAATCACATTGCAAAAAAACATACCAAGACGGGTGTATTTGATATTTGCAAAAGAAGCACGCAAAACGAGATATTGGCTAATTTTCCGGTAGGTAATATTTGGGGAGTAGGCAGACAGCTTTCAAAAAAATTAAATGAGATGGGAATCAATACAGCTTTAAAATTAAGAGATGTTGATATTGTTTGGGCGAGAAAACATTTCACAGTCGTTGGCGAAAGATTAGTAAGAGAATTACGTGGTGCTAGTTGTTTAGAACTAGAAGAGGTTATTGCAAAGAAAAATATCACTTCTTCAAAATCATTTGGAAAACTAGTCACTGATAAAAAAGAATTGATGAATGCCATTGCTAATTATACAACCAAAGCCTGTCATAAATTACGACTACAAAATAGTAAAGCCCAGGGCCTTTATGTATATCTGAGAACCAATCCGTTTCGTCGCCAAGATCCTCAATATGATAATGGGATTACTTATGGCTTTATGGAACCAAGTGATGACACTACTTTTATCATTCAGGCGGCACGTAAATGTTTGGAGCAAATTTACTCAAAAGGATACAAGTATCACAAGGCAGGGATCATGCTATTAGACCTTGTGCCAGCATCTTACAAACAAATGGAAATGTTTGATACGGAAGAGACTCAGGCCAGAAGCAAACTCATGAAAACCATTGATGTTATGAATAATAGCATGGGTCAAGACACCATACGTTTCGCAGCTCAGGGCATAGACCATCCTTGGGCGAGAAAGTGCGAACATCGCACACCTAGATATACTACAAATTGGGATGAACTTGTAAAAGTCAGATAATAATATATTTATCAATTACTTAGTTGATTTTAACTCACCTCACCTGTTCTTTAATGATTACATGACTAGGATTTTACAATAAAATAAAAAATGCCTATAATAGTTATTTAAAAAAGTGTATAAAAAAAGTGTTGCATTTATGTATCAGTAATGGTATTTTAAAAATATGTTGAATAACATAATAAAAAAATTAAAAAATATTGATTACTCCAAGCTACCTGAGCAAGGTGAAAAAAGGTTCATTTTACCTCTGTTGTTTAAGCTACCTGAGCAAGTAGAAAAAAGGCTCATTTTTACAGGAGAAAAAAATGAATATTAGATTAAAAAGAGGGTTGCTACCAAATCTACTAACCAAGAAGGGAAGATCTTTCAATAACTGCGGGATATCACAGCAATCTTTTGAAAATATAAGAGATGGGCTGTTTGTATCAGATAAAACTATTTCAAACTTAGAAGCTAAATGTCGATTATTTAGAGGAATACATTTTCCAATTGATGCAATCAAAGACAAAGTTAACATTGATACAAAGTTTGTTGATTTTGGCGGCGAATGGGATCTTGAATCCCAAAATTTGGCTAAAGCACCAGAAATTCATGACCCTCATATTTTAGATTCAGTGATGCATAAATTTAACTATGATTTTTATAGGGCAATTGACCGTACGTTTGGAAGAGACAATTCCAGTTTCTTTGAAAATATATACTGGGCAGTTGATGTTCCCAAAGATGAACTTACTGATGATTATTTTTTAAAGAAAATTCCGACAACAGGTTATGAGTCAAGAAATAATGATAAAATTAGTGACTATAAATCAATCAAAGACTTAGATCCTGATTTTATAAGCTTATACGATAACTCAAAAGACATCCAAGAATTAATAAGTTCAAAAATTACTCTAAACACATTAATTAAAAAATTTAATTATGCATTAAATAATCCTCCAAAAGAAACTTATCTTTCATCTTTTGACAAAGAAAATAAAAAATTGTCCTCCGGCACTGATGGAATTTTAGAGGCTGTAGAAGAAACAAAAAGAGGTAAAAGTGTTAATGTAAATCAGATGGAGTTTATTTTAGATTTTTTTGAAGTGAATGGTTACGAATTCCGTTTCTGCGTACAAATGGAAATAAAGGAAAATCTAACAGAGGATAGACATTATTATTCTATCTATGAGGATATTGAAGAGGCGCTAAATCACATTGCTGGGGGTCATTTCCCCTACTATGAGGATAAATTATATGAGGGTTCTGTCACATCTTATATTGAAAGTACGTTAGGTGACAAATATGGAAATATTAAAGAACGTCTTCAAGGATATTCTGATTTATCCTTCCAAAAAAATTTTAATCCAAATTATTTTTTATACATGTTTTTAACAAAGAAAAATGACAATACTAGATACATTGCAGTAACAGATAGCGATCTGTGCGCTTCAAAAGAATTTCATTCATTATCTTATATGTGGGCTAAAAATGATAAAGCACTATCCATAATGTCAGAAGTGGATAGCATATCAGAAATGGCAAGCGTTTGGGGTTATATTCTTTCCCATCGTACAGACAAAATAATACCAACTGTTATACCTTTGTTCTCAAAAAATGACAAAAATTTCTTCAAAAAAATAAACTCAAGTTTAAAGTTTGAAAATTATATGGAAGAAAATGATACCAATAATGAGCATATTAAAAAATTAATTAAAGAAATTTTTCCAGAAAAAAAATCAGTGCATGATTATTGTTTACATATACATAGTACATTTCCTGCAGGAGCAGGAGATAAGGCTGATATTAAAAAACAAAGAAATTTGGGTATAACTCTTCCTTTCGAATATAGAAGTGCGCACTTTGAGAGCTTTCTTGCTTTTGTTGTTGACTTCTATTCATTTTCTTTTGATAAATTTGAGAGTCATGAGGAATTTTTATTCTGCTTAAATTCAGATATTGAAGAATATTTATATACTTACTTTAGATCATAGCCGTGAAAAGAAATATGAAAAAAAAATGTTTAACTGAGGATGAGATAAAACAAAGACCAATTTTATCAGATTTCAAAAATTTTGAGGATTTTGAGACAGCATATTACTCATGGCTAAACACTCTTAGTCAAGAAGCAAAGTCAAGATTAGGTTGGCAAAATAAAGAATATCGCCAAGAATTTTTAGTCTCTACGCCTCCGGAGGTGAAAAGGCAAAAATGCATTAACAAGGATGATTTACTTAATGAAAAACCAAATAAAAATGAAAATAGGAGCACTAAAATGAGCCAATCAAATAAAACAAAAGATGCAAGAAAATGGACTACTATGGCAATTAGAAAAGGTACGATGGATAACCTAAATTTACTTTCAAACTTTCAGCATCGCACTGCTGGTGAAACTGTTGCAGTATTAATGCGATATTACTTTGATAATAAAGCCAGGGAGTTAAATATTGCTCCGGATGAGCTGAAACTGATGATTAAAAATTACGAAAGATTTGATTTAACAGACATAACAAATAATCAAATTAGATGAAAGGATATTGGGAAATAGGAAGAGATGTGGATCATATACTTAACGGTGGCATTGTTTATAACAGTTTTTATTTATCCGAAATTAACATTAATTATAGCAGGAATAATTTTTTATTATTTTTTTAACTAACAAAAAGAGGATTTTATGAAAAAATTTATGATTACTTGCCCTAAATGTGGAACAGATATTGACGCAAAAAAAATAATTAATACATATTTTGATGAAGATGTATTAGATGTAGCTGAAGCAAAAAAATATCTAAGGGAATATAACACTCGGGTTGAGAAAGCTGCAGCAGCTGACTGCGACGAATCGAATAAAAAAAGAAAGAACATTGTGAGATTAGTAAAGTTTGAAATGGATTAGTAATTTTGGGTATGTGAAGTACAATATAAAAATAGATTAGTTGAGGCTTACGCCAAAAAATTATAATCGATAAAGTATAAATTAATTAAAAAGAGTAAAATAAAATTATGAACATAATAGAGATACAGGCCAGACTAGAGAAATTTGCTAAGGATAGAAATTGGGATCAATTCCATACTCCTAAAAATCTTACAATGGCGCTATCTGTAGAGGTTGCTGAGTTAGTAGAAATATTTCAGTGGTCAAATAGTGGAGGATTGGATGAAATTAAAGATCCAGAGACTAGAAAAAAAATTGAAGAAGAGATTGCTGATATTTTTATTTATCTTTTAAAGATATCATCAAAATTAAATTGTGATCTCGATGAAATAATTCAGAGCAAAATTAACAAAAACGAAAAAAAATATCCAATTGAAAAATCGTTTGGAAATTCAAAAAAATACGATGATTTATGAAAGTTCACTTATTCCCAGTTGACAAAATACACTATAAAGAGACTATTGAGTCAAAAGTTCGCGTTGAGAAAATTCAGAGTGCCGTGAATGATATTAATATTCTTCAACGGTTAACCAAGGACAGTTATCCTGTGTGGGGAATGACTGACACAACGATAAATAATACAAAGTTTCAGAAGCTATCAGTTGGAGATATTTGTTTAAATTACCGAACTGGAAATTTTATTTCAGCAGCAAAGATACTTGCGAAATTTGATAACTTAGAATTTGGAAAAGATTTATGGGGTTTGAAAGAAGATAAAAATATCCAGGAAAAAAGAGCATATAGTAATATAATTATATTAGACGAACTGATGGAAATGAATAAAACTTTGATCGAATTTAATAATATTGCAAAAAGACCGAATGGAGAACCTTATAAATTAAAACGTTTACAACAAACAATATCATTATCTGATGAAAGCTCTGAAAATGTCATACGTGAGTTTTCACTTTTATCAAAAAAAACTAATTTTAGATTTAAATTTGATAAGAAATCTAAATATTCAAGGCATGATGTAAATAAAATAGCTACCGGTTCTGATGAACAACCTAATTTTGATATGGCGAGAACAGGATATGGGAAAATTGATGACAACCTTTTTATTTTCATGAACATTGGCATTCCCGGCACTGATGGCATGGACTATAAAAATCATTACGATGAAAGAACAGAAGCAGTAAGTTGGTGTGCAAAAAAAGGGACACATTCAGAACAGCCATTAATGAAAGAAATCATAAATGGGGAACTAAACCTATATTTATTTGCGAGACGAAAGAAAGATGAAGACTGGGAATTTCTTGGTAATGCTAATGTTGTTACATTTAAAAATGATGTTGTTGTTGCTGATCCTCAAGGAAATGAATCCTTCTGTATGGAATATCATTTGACATGTAAAAGTTTTGAAGAGGACCTTAGCGAGGAAGATATCAAATCTGGAGAATTAGTTCTTAAAAATCAGAAGCCATCAAAAAAATCTAGAAAAAAACAAAAAAGAAGTTTTAAAGGAAGGAAGTCAATTGATTACCTTTCAAAAGCGATAAATGATAAAAAAATAGGCGAATATGGAGAAGAACTTGTCCTAATATACGAAGAAAAGATATTAAAAGAAAGTGGAAGAAGTGATTTAGCAAAACAATTAGAACATGTATCTAAAACACAAGGGGATGGAACTGGTTATGATATAAAATCCTTTGGTTCTGACGGGACTGATAAATTCATAGAGGTTAAAACCACTAAAAAAGGAATAAATGAGGAATTTTTTATGACTCCAAATGAAATCGCTTTTATGAATTCAAAACGTAAGAACTTTTATCTTTTCAGAGTCTACAACCTAAAACTAAAGCCTTTTAGTGCAGATCTTGCTATTTACAAGCCAGAAGATCTGGATAAGCTTTTTGACCGGGAGCCGACAGGATTTGTATTAAAATTAAAATAATTCAAAATTATTTCAAATTCACAAAAAATTTTTGAAATTAAACCTACTATTGAGAGAATTTACCCAAAACGGGTACACCCAAATTGTCTGAACCTAATCTGGGTAAAGACTTTAAAATTAAATTACATAAGATTACTCCTGAAGTATGTTAACGCTTCCTCCAGGATGGTCGGTTTTTTCTCTCGAGTTATTATAGATACTGGCCATCTTTGAGTGAAGATTTTCTCAATAAACATTTCCTTAGGAGGAATATTAATGTTTCATAGTAAATTACGATTTTCATTTTTTCTTTACCTATTTTTCATTTTAAGCTTTGGAAATTCTAAATCATTTGCTGGCGCAGATCCTGATGAAATTACTTTGGAAGAAGAGCAAGCACTTAAGATAGATAGAAAAGAGGTTATTAAGCATGAAAAAGAACCTATACAAAATATTTCATTAATTACACATATTTGTATATCTTTCCCAGAAGCTATTGCTTATAAGGAACATTTTGCATGCAAAGCCGATGCGGAAAAAAATAGAATTGCAAGAAGAAACTGGAGTTTCACTAAATTATTGCTAAAATAAAATTATATCTTTTAAAAAAACTTTTTAAGGGCAAATAATTTGAGATTCTTTTTAAAAACCTGCTTTTTGTTTCCTTTCATATTAGGTACTGCGTATGGATTGGGCTATAGTCCAGAACAAAAAAATCCAGACCAAAAACTCAATATAAACTGTTTTAAAGATAGCGCGGCATTTTTTCTTATGGAAAGAGATAAAACAGAGTTTTTCTCAGGCCTATCTATATCTCAAAGACTCCAAAAGCTTTACGATGGCTCTTTTGAAAAACATTTTTCAATCAAGTTTGATGAAAGGGTAGAACTCAGAAGAAATCTTAGTAAAAAACAGTCTAACTCAGATTTTTTCTCCGGCTTATCTATGCAAGAGAGATTTCAAAAACTTTATGATGGCTCATTAGAAAAGTATGCCTATAAAAAACATGAATTAAGGAAGAAAGAGTCTTATCTTCAAAATTCTGTAGTTAGGATTGGCTCTAAAAATGATTGTAAAAAAACTTTTAATGGATATAACTTGAATGATAATTCGGTTTCTGAAATACTTCAGAAAATTCAGCAGAAATAATCATTATTTAGTCATAAAGATAAAGTTTTTCTGTGAAAAATTTATAAATACTTAAACTACCAAACTATTTCTTTATCTAAATTTTTATTTACATGGCTAAAAGGCATACTACCAAAAAATCCTCTGTGTGCAGATAAAGGCGAAGGATGAGGTGATTTAACAATAATATGTCTTTCATCAATTAATGGAATTTTACTTTGAGCATGAGAACCCCATAGAACAAATATAACTTTTTCTTTTTCTCTACTAATCACTGATATAACTTCATTTGTAAATTGCTCCCACCCAATATCCTTATGAGACATTGCTTGCCCATGACAAACAGTTAATGTTGTGTTAAGAAGAAAGACTCCTTGTTTTGCCCAGCTCTCAAGATTTCCATCGCTTGCATTTTTGCTTACTCCAAGATCATTTTTTAATTCTTTGAAAATATTTTGCAATGATGGAGGCGGTTTAACACCAACAGGAACAGAAAAGCATAAACCATGAGCTTGGCCGGGACCATGATAAGGATCTTGACCAAGTATTACAACTTTTAAATCTTTTAGATTCGTTAGAAAAAATGCATTAAATATTAATGAACCTGGGGGGTAGATTGTTTTACCATTTGTTTTATCTTCAAGCAGTTTTGCCTTCAACTTCAACATATATGGCTTTTCAAATTCTGGTTCTAAATGTTCTAGCCAGTCTTGTGGAAGTTGTATTTTTTTCTTACTCATAAAAAACGATACTGTATTCAAGTTAACGTATCAAGTATAATAATTTTATGACATTAAAAGAATATTTGCATAGTTTTAATATCACTCATGAAGAATTTTCTCGTGAAGTAGATATTCCCTATACAACCCTATCGAAATATATTTATGGGAAAAGAATTCCAAGTCGAACATATATGAAGAGGATAAATGAACACACCAAGGGGGCCGTATCGGCAAATGACTTTTACAGCACAGCTAGCAATGAAGATTGGGAATGGCGAATTACTTATGAGCGAGATTTTTCTCAAGCTACTGATGATGCAAAAAAAATATTAGGAGACATGGATGTGCATCCACTTGCTTTTAGTGTGGTTGTAGAGATGGTATCCCAGATGGGCATGGAGAGTGTCTCAGAATTTAAAAATTTTCTAGATGCTCTTGCTGAAGGGAATTATGATAAAGCTGCTCAAGAAATGCGAGACTCGCGCTGGGGCAAACAGACACCAAAAATTGCGGACACTTTGGCCAAGAAAATGAGTTCCGCATCTTAATTACCCATTTTGGGTAAACCCAATACGTCTAACCCTAAACTGGGTAAATCTTTTTTTTTAATTTTGTTTTCTAATACAAATGTCATGTAATGACAGCCGTGAGTTGACGGTGGTGGGAGGAGTTATCTTCCTTTTAGTTGGCCTCCCACCTTTATTAATTTTTTTTTGGAGATACAAAATGTTAAAAAAATTTATTTTATTAATTTTATTCATTCCTGCAGTTGCTTTTTCACAGACATCTGAGGTTTCAAATGACGTAAAGAAACATTGCAAAGCATACGGTGATTACGGATTCTGGTCTGAAGCAGAATCTGTATGCTCAGTTACCTTTAAAGATGAAAAAACTGTCATGCACTATGTTGGCGGGTGGTCTGTAGAGGGCGCTAATGGATACGGACAATTCTATAAGTATGATGCTGACAATGGAACATTGATGTCAATTTATAAAGGTCAATTTAAAAAATCTATGTTCAATGGTATTGGTCGTTTAGAACAAACATACGACAATAGTCAGGGAGAAAGCGTAACCCGAATTACCATCGGAAATTGGGAAAATGATAAAGCTTCAGGCCTAATCTATCAAAAAAGCATTCACAATCTTACAAAAAATGAAGCCATTTTTTTCGGCAACGCAAATGAAGGTGTGAGGCATGGATATTCTGTTTTAGAAATGACAAGAAGTGATAGCAATGATACTGTTAAAACGAAAGAAGTTTGGATAGCAAATTTTGTTGATGATGTTTGGATTCCGAAAAATAGCAAAATATCAGTTCTCTTTTTAGATGACACGTCTCACGGTTGGGTGCAACATAAGTTTTTTGGCAAGGACGTTGATTCTCTAAAATCACAGAGTGCTTTCGAATCAGAAAAAATTTCCATAAGATAAAATATTGCAAAATAAAAATGAAAAAATTGCCAAAAAAATATCTTAAGGAGGACATCTCCTTATTTTTTTTCTCGTGCCAAGCTATCGCAGATTCATATCAATACGTGAATCCTTGGCCAGATAAAAAGTTTCAATTTTGAAATAAAATTTCTTTTTAATATATTTCGCAATAGAGTTATTGTCCGTTGTTAAAATATCATTGACCCAATTACCCTCTTGGACATAACCGTCAGAATAAAGCATTTTTCCGAATCCATGGCGGTTACCACTTTTCCAATTACCTATATATATGTGGCCTTCTTTCCAAGTGTACGTACCAAATCCATTAGCTTTATCATTTTTGTAACTTCCAACGTACTTATCGCCATTAATATATATGAATGTACCTTGTCCATACATTAAATCATCTCTGAATTCGCCAACGTACTTGTCTCCATTGCTATAAGTATATGTGCCCAAACCATGGGCATTGTTGTCTTCAAACTCACCAACGTACTTGTCTCCATTGCTGTAAGTATAAGTGCCTGCTCCATAAGCTTTATTATCTCTGTGGCCCCCGAAATATTTATCGCCATTACTATAAGCATAAGACCCAAGTCCGTGTCTTTGACCATATTTGAACTCACCCAAGTATTTATCCCCTGGAAACTCTGATTTTGGTCCAAAAGCGTAAGTACCTAGTCCATTGGGTTTATTATTATGCCATTGACCCTCATACACTGAACCGTCTTCAAAAGTGTATTTTGCATAACAATTATTATTCCATTCATCATACTTAGAGCATATTGTTTGAGATAATACATTATTTGGTGTAATAAATATTATTGTTGCAATGAGAAAGTAGTTGTATTTCATAAAAATGATTATATCAAATCAAAATTTTGAAATAAAATTAAGAAACTTAAGAAAAAGGTTAGTTATTACTTTTTTATGATGAAGGTATTTTTTTTATTTATTTCCATTTTATAGAGCAACCAACACTGGGATTTTGCTTTGCAGGTCCTTTGCCTGTTTTTGCAACTTCAATCATTGCGTTTAATAATTCTGGCTCAAGGTCATCGCTTGTTACAGACATTCTAGTTGCATCAAGTCGGCCACGGTATTGAAGTTCCAGAGATTGGTTGTAACCGAAAAAATCTGGGGTACAAACAGCACCATATTTTTTGGCAGTTTCTTGCGTTTTATCCAATAAATATGGAAAAGAAAATTTATTTTTTTCTGCAACACGTTTCATGTTATCAAATGAATCTTCAGGATATTCTTCGGTGTTATTAGACATAATTCCAACAGAATTTATACCATGTTCTAATAAAGAATCAGTTACTTTAACCAGTTTTGGAATGATTGCTTTTACAAAAGGACAGTGATTACATATGAAAAAAATGAGTAAACCATTTTCGCCTTTCAACGAATTAAGCGTCCAATTTTTTCCATTTGTACAACCTAATTCGAAGTCGTATGCATTTTGTCCAAAGGTACAAATGGGCGTTGATTTTTCAGACATTATAAATTTTACTTATACTAAATTAAATTATTGCTATTACCTTTTAGTATAAATATAGGTTAATGTATTTTCTATAAAAAGATGTAAAAAAAGCATCGTAAAATTTCGGTCTATTTTAGGGGGGAGAATATGCCATCATTTGTATCGATAAATCCGTTTGTAGAACTTTCAAATTCTATACCAACAATTGCCATCCAGGGTTTTTTGTTAGCCATGGCTGGACTTGTAATTGGTGGAGTCGTTTTAGATATCATTCATAAAAAAAATGTAAAGTATTTCTTTGAAAATGCAAAAAAAGCGAAAGAAAAAGCGAAAACGAATGTTAGCACAGGTAGGAAAGCAAAGATTATTGCTGAGACAGTTGCACACGATGTTTTAATATCAGGGGAATTCTGCGGCTGGAAAAGACAAGTTGCTCATCTGCTAGGAATGTATGGAACTATTATTTTTTGGATCACATCTGCTATTTTAGTTTTTAAATACGCAACACCTACTGCTGTAACGCCAGAAATAATTTCTCAACTATGGCACTTAGGAGCTGCAATGACTTGTTTAGGCGCATATTGGTTTTGGTTCTTCTTAAGAGTAGATGTCGCTGCAGAAGGCCATAAATGGTATCGAGTTGTCTTTACAGATTTATTTGTTCTGTCGCTTGTTGTTACATCAACCTTTGGTTTGCTCTGGTCATTCTTTCAAGCTCAAGGTTCAGCGCTAGGAGTTTTATTTTTAATATTATTTATTCTATCCAATATTGTTTTATATGGTGGAGTCTATTGGTCTAAGTTTGCTCACATGTTTTACAAACCTGGCGCCGCGATACAAAAACATTTAGCAGAAGCTGATGGGTCTAGAGATTTTCTACCAGAGCCCGCTGATGCTCCAAAACAATTTGGTTTGGGTATTAAACGTGAAGCACCAAGACATTATTAGAATTATATTGGAGATATAAAAAAGAATTTTAAATTAATTTTGTAGTAATAAAGGAGAAAAAGTTATGTCAACATTTGTATATATGACCCGATGCGACGGGTGTGGTCACTGCGTAGATATCTGTCCTTCAGACATTATGCATATTGATCCAAAGATTAGACGTGCAGTGAATATCGAACCGAATTTTTGTTGGGAGTGTTATTCGTGTGTCAAGGCTTGCCCACAAAATGCTATCGACGCTCGTGGCTATGCAGACTTTGCGCCGATGGGGCATAAGGTCAGAGTTTTAAGAGAAGAAGAAAAAGGAACTATCTCTTGGAAAATAACCTTTAGAAACGGCACCGAAAAGAATTTTGTTTCTCCAATTACTACAAAACCATGGGGGAAACATATTCATAAAGTTGCTGAAGCAGAAGTTCCTGATCAAGCAGCACATGATTCACAACTTCTTTTTAATGAACCAGATTACTTAAAAATTGGTGACAATAGAGATGCTGAATTAATCAATGAGGATGGATTACCATCGCGTGCTAAGGATACCTTTAAGCAAGGAGTTTATTACTAATGGCAGATCACAAAACAGTTTACGAAGAATGCGACATACTTATTGTTGGTGGGGGTATGGCTGGTACTGGGGCGACTTTTGAATCCAGGTACTGGGGTCGTGATATGAGAATTTTATGTGTTGAGAAAGCTAACATTGATAGAAGCGGTGCTGTTGCGCAAGGGTTATATGCAATTAATTGTTATATGGGAACAAGATGGAATGAAAATCAACCAGAGGATCATGTTCGTTATGCAAGAAATGATTTAATGGGTATGGTTCGCGAAGACTTAGCTTTGGATATGGCACGTCATGTCGATTCATGCGTACATATGTTTGAAGAATGGGGTCTCCCGCTTATGAAAAATAAAGAGGGTCGATACCAGAGAGAAGGTAAATGGCAAATAATGATTCATGGTGAAAGTTATAAACCTATTGTTGCTGAGGCAGCTAAAAAATCAGCAAGTAAGGTATATAACCGCGTAATGATTACTCATTTATTAAAAGATGAAGCCAAGGACAACCGATGTGGTGGTGCTGTAGGGTTCAATATGAGAACCGGAGATTTCCATGTATTCCGTGCAAAAGCAACTATCATTTGTGCTGGTGGGGCATCTCATATTTTTAAACCAAGAGCTGTAGGTGAAGGCATGGGTAGAACATGGTATGCGCCATGGAGTAACGGCTCTTGTTACGCATTACCAATTGCACTTGGTGCAAAAATGACGCAGATGGAAAACCGAATAGTTTTATGTCGATTCAAAGATGGATATGGACCAGTCGGAGCTTACTTCTTACATCTTAAAACCTATACTCAAAACACTTATGGTGAAGAATACGAATCGAAATGGTACGACCAAACAAAAGAAATGGTTGGTGAATATATTGACCATCATCCAACTCCAACTTGTTTGAGAAATCATGCTTTCTTAGAGGAAGTTAAAGCTGGTAGAGGTCCGATTCATATGGTGACAATGGAAGCGTTTCAAGATCCGCATTTGGAGGTAATTGGGTGGGAAAACTTCCTTGGAATGACCGTAGGTCAAGCTGTGGTTTGGGCATCACAAGATATTGACCCAAAATATCAAAACCCAGAATTAACAACCTCTGAGCCATATGTCATGGGATCACATGCGACTTGTTCAGGGGCTTGGGTTAGCGGGCCATCAGATTTATCTCCAAAAGAATATTTTTGGGGTTATAACAGAATGATGACCGTGGATGGAGTATTTGGAGCTGGTGATACTGTTGGTGGAACCGCTCATAAATTTTCATCAGGTTCATTTACAGAGGGACGTCTTGCTGCGAAAGCTGCGGTTCAATATATAAATGATATGGAAAGCAAGCCAAGTGTTAGCGAGCAACAAATAAATAAATTTAAAGATGAAGTATATAAACCATTAGAAAATTTTACTGTAGGTCGAAATGAAATTACTTCTGGAACTGTTTCTCCGAGTTACCTGCTACCAATACAAGGGTTGCAGAGATTACAAAAAATTATGGATGAATATTGTGGAGGTATTACAGTAGGTTATCAGTGTAACGAGCATCAATTGAAGAAAGGATTAAAAGATTTAAGTATTCTTCAAGAGGACTTAGAAAATATTGGTGCTGAAGATCTTCATCAATTAATGCGAGCATGGGAGTTAAAACATCGTGCGCTTGTTTCACAGTGCGTAACAGAGCATACATTGTTTAGAGAAGAAACACGCTGGCCAGGATATTACTATCGTTCAGATTTTAAAAAGTTAGATGATGATAACTGGCATTGTTTAACATTGTCTAGAAGGGATCCTGAAACAGGAAAGTTTACAATGGAAAAGGCTCCGCTTTATCATATCGTTGACGAGGAGCAAAAAAAGGCTGGTTAAATGGAATTTATAGAAAAATCTGATAAAGATATATTTGATATTGCAAATCCACTATGGTTAGACTTAGTTAAATCCTCAAATAAGAATGACTATGGAGGTTTCACAAAAAACTTTTCAGAAACTTTTCTTATGGGCGCAAACGAAGTTGAGATTGGAAAACAGTGGGCCAATAATAAACTATTATCAACGTTAAAAGAAGAAGCAAACCCAATCGGGTGCTTAAGGCGTGACGAGCATATAACAGTTATATACAAACAAAAAAGCACTGAATTCCCTGGTGACTACTTGGGTAGATTAGTATTGGGAATGGAATATGAGGCTGTAAAGATTTTCGGCGCCACCATTTTTTAAATAAAATATTGTTCCAGCATTATCGTATCTAACTTATTAATTTAATTTGATTTTTTCATATCATTTAAGATATATATAATAAACAACTTGCTTCTATATAATTTGTAATATAATTTTAAAAATATAAAATTAATTAGAGAAAAAAATGGATGCTACCTCATTTAAATCTGAAAACTACATAATTGAAGAAGAACCTTTTTACTATCCAGTAAGGGATGAAATCGAAGTTTTCGAAAGCGCTTATAAAAATCAGTTGCCAGTTTTACTAAAGGGACCAACGGGTTGTGGTAAAACAAGATTTATGGAACATATGAGTTGGCGTCTTAAAAGACCATTAATTACTGTATCCTGTCATGATGATCTAACAGCATCGGATCTCGTAGGAAGATACTTGATTCAGGGTTCAGACACTGTTTGGATTGACGGTCCACTAGCAAGAGCAGTGCGTGTTGGCGCAATATGTTATTTAGATGAAATAGTCGAAGCAAGAAAAGATACAACTGTTGTGATACACCCTTTATGCGATGATAGAAGAGTACTCCCTATTGAAAAAGTTGGTGAAGTTTTGGAAGCTACGTCAGATTTTTGCATGGCTATATCTTATAATCCTGGATATCAAAGTATTCTTAAAGATCTAAAGCAGAGTACAAGACAAAGATTCGTCGCCTTAGAATTTGATTATCCCGAAGCAAATATCGAACAATCAATTATTGAAAGCGAAACTGGTGCTGACAAAGAATTGAGTACCGCTTTAGTTAAATTTGCGCATATGACAAGAAACTTAAAAGGTAATGGTTTGGACGAAGGAGCTAGCACAAGACTTTTAGTCCATGCTGCAAAATTAATTGTTTCAGGTGTAAATCCAACAACAGCTTGCAGATGTTCTATTTCGGAAGCGATAACAGATGATCCTGATATGCTTAAAGCTGTGAATGAATTAAGTTCTGCTTTATTTTAAAAAAAATCGAGATGCTATTTTGATAAAGGAGCGAACTAAATCTTAAATAGCACCCCAACTTTTACCTCACACTCAACCAACACATTTGGTGTAGCTTGTACCCCGGTAATTTAATTGATACTTGTTTTTTATATCTTTTTTAAAGCTAGACTTAATAAAATATAAACCGCGATAGATAAGAGATATCTTATCTAAATAGGTAACCGAGGGATCCGAATTCCCTGAATGAAAAATACCTCTATATACTTGATTTTGCATAACTTTTTCACCATCAATTAAATCTAAAATCATTGTAGTGAACTTGTTACGCAGGTTCTTGCGTGGTATAACCAGATTTGAATATAGCATTTTTTGGAAAATATTCAACTTTTCATATCGTTGATACACAAACCATTAACAACAGAGGTATTGAATTTGACATCAACATTTAAATTAAAAAATATTTTCGATGAAAAGTTTTGCGACCATCTTAGTAAAAAATATAAATTTGTAAATTCTGTTTCGAAAAAAATATCTGAAAGTTTAGAAAAGACTTATACAGATTTTATTATCCTAATTTTAAGTGAAAATAACACCTACTCTATTGACGAAAGGAACAAGCTTTATAAAGAAGCAATATTTAATCTTGATCACACAAGCAAGCTCTTAAAAGGTATGCCGCACCCTGCTAGTTCTATGAGTTATAAGCTATTAAAAATGTCAGAAACATTAAAAAAAGTGACAAGTGGAAATAAAAAAGGAAAGTCAAAAGCAAATAGATTTATCGAAAAAAATTTAATTAGAAAATTTATTATCTTCTGGGATCAACATAGCGACGAAAAATTTCTCTCTACGGAAGAAAAAATAAATTATAAGACATGCGAATGTTTTTACGAGTGTTCTAAAAAGATATCACAGGTTTATCCGGAGATAGAATGGTTTAAAGTCTGTGAGATGGATTTTGTTGAAAGTCTATTCGAGAATATTTAATCCTCTGTTACCTCATTGAGAGCATCAATTTCTGTTTTTGTTGCATCTCTAACACTCATTATCTTGACATTAAAATTAATTTTCATATTACATAATGGATGATTTCCATCTAAAACAATCTTTTCATCTGTCAGCTGAGTTACTCTAAAAGGTTTAATGTCACCTGAATCATTTTGAAATTCAACAATTTTCCCAAGCTCATGATACTCTTTTGGAACATTTTTTATTTCATCTTCAAAGATTAAATCCTTATCTTCCTCTCCAAAAACTTCGCCTGGTTCAAAAGTTACACTTACTTCGTCATCAGCTTTTTTGTTTTCAAGTGCATCTTCAAGTTTTGGCCATAAGCCCATTTTCACACCATGCACATAATTTACCGGCATATCTACTTGTTCTATAATTTGACCTTCGTCACTTATTATTGAATATGTAAATTCTACGTACTTATTTTTTTTTATAAATTCTGACATATGTTAAAAGTAAAGTTTCATCATCATTCCCGTCAAGCCAAGTGTTAATAACAAGGGTAGAATACCAACTTTTGCCTTTTGTAGTGCTAGCAAACTTAGAACTATTAAAACTAAAAGATTAATATCAAAATACTCAGCACCATTATTATTAATCCATAATGAATTATAAGCAAGAACGAATCCTAAGTTTGCTATAAGACCTACAACCGCGGAGGTAACAAAGCTTAGAGGAATATCAAGCGTTTTATTTTCCTTGCTAAGTTCGATCAATGGGGCTCCGATAAAAATAAATGCAAAAGATGGAAGAAAGGTGAAGAATGTTGCCACAAACGCACATATTAAAGCGCCTATTAAAGGATTTCCTATTGCTAAAATATCATTCGACCACCCAACTATAAAACCAACATAAGTGACAATCATAATTAATGGACCAGGAGTGGATTCTCCTAAAGCAAGGCCATCAATCATTTGCTGACTTGTTAACCATCCGTGTGATTCAATAATATTTTGAAAAACATAGGGCAGTAATGCATACGCACCTCCAAAAGTAATTAAAGCAGCTTTACTAAAAAATAAAGATAAGTTCAGTAAAATATCTTCTTTTGCAAGAAGTACAAAAGTAAGCACGACTACCCAAATTGATAGTGCAATTAAAAAAGTTTTGAAAGATTTTTTTAAAACTTTATTATCTATGAAATTTAAAAAATTTTGTTTATCTAATTTTTTTTCTTTAAAATGAAATATAAATCCTATTAAACCCGCAGAAATTATTATCAAAGGAAAGTTTGCATCTATAATATTTATTGCAAAAAGTGCGCAAATTGCGGTTAACCAATAATAAATTTTTTTCAAAACCTTTTTTGCGATTTTGATTGTTGCGGAGAAGATTATTGCTATTACAGCAGCTTTTACTCCATATAAGACGCCTTCCCCCCAAACATTATCTGAAAAATTAATGTAGACATAAGTTAATGCAGTTAAAATGAAGAATGAGGGGACTATAAATAATATGCCAGCTATAAGACCACCAAGCCTTCCATGCATCAACCAACCTAAATAAGTAGCAAGTTGTTGAGCTTCTGGACCAGGAAGAAGCATCGTAAAATTTAAAGCGTGGAAAAAACTTTTATCATCTATCCATTTTTTCTTTTCAACAATGTCTTCATGCATCATGCTAATTTGAGATGCTGGCCCTCCGAAACTAATAAAACCTAGTTTTAACCAATATAAAATGGCTTCCTTGAGTTGAATTTTATTATTCATGATTTAATTTTTTTTAACAGGTATTATTTTTCCCATTCTTTTAAAATAGGAGCGTCTCTTTTCTCTAAAATAAGCATTTCAGCTTCTAGCATGTCTTCGGCAAATACAACTTTATATGCATTTGGGTTATTTGGTGAGTGTTTTTTTCTTAGATCTTTTACAAGATTTTTTGCCTCTTTGTACGTATCAAAAGTATCGATATGATCTACCGATCTGAATTTATTTTCCTGATATTTAAATACAAAGTATGGCATATATGAATTATAATACACTTCAGACTTGTATGGTTAAAAATTAATGAGTAAAACAGAATCAAAGAAACAGGCTGTGGCAAGAGCAGCAATAGAGTTTATAGAGTATGATGACTTATTAGGTGTTGGCACAGGGTCAACTGTTGACTGCTTTATTGAACTTTTAAAACCTATAAAAAATAAAATTTCAGGAGCTGTTGCAAGTTCGATATCTACTCAACAAAAATTAGAGGCAAATGGAATAAGGGTTTACGACTTAAATGATGTAAGTGATATTCCATTATACGTTGATGGCGCAGATGAAGTGAATAGTAGGCTACAACTTATAAAAGGTGGTGGTGGTGCTCTCACAAGAGAAAAAATAATTGCAAATGCATCAAAAAAATTTTTATGCATAGTTGATGATTCAAAAATTGTTAATATTTTAGGAAAATTTCCACTCCCAATTGAAGTTCTTCCAATGGCTAGATCTTTTGTAGCAAGAGAAATTATTAAGCACAAAGGCATGCCATCTTGGAGAGATGGCTTTGTAACAGACAATGAAAATGTCATATTAGACGTAAGTCATTTAGAAATTATGGAGCCAATAGAACTTGAGAGAAAGCTAAATCAGATCCCAGGAGTCGTTACAGTTGGTCTCTTTGCAGAGAGAGGCGCAGACCAAGTATTGATTAGTAGCGACGATGGTGTATCAGAGCTTAAGAAAGATAATTAAATTCATAAGTATTTTACCTTTCTAAACTCTCCTGACTTAATTTTCCCAATAGAGTATTCCCCGTAATTCGTTCTAATAATTCTGTTGACGGTTAAATTAAATTTCTCAAAAATTTTTCTTATTTCTCTATTTTTACCTTCACTTAATTCAATTTTAAACCAGCTGTTTGTTTTAAGCTTTTTAACCAAAGCAATTTTATCCACTCGATGTGAAATACCATTTATTTTAACACCACGTTGAATTTGTAAGATATATGAATTCTTCACATTCCCAAATACTTTTACCTTGTATGTTCTTTTTATTTTATTTTTTGGAAGTTCATACTCCCTAGCAATATCTCCATTATTAGTAAAAAGTAGTAAACCTTCAGTGTTGTAATCAAGACGCCCTACAGTTATAAGATTTTGTTTATTCTTTGGCAAAAGATCATATACAGTTTTCCTTTGATTTTGCCCTACCTTTGAAGTTATATATCCTCTAGGTTTATTTAAAATATACAAATCAACGCTACTTTGAAGATTTATTTTTCTCCCGTTAACAAAAACTTTATCCTTTTCTTTTACTTTATATGATAAGTCCTCACATAACTTTTCATTTATTTTCACTTTTCTATTAATAATTAATTTTTCAGCTTCGCGTCTTGAGCATAATCCTGCGTGAGCTATGAATTTAGATATTCTCATTTAAGGGGCGGGATTTGGGTGACTTAAATTTATCGCATCTATTTCGTTTTTTATTTCTTCATTAAGACTAATATTGATACTTTCAATATTTTCCTTAAGTTGTGAGATATTTGTTGCTCCTATTATGTTGCTAGCAACAAACGGTTGATTGTTAACAAAAGCTAAAGCTAACTGTGTAGGGGTTAAGTCATATTTCTTTGCAAGATTAACGTATTTTACCGTTGCTTCTTTACAATATTTATTACTGTATCTATTAAATCTATTCCAAATGGTTAGTCTTGCATTTTTTGGTGAGTCATTTAAATATTTTCCAGTGAGTACACCAAACCCAAGAGGCGAATAAGCTAGTAGTTTTACATTTTCAATTTCGGCAATTTCAGCCATATTTATTTCATATAATCTATTGAGCAGACTATAAGGATTCTGCACAGATACAATCTTTGAGAAAGATTTTGAATTAGCAATTTCAATGAATTTCATAGCACCCCATGATGTGTCATTTGATAAACCAATAGATCTTATTTTTCCTTTTGTAACTAGTAAGTTAAGAGCTTCATAACTTTCATTTATATTATCAATAATAATATTCTTATTTTCTTTCGAGTATTTATAGTTTAATTCTCCAAAATAATTTGTTTCTCTTTGGGGCCAATGGATTTGATACAAATCAATATAGTCTGTGTTTAAACGTTTTAGATTTTCCTCAATAGCGATTTCTATATTTTTTTTATCAATTTTTAGAGGCTTGCGAATATAATCAAAATCTGGGGCCGGACCTGTCACTTTTGAAGCAATAATTACCTTATCCCTTTTTTTAGTTTTATTAAGCCAAGACCCAATAAACTTTTCAGTTAAGCCTTGTGTTTTTTGTTTGGGTGGGACAGGGTACATTTCAGCTGTATCAATGAAGTTAACTCCATTGTCCAAAGCGAAATCTAATTGAGCATGCGCTTCTGCTTCAGTATTTTGTTCACCAAAAGTCATTGTTCCCAAACATATTTTGCTAACTTCAATATCTGTATGGCCAAGCTTTGAGTAAATCATAATAATTAATTATTTTTTTGTCTTCTTATCCGTTGTCTTTTCTTTTTTTTTATTGTTTTTAAAGTCAGTTTCATACCAACCGGTTCCCTTTAGTTTAAATCCTGCCGAGGTAACAAGTTTCCTTAGTTTATGTTGATTACATTCTTCACAAAGCGTGAGTTTCTCGTCCGATATTTTTTGAATGATATCGAATTGATGACCACACCCTTCGCATTGATATTCATATATTGGCATAATTTCTCGCTTCCAATAAAAAATTAACAGTTTAAAATAATTACTATGTTAGCTAAACAAAAATTCTCAAGTAAAACATCCTTAGCTTTAATGCTTTCTGGGCTAGTGCCATTTGTTTTTGCAATTTATTACCTTGAAAATTATGATTTTGAAGTAGGTCTAGCAATTTTCATTCATTATAGTGCAATTATATTATCTTTTATAGGTGCAATAAATTGGGGAAGAAACATTAACGAAAAAGACCCAAATGTATTTATCTTGAGTGTAACGCCTTCAGTGATAGCTTTTGGAGCAATGTTTGCGAACTTTCCATATCAACTTCAGATTCTTACTGTGGGTTATCTAATCGCATGGATAATAGACATCATATTAATGTATCGAGATAAAGGTTTGTATGTTTACTTAGCCATGAGAACATTAATCACTACAAGCGTGATGTACATGCATATTTATCTAATGTGATGATTATCTCTTCGAGTATTGAATATCTTTTCTTGCTTTTCTAAGACCAACTTTTTTTCTTTCGACAACTCTAGAGTCTCTGGTAAGGAATCCATTTTTTTTAAGAAGAGGTCTTAAAGTGTCATCAAATTTCAAAAGAGCTCGAGCAATTCCAAGTTTTATCGCACCAGCTTGTCCAGATGAACCGCCACCTTTTACAGTTATTTTGATGTCGGTTTTATCTAATGTATCAGTAAGTTCTAAAGCTTGCTTCACAACCATAATACTGGTTTTTCTTCCAAAGTACTTTTCTAAAGGATTCGCGTTGACTGTAATTTTCCCAGAACCTTTTGATAGGAAAACTCTTGCAGTTGATTCTTTTCTTCTTCCAGTCGAGTAAAATACGTTTTCCACTTTATAATTCCTTTACTATTGGTTTTTGAGCTTGGTGATTGTGTTCTGGGCCTTTATAAACATGAAGTTTCTTTATCATGGCACTACCAAGTCTATTTTTTGGCATCATTCCTTTTACTGCTTTTTCAATAATCTGTTCTGGTCTCTTCGCTTGAAGTTTTGAAAAGTTTATAGATTTTAAGTTTCCTATATATCCAGAATGCTTGTAATACATTTTGTCATTGAATTTATTACCAGTTACTTTCACTTTTTCAGCGTTGATAACTACAACATGGTCACCTGTATCAACGTGGGGAGTGTAACATGGCTTTTTTTTGCCCCTTAACATATCTGCGATTTCTGTCGAAAGGCGTCCTAAAACCTTATCGGTTGCGTCGATCACGTACCAATCTCTTTCAACGGTTTCTTTTTTCGCACTAATTGTTGATTTTGTCATCATTTCAATAAATTCCTTTAGGTGGCGTATGATAGCTAAGATAACCATCATATACAAGTATTTGTATCTTTAAAGGGAGCTTATTATTTGCTCTTGGATACTTAAAATTTCTCCAATACCATTAATTTCAACGTATTTGTTTCCATTTTCAATTTGGGCAGCTTTTTTATAAAAATCAATCAATGGTGAAGTTTGCTCATGATAAATTTCAAGCCTTTTTTTGACCGTTTCTTCATTATCATCGGCCCTTTGAATTAATGGTTCCCCAGTTTCATCGTCAGTGTTCTCTTTCTTAGGTGGGTTGTGTTTTATATGGTAGGTCCTACCAGATGCTGAATGAACTCTTCTTCCGCTCATTCTTTCTATAATTTCTTTATCATCTACCATAATCTCAATTACACAATCAATTTTAACTCCTCTCATTTGCAGCGCTTTAGCCTGTTCCAAAGTTCGTGGAAAACCGTCAAATAAAAAACCATTGGAACAATCGTCTTCATTTATTCTATCTTTTACTAAATCAAGAATAAGTTCGTCTGGAACTAACTCTCCTTTTTCCATAAGAACTTTTGCTTTTAAACCAAGATCTGTTTTTTTGGCCACAGAATTTCTTAGCATATCGCCAGTTGATATTTGTGGAATATTTAAATGTTCCGAGATAAATTTTGCTTGTGTTCCTTTACCTGCCCCTGGAGCACCTAATAGAATAATTTGCATTTAGTTGCCTTCTGATTTTTTATTATGATTTATGAACTTGATATTACCTTAGAAATATTAATTATCAAATAAGTAAAGTATATAAACCTATAAAAAAAGCACTTTTAGATTACTTCCAACACTTCCTGACTATGTTAAAATAAATTAATAAATAAAAAAATATTCCAATGAAAAAGAAAAAAAGAAACGCATTTTATGCTCAATCTGGTGGTGTCACAGCTGTAATAAATGCGAGTGCATGCGGTGTAATCGAAGCCGTTCGGAAAAATAAAAAATATTTTAATAAGCTATACGCTGGCAAAAATGGAATTTTGGGGGCCCTAAAACAAGAATTAATAGATACAAGTTATGAGAGTAAGACTGATATAAGTAATCTTAAAAATACGCCAGGGGGAATTTTTGGCTCTTGTAGATATAAGTTAAAAGATTTTAATGATGATGAAACTGATTATAAAAAACTTCTGGATGTGTTTTCGGCACATGACATTGGCTATTTTTTTTATAATGGAGGTGGGGATTCTCAAGATACCTCAAATAAAATTGCAAAATTCTGTCAGATAAATAATTTTGATGTTCAATGTATCGGAATCCCAAAGACTGTGGATAACGATTTACCTTTAATTGATTTTTGCCCAGGCTTTGGCTCTGTTGCCAAATATACCGCAATATCAACTCTTGAAGCAGGACTAGACGTTGCCTCAATGTGCGCAACCTCAACGAAGGTTTTTATTCTGGAAGTTATGGGTCGTCATGCTGGATGGATTGCTGCCTCATCGGCGCTCGCAAATGAATCACGAAAAAAACCTCCGCATATAATTTTGTTTCCCGAAATCCTTTTTGATGAGAAAAATTTTTTAAATAATGTTCAGTCCACAATCAGTAAACATGGTTTTTGCGTAATCGTTGCATCAGAGGGGGTAAAGAATAAAAAAGGAAAATTTCTTGCAGAAAGTGGTTTAAAAGACGCATTTGGTCACTCTCAATTAGGCGGAGTTGCACCATTTCTTGCTGAATTGATTAAAACAAAAAAAGGCTATAAATGTCATTGGGCTGTAGCAGATTATCTTCAAAGATCAGCCCGTCACATAGCGTCTCAAACCGATGTAGAACAAGCATATGCTCTAGGGGCTTATGCAGTTGACTTAGCAATTAAAGGAGAAAACGCAGTAATGGCATCTATAAAAAGAGTTTCTGAAAATCCTTACAAATGGAAGTTAACAAAAGTACCGTTATCTAAAGTTGCTAATGTTGAAAAAAAATTACCATCAAAATTTATAAGTTCAGATGGATATCATATTACAAACTCTTGTAGAAAATACTTAACCCCACTGATTGACGGGGAAAATTTTCCAAAGTTCAACAAAGGCATACCTGTTTATTCCGAATTTAAAAATAAAATGGTGAAAAAGAAAAAATTATAATTTTAAAACCAATGAAAAAAGATAACCTTTACAACAAAGATATTCCTAATAATCACAAGTTCATTTTCGACAATGATGTAACCAACGTTTTTGAAGATATGGTTCATAGATCTGTGCCCGGATATGAATTTTTAATTGATAACATTGGTTATATAGCAAAGAAATTTTACCAACCAAATTCAAACATTTATGATCTTGGATGTTCTCTTGGCGCATGCTCAATTTCAGTTTCGGAAAAGATTGAAGATTTAACTGGCACTATTTTTGCTATTGATTCATCAGAGTCAATGATCAAAGCTTGTGGGAATAATATTAATAATAAAAATATAGAATTTATAAGATCTGATATTTTAGACACTGATATTATAAATTCATCAGTAATAATCCTTAACCTAACTCTTCAATTTATTTCTATCGATAAAAGAACAGAATTACTAAGAGAATTTTTTAGGAAAATTAATAATAAAGGAGTAATAATTCTCACTGAAAAAATTATAAATAATAAAAAAAACGATGACGATTTTTCAAAAAGTTTTCATGATTTTTATAAACAAAATAAAGGATATTCACAGGAAGAAATTGATAGAAAAAAGATTGCTTTAAAAAATACTATGAAGATAGAGAGTGAAAAACAGCACGAAGAGAGATTTATGGAAATTGGCTGTAATAGTTTTTATAAGTGGTTTCAATGTTATAATTTTGTATCTTGGGTATTGGTAAAATAAATATATTATCATTTTTTAGAAACAAAGAACTTTATTCAAAGAATACTCTGATTGAATATGATTATTTGTTTGACTGTTTTCAAAAAAATGTAAATTTTAATTCTCATGGAACTTTGGAAAGTTGGATCAATATTTTAAATTCATTACCAAATATTGAGACAAATTTTTTGGATTATTCAAGGCATGCAATTCAAATTGGAAGACCAAATGAGATTCTTGAATCTGAAAAAAAAATCCTAGAGGAAAATCTTTTAAAATTATCTCCTTGGCGAAAGGGCCCATTTTTAATCTTTAAAACCGAAATCGATTCTGAATGGAGATCAGACAAAAAATGGGAGAGAATTAAATCTTTTTTACCACAAAAAGAAGGTATGCGAATCTGCGATATAGGTTGTAGTAACGGTTATTATTCATATAAGCTGTTGGAGCTTAATCCTGAAATAGTTCTTGGAGTTGAGAAAACACCATTGTATATAATGCAATTTTTAGCAACTAAAATTTATGCAAAAAAGATCCAAAATATTTTAGTGATACCTAGTAATGTTGAAAACTTTAATAATAAAATTGATTTTGATTTGGTTTTATCAATGGGTATTCTATATCATTCAAAAAATCCCGCTCAACATATTGAAACCATAGGAAGATTATTGAAGAGGAATGGAACCACTATTCTTGAAACTATAATTACTAAAGGTGATACCGATATACGAATAGAAAAAGGAAAAACTTTTGCAGGAATGAAAAATATCGGAGTAATTTTTAAGGAAAAAAATGTATTAAATTTATTAAATGAAAATGGTTTCAAAAATATTGAGTGTGTCGATTACTCCGAAACTGATGTTAATGAGCAGCGTTCAACAAAATGGATGACTGGCAAAAGTTTAAAGGACTTTATTCTTCCAAATGGAAATACGATAGAGGGTTATAGTTCTTTTTATAGAGCTATATTTATAGCTCAGAAAAAATGATTATGATATTATTTCTATAAAACTAGGAAAAATTACATGACTACAAAAGTTTTCACATCTGAGTCAGTTTCTGAAGGCCATCCAGATAAATTATGTGACCAAGTCTCTGATGCAATATTAGATGCTGTCATTTCGCAAGATAAAAAAGCGAGAGTAGCTTGTGAAAGCCTTGTCAAATCAGAAGAAGGTTCAAAAGGAGTTGTAATAATTGGCGGAGAAATTACCACAGCCGCAAAAATTGATTATGAAGAAGTGGTTAGAGAGACTATTAGAGACATTGGTTATGATTCTGAAGATTTGGGATTCGATGCAGATACAGTAGAATTTGTAAACAAAATCGGACTGCAATCTAAAGATATTGCTCAAGGTGTCGATAGGCAAAATGACGAAGATCAAGGCGCTGGAGATCAAGGACTAATGTTTGGTTATGCAAATGATGAAACAGACGTTTTAATGCCTGCGCCAATAACTTATTCTCATAGATTAGTTCATAAATTAGCGGAGCTAAGAAAAGCCAAAGATGTTGCTTGGTTGAGGCCTGACGCAAAGAGTCAAGTAACATTTAAATACATAGATGATCAAATTGATTCTATTGATACAATTGTTGTTTCAACTCAACATTCTCCGGATGTTAATCAAAATGAAATAAAAGAATATGTAGTTGAAGAGGTAATTAGTAAAGTCTTACCAAAAAATTACCTTACAAAGGATACTATAATCCACGTTAATCCTACTGGGTCTTTTGAAATTGGTGGTCCCGTAGGTGATTGCGGCCTTACTGGCAGAAAAATAATAGTCGATACATACGGTGGTATGGCAAGACACGGAGGTGGGGCTTTTTCAGGAAAAGACCCTAGTAAGGTAGACAGATCAGCTGCTTATGCTGCTAGGTATGTTGCAAAGAATATAGTTGCTGCTGGTCTTGCAAAGAAGTGTGAAATTCAAATATCTTATGCAATTGGTGTAGCAAAACCCACTTCAATCAGTATAGATACATTTGGAACATCTACCAAAGAGGAAGACAAGATTGTACATATAATAAATGATGTTTTTGACTTGCGTCCTTGGGGTATAATTAATATGCTAGACTTATTAAATCCTATCTATAAACCAACCGCTTCATATGGTCACTTTGGTAGGAATGATTTAGATCTTTCCTGGGAACGGACTGATCAAGTTTCAAAAATAAAAGATTTAATATAACGGAGTTTTTAAATGAGCAAGGTTGTTAAAAAAATTGGCCCAGATTACAAAATAGCAGATATTTCTCTAGCCGAATGGGGCCACAAAGAAATGAGAATCGCTGAAACCGAAATGCCTGGACTAATGGCATTAAGAGAAAAGTACTCTAAGGAGAAGCCTCTCGATGGCGCAAATATAGTTGGCTGTCTGCATATGACAATACAGACCGCAGTTCTTATTGATACTTTAGTTAGTCTTGGAGCCAGCGTAAGGTGGTCTTCTTGTAATATCTATTCAACGCAAGACCATGCCGCGGCAGCAATAGCAGAAAAAGGTATTCCCGTTTTTGCATGGAAAGGCGAAACTGAAGAAGAATATTTGTGGTGTATCGATCAAACAATTATCGGTGATCCAACATGGAAACCAAATATGATCCTAGATGATGGTGGAGACTTAACCGCAATAATGCATGAGAAGTATCCAGAACTATTAGATAACGTCAAAGGGCTATCTGAGGAAACTACAACAGGGGTTCTTAGATTGCATGAAATGGTTAAAAACAATGAATTGAAAGTACCTGCTTTTAACGTCAATGACTCTGTAACTAAATCAAAATTTGATAATTTGTACGGTTGTAGAGAATCACTTGTTGATGGAATAAAAAGAGCCACCGATGTAATGATATCTGGTAAAACAGCTCTCGTATGTGGTTTTGGCGATGTTGGAAAAGGCTCAGCTCAGTCATTAAGAAATGCAGGAGCAATCGTTTGGGTTACAGAAGTTGATCCTATATGCGCTCTTCAAGCTGCAATGGAAGGCTTTAAGGTTGTAACTGTTGAATCTGTAGTATCAGAAGTTGATATTTTTGTAACTGCTACAGGAAACGTTTCGGTAATTACATACGAACATATGGAAAAAATGAAAGATGAAGCAATAGTATGTAATATAGGCCACTTTGATAATGAAATAGATGTTGAATCACTTAAAAAATGTAATTGGGACAATATTAAACCACAAGTTGATCATATAGAGTTTCCTGATGGTAAAAAAATTATTTTATTAGCTGAAGGTAGGTTGATTAACTTAGGTTGCGCCACAGGCCATCCTAGTTATGTAATGTCCGCATCATTTACTAATCAAGTGTTAGCTCAAATAGAATTGTGGAAAAATTTTAAAAATTATTCTAAAGAAGTTTATGTGCTTCCAAAATTTTTAGATGAAGAAGTTGCTAGACTTCATCTAGAAAAGGTTGGTGCAAAACTTACAGAGCTATCAAGCGAGCAAGCTGACTATATAAGTGTCGAACAGAAAGGACCATATAAAAACGATACTTATAGGTACTAATCTTTAGTAGTGAGAGTTTTTAGATTATATTATGATGAGTCAATTAATGTTGGCTCATCAATTTTGTTAGAAAAATCTTCAAATCACTATCTTACAAAAGTACTTAGAGCTAAAGAAAATCAAAAGTTAATTTTATTTAATAATAGTGGTAACGAATATCATGGTTTCGTTAAGAAAATTTCAAACAAGCATTTTGACATTTTTATTGAAAATAAAAAATTTATTGAAAAACAAAAGCTAGAAATTGAAGTTGCATTTAGCTTATGTAAAAACCCATGTTCGGATCTTATTGTACAAAAATTAACAGAGCTTGGAGTGAATTCAATACAGCCTATCATATCCAAAAATTCTATATTTCAGAAAAGAAAGATTGATCCCGATAAAAAAATTTTACACTGGAAAAATATTGCAATTAGCTCAAGTGAACAATCTGAAAGAGTGTACTTACCAGATATAAAAGAAATTTTATCTTTTGAAGAATACCTTGATATTTGTACTTTCAAAGAAAAAATTATTCTTAATACAAAAACAAAAAAAATGTTACCAAAAGTTTTTAGCTCAAATCAAGAGTCATGCGCAATACTTGTCGGGCCTGAGGGTGATTTTACAGATGATGAATATACATTAGCAGAACAATCTAATTTTTCATCTGCAAGCTTAGGTGATAATATTCTAAGAGTAGAAACTGCTGCAATAACAGCATTTTCATTCATAAGAATGATTTATAATAGCACTTGATATGACTAAAAAAATTCTTGTAATTATGGACCCAATAGAGTCCATAAATATTAAAAAAGATACAACATTTCAATTAATGCTTTCTGCTATGAAACTTAATTATAAATTATATTACCTATCTCCAGGTTCTCTTACTATTAACTCTCTTGAGCCTATAGGTGATATATCTGAGATTGAAGTTTATGAAAATGAAGATAAATTTTATAAACTTTCATCCTTTTCAAACCAAAAAATATCCAACTTTGATCACATTTTAATGAGAGAAGATCCTCCGGTTGATATTAATTATTTTTATAAAACATTTATTCTAGACCTTATAAAAAATAATAATATGAGAGTTATTAATTCAGGAACAGTATTACGAAACTTTAATGAAAAACTTATAACATTGAATTTTCCTAAATTTATACCTGATACAATAGTGACATGCAATAAAAAACATGTAGAAGATTTTAAAAATAAACATAAGAAAATAATCTTAAAACCCCTAAATTTGATGGGAGGTAGATCAATTTATTTTCTTGAAAACTTAGATAAAAATTTCAACGTTATATTCGAGGATATGACCCAGATGGGAAAAAATTATATTATGGTTCAAGAGTTTCTTGATGAAGTTAATGATGGTGACAAAAGAATAATAATTATAAACGGTAAAGTAATCGAGCAATCAGTAATTCGTAAGTCCTCAAATAAAGATCATAGATCAAATATTGCCTCAGGTGGGTCAATAGAGAAATATACCTTAACAAAAGAAGAAAAAGAAATATGTAAAGAAGTTGCATCATATCTAGTCTCTAAAAATATTTTTTTTGCTGGGGTAGATATGATTGGTAATAAAATTACAGAAATTAATATTACTTCTCCTACTTGTGTTGCTGAAATAAATTCTTTGCATAACGTGGATATTGGTAAAATTTTTTGGGATCAACTTAAATGAGTTTTAAGAGATTTTTAGCGATTGATTTTGGTGAAATAAGGATTGGTTTGGCAATAGGCGATTCAGAAAATCTAATTGCTTCGCCTCTTGAGACGATTCTAAATAAGAGTAGTGAAATAAGTTGTAATAAAATTATAGAACTTGTAAATGAATGGGAGATTAATCAAATAATTATTGGCATGCCAAAAATTTATGCTGATCAGGAGATAAATAAACAAATTAAGAATTTTGGCGCGAATCTGAAAAAGAAGTGTAATTTAGATGTAATTTTCTTTGATGAGGACTATTCATCAAATTATGCGAAGTCCGAACTATCAAAGCAAATGCAAGCAGGAAGAAAAAAAAAGGTGAATAAAGAAGAAATAGATAGAATTGCGGCAGCAATAATATTACAATCCTATTTTGAAAATGAAATATTCAAAAGAGCAGACACAGGCACTACTTCAAAAAATTGAGAATTCTCTTAGGGACCATCTTTTAAAAAATCAAATTCTAGACCCAATTATAATTGGAGTTCATACTGGCGGAGTTTGGATAGCTGAGTGGATTCAAAAGAGGATGGGTTTTGATGGTAAGCCAGCCTCTTTAAATATAAGCTTTTATAGAGACGATTTCAGCAAGGTTGGGGTTAATCCTAAGGTTGAGCCAACTGATATGCCGGTTTCAATTGATGACAAACATATAATTCTTGTTGATGATGTTTTATTCACAGGAAGGACAACTCGTGCCGCTATTAATGAAATATTTGATTTTGGCAGACCTTTATCAGTTACTTTAGTAGTTTTAGTTGAGCGTAATGGCAAGGAGCTTCCTATCTCAGCAGATATTGTAGGAGAAAAATTAGAGCTTGCGAATGATAAGAACATTAAATTAGAAGGACCAGACCCATTGATTTTAGAAATAATTGATAAATAAGAGGTAAATTGTGGAGCCAAATGACATAAATTTAGAAAAAAGCGAGCTTGCAGAAAATGATATTGTATCTCAAAAAAGATTAAGACATTTTCTAGATATTGAATACTTATCTCAACCCTTACTTTTAGATATTTTGGATTTAGCAGAATCGTTTGCTGGTGTCTCAGGTCAACCAGTTAAAAAAGTTCCACTACTAAGAGGTAAAACTATTGTAAATTTATTTTTTGAAGCTAGTACTAGAACAAGAACAACTTTCGAACTTGCAGCAAAAAGATTATCTGCAGATTTTTTAAACATAAATGTTGATTTTAGTGCAACAAAAAAAGGAGAAACACTTTTGGATACTTTGAGAAATCTCGAGGCAATGCATTGCGATATGTTTATTGTTCGACATCCTTTATCAGGAGCTGCAGAGTTTATATCAAAAAATGTCTCGCAAAATATAAGCGTAATTAATGCAGGTGATGGACGGCATGCTCATCCAACTCAAGCTATGTTAGATATTTTTACAATTCGAAAATACTTTAAAGATTTTAAAAAGATCAAGGTAGCTATTGTCGGCGATATTCTTCACTCTCGTGTCGCACGATCTTTAATTCACGCTTTGAGGATCCTAGAAGTTCCCGATATAAGAGTCATTGGTCCAAAAACTCTTCTTCCAAGCGGAATTGAAAGGATGGGGGCAACACCATATGTGGATATGGATGAGGGTATTAAAAATTGCAATGTTGTAATTATGCTAAGGTTGCAAAATGAGAGAATGGATTCAAGCTTTATTCCCGATGAGAATGAATATTATAATCTCTATGGATTCACTCCTAGAAGACAAGAACTTCTTGCTAAAAATGGTATTATAATGCATCCCGGTCCTGTAAATAGAGGAGTTGAAATAAGTTCTGAAGTAGCTGATGGAGACCGTTCCGTAATTTTGCAACAAGTTTCAAACGGTATCGCTGTTAGAATGGCTATTTTGTCCTTATCAATGCAACCCCAGCAGGATAACAAATGAGCGATCTGATTATAAAATCAGCAAACTTAATAAATCCTCCGGGTGAAATTTCTGGCATTCATGACATATATATTAAAGATGGAAAAATATGTGGGATCGATGAAGATAACGTCAAACTAAATTCACCAATAATTATTGATGCACAAGACTGCTATGTTACTCCCGGGCTAATCGATTTATCTGTGAGATTTAGAGAACCAGGTTTGGAGAAAGAAGCAACAATTTCAAGTGAATCAAAAGCAGCAGTAGCATCAGGAATTACGACTGTATGTTATATGCCAGATACACAACCAGTTATTGACACGCCTGCTCAAATAAAATTAGTCCAAGAAATTTTTAAAAATGTTGATCTTTGTGATGTAAAAGTTCTTGCTGCACTTACGAGAGAACTTGACGGAGAAAGATTAAGCTCTATGTCAGAATTAAAACATGCTGGCGCAATAGCATTAACAAATTGTTTTAGCCCTATTAAAAATTCTTTAGTTTTAAGAAGAATAATGGAGTATGCATCTGGGCAAGATATAACGATATTTTACCAACCTCTAAATTACCATCTTGCTAACGGCGGATGTGTTCATGAAGGGGAAATAGCAAATAAACTTGGCCTACCAGGCATCCCATCTGCTGCAGAATCAGCCGCTGTTGCTGAAGCAATATCGCTATGCAAACTTACAGGTGTTAAGTTGCATTTATGTAGAATTTCATGTGCAGAGTCATTAACTTTAATTAAAAATGCCCAATCACAAGGTATCGAAGTGACGTCTGATGTTGCGATACACCAACTATTTTTTGATGAAAGTTTTATAAATAATTTTAATAGTAACTATCACGTAACCCCCCCTTTTAGAACAAATGAAGATTTAATATCATTAAGAGAAGCTATTTCTTTAGGGTATATAACAGCAATTTGTTCTGATCATCAGCCACATAATGAGGACGCAAGGCAAGCTCCATTTTCAAGCACTTTGCCAGGCATTTCTTCAATTGAAATTTTACTCCCATTAATTTTAGATTTGGTAGATGAAGGGGTTCTTGATATGCAAAAAGCAATTGAGAAAGTTACAAGAAATCCCGCTTTATTATTAAATATTAATAGCGGGGTTATAAAAAAAGATTTTCCCGCTGATTTATGTATTTTCAAAAGAGAGGAATGGATTTTAGAAGAAAATAGAATTCAAAGCGCAGGTCGTAATACACCATTTATTGGTAAAAAATTCAGCACAAAAGTAAAAAAAACTATTCGCAAAGGTAGAGTGGTTTATGAAAATAAGTAGTTTTTTTATTTACGAATTTTCATAAATAAAGAACTTGTATGGAACAAATAGAAAAAAATATTATCCAGTTAAAAAAAGAAATTTCGAATTTCGAAGAGAGATATAAAAGAAAAAAAAATAGTGTCCTTCTAATGGCAGTTAGTAAAACTCATAGTGTAGAGAAAATTAAAACCGCATATTTGGCTGGACAAAGAGACTTTGGTGAAAATTATTTACAAGAGTCAGTCGAAAAAATATCGAAATTAAAAGACTTAGATATTGTATGGCACTTTATTGGAAGCATACAAAGTAACAAAGCGAAATTAATAGCTGAGAATTTTGATTGGGTTCATAGTATTGATAAGGAAAAAACACTAAAAAAGATAAATGCTTTAAGAAAAACCTCTGGCAAAAAATTGAATGTTTGTATTCAAGTAAATAGTGATAATGAGGAAACCAAGTCGGGAATAAGCTTTTGTGAAGTAGAAGAATTTTTAAAAAAAACAAAAAACCTTGATATGATAAATATTAGGGGCTTAATGGCTATACCAAAACCAGAGGAAACTCATATTGCTCAATTAGAAAGCTTTAAAAAAATTAAAAATATCTTCGATGATCTTGTAAAAAAAGGTTATAAGTTAGATACTTTGTCAATTGGTATGAGCTCAGACTATAATGCTGCAATAGAAGCAGGCTCTACAGTCATTCGAATTGGTACAGCAATCTTTGGTGAAAGAAAAAAATGAAAATAGCATTTATAGGTTATGGAAATATGTCAAGCGCCTTAATTAGCGGTGTTTTGTCGTCTGGTAAATTCAATAATTCGAATGACATTACTATTTTTCATAATAAAAAAAAGAGTGAGTTTAATCTTGAGAAGTGCATTTTTTTAGAATCTGGGTCAGAAAGTAAAGATTATTTTGATATTATTTTTCTTTGCGTTAAGCCAAAAGATATAGAAAAGGCTATAAATCAAAATATAAATATTTTTCGTGACAATCAATCTGTTGTGTCGGTTGCTGCAGGAGTATGTATTAGTTCACTAAAAAAAATAATTAAAAAAAATGTATCAATCACCCGCGCAATGCCAAACTTATGTGCGATTTATAATGAGAGTATTACTGGAATATGCAATAGCAATGAGTCTGATACGGAGAGAAAAAATTATATTGAAGATATTTTTCGAAGTATTGGACATGTCAGAAAAATTAACGAAGATGAGATGCATGAATTTACAGCTCTATTTGGAAGTGGACCCGCTTATCTTATGTATTTCTATGAAGCATTGATGGAGTGTGGAAACTTTAAAAACATATCTAATGAAGATAAATCTCTATTATTAATGCATTTATTAAACAGTACTTCGAAAATGTTATTTGTTACAAAAGATGTGAAAAAACTTAGATCAACTGTTGCATCAAAAGGAGGTACCACAGAAGCCGCAATTGAATCACTTGAAGAGAAAAACTTCAAAAAAATTATTTCTAAGGCAATAGAAGTTGCCAAAAAGAGATCTATAGATTTGTCAGGGTAGGTGGAATAAATGTCAAACTCTTTTTCCGAATTAGGTTATTTTGTGTCAGATTTAGTTCTTTCATTTTTGGTTTTAATATTTACATTAAGAATTCTTTTGGCATTATGTAATGCAAGCGTATCTAATCCTCTTACTCAATCAATAATAAAAATTACTAGACCAATAAAATCTTTTTTCTTTTTTATACCAAACTTTGGAAAATTTGAATTATCAAGCTTTATAGTTATTTTATTATGTCACTTTGCCAGTTTTTATATTCATGGGACAATTTTGGGAAATGATATGATCGTTGAAAAGGTAATTATCTATTCTATAAAGAGTTCAATTTTTAGTATTCTAAATGCTCTTACAATAATATTTATAGTTCTTGCGATATCAAGTTGGTTTGTTCAATCACCACTATCCAACAGAAACCCAGTTCTGGATATTATTTATCAGATATCAAATCCTATTTTATTTTTTATAAGGCGGTTTATACCAACTTCTGTTGGCATAATCGATTTCTCGGTAATAATAGCTTTAATATTAATATATTTCATTCAAAGTTTTATCAATATTTTACTCAGATAGATTTCTTTCTTATTTGTATATTTCTATAAATTACAGTATATTATAAATACACCGATTTGAAGTCAGCTTGCGGGTGGGAAAATACAGCTAAAGCGAAGATCATAAAGCAACGTAAATTCCCTTTTATTTATTCATGATTTCAAATTCAAATTGAAATTGTGGATAAAATATGAATAGCAAACTAAAACAAAATTCAGTTGGTATAGTAAAACCAGAAACTATTGAGATAAATGAAACTCTAAGATTGGACTGTGGGAAACTCCTAGATAGCTTCGAACTAATATACGAGACTTATGGCAGTTTAAACTCAGAAAAAAGTAATGCTATTCTAATATGCCACGCTCTTTCTGGCGATCATCATGCTGCGGGTTATCATCATAAAGACGACAAAAAACCAGGCTGGTGGGACTCATGTATTGGACCGGGAAAACCTTTTGATACAAATAAGTTTTTTGTTGTTTCATTAAATAACTTAGGAGGTTGTAGAGGATCAAGTGGACCGAACTCAACAGATAAAAAAACGGGAAAAGAGTTTGGGCCAGATTTTCCAATTGTCACTGTTAACGATTGGGTCAATAGCCAAAAATTGTTAGGAGACTATCTTGGCATTAACTGCTGGGCATGTGTCGTTGGCGGAAGTCTTGGCGGCATGCAAGCTTTACAATGGGCAATTAGTTATCCAGAAAAAATAAAAAACTCAATTATTGTTGCTGCCGCGGCAAAACTCTCAGCTCAAAATATTGCCTTCAATGAGGTTGCGAGACAAGCAATCATTACTGATCCAGATTTTCACGATGGTCGTTATAATGATCATGGGGTAATTCCAAAAAGAGGTTTGAGTATAGCGAGAATGTTAGGACATATAACATATCTCTCCGACGACTCGATGAGACAAAAATTTGGGCGCGATCTAAGAGAAGGAAAATTACATTTTGGTTATGATGTAGATTTCCAAGTTGAAAGTTATTTAAGGTATCAAGCCCAAGCTTTTGTAGAACGATTCGATGCGAACACTTATCTCTTAATGACAAAAGCCCTTGATTATTTTGATCCGGCCGCGGATTTTAATGGTGATTTATCATTGGCTTTTGAAAAAACTGATTCGCGCTTTCTAGTAGTCTCATTCACAAGTGACTGGAGATTTTCATCTTCAAAATCACATGAAATTGTAAAGTCTCTTGTAAGAGCAAGAAAGAACGTTTCTTATGCAGAAATAGAGGCGAATCAGGGTCACGATGCATTTTTAATGCCAATACCAGATTATTTAAAAGTTTTAAGTAATTTTATGGAGAATGTAGGCTAGTTAACAAAAACTATTTGAAAATATTATGGAAAGAAAAGACTTTAAATTTATATCTGAATGGATTCAAAAAGATTCCACGGTTCTTGATTTAGGTTGTGGAGATTCAACCTTACTTGATTTTCTGCGAACAAATAAAAATGTTTCAGGCTATGGTTTTGAAAAAGATATTGATAAAGTTCAGCAATCAATTAATAAGAACATAAGCGTAATACAGGCTGACTTTAATTCTGGTTTGGGTCAATATTTTGATCAAAATTTTTTCGATTACGCTGTAATGACGCAGGCTCTTCAAGAAAATAAAAATCCCGACAAAATAATTTTAGAGATGCTAAGAATAGCCAAAGAAGGAATAGTTACATTTCCAAACATGGGTTATTGGAAAAATAGATTACAACTCGGTCTTTTTGGTAAAATGCCAATCTCTAATTCTTTGCCAAATAATTGGTTTGACACTCCTAACATTCATCTTTGTACTTTTAAAGATTTTGAGGGGCTTTGTGAAGATTTAAATATCACTATTCTCGATAAGAAGGTCTTAAATAGTAATTATAATTCCGATAACCTTTTGAACTTCCTACCCAATTTTTTTGGAGAAATAGCTTTATACAGATTTAAAAAAAGCTAGCTATTTCGTCAAAATTTTTGATTTAATGAAATCCTTATGATCGATATATAACATCTCAGAAAGTTTTCTTATCCTATGTTCTTCATGTTTATCAACTGTATCGTCAGCTCTAGCTATTTCCCAAGCCATATTCATAAATTGTCTCTTTTGGTCTTTTGAAAATTTCTCATTTATAATTTTGATGTATTGTCTTAAACAATTTGTATCTTTATGCAAATTAAGAGCTTTATCCCTTAACCATTCTGATTTTTCTCTAGGAAGATTAAAATTTTTTTCGAACAGATATGTCATCGATTCAATTTCTGATTTATCGATCTCAAAATCTGAGTAACTTATTTCCACAAGTAGAATTGCGCATGCTAAATTTTCATCAATATCATTATCAACTTTTTCTTTCGCAGAAAATAATTTTTTTAAAAATCTTATCAATTTTTACTCCTTTCTAAATTAAAAAATTATATTTTTCCCAAAAATGTTAACCTAACAATACAATATCTTATTGCTAATTATCAATTTAACATATAAAGTAACATAAATTTTTTTGGTAAACTATGAACGATTACACTGACGAAGAGTTTCTTTATATAACCAAGACAGTAATGCAGGTTTTAGATGGGTGGAATCTTTCCACCGAAGAAACTGTAAACGTTCTTGGATTGTCCGATCAAACAAGAAAAAGACAACTTGATAAATATAGAAATCTTAAAGCATTCCCAAAGGACGAATTGATAATTAAAAGGCTGAGTCATATTGTTGGTATTTCTGATGCTTTAAGAACAACTTTTCCAAGAAATTTAAATATGGCTGAGAAATGGCTTAAGACTCAACACAGACGGTTTGAGAATGAAACACCGCTAACGGTAATATTAAATGAAGGTGTCGAAGGATTATGTAAAGTAAGATCTGAGTTGGATGTTACATTCGCTTGGAACACAACGGGAAAAAATTAATTACATGAAGATTCTGTACACTATAAAAAATTCAAAAAAACATGGAAAAGGCTTGTTCGCGAAATGTCACATAAAAGCGGGAACCAACATTGTTGAATATATTGGAAAAAAAATTACAAAAGCACAATCAGATAAAATCGCTGAAATTCAACTTAAGAAAGCTCAAAAGAATAAAGAAGAGGGACAAGTTTATATTTTTACATTAAATGATAAATACGATATTGATGGTAATGTGAAACATAACAAAGCAAGGTTAATGAATCATTCATGCAACCCAAATTGTGACACAGATATTATTGATGACAAAATATGGATTAGATCTTTCGTAGATATAAGAAAAGGAGATGAACTTACATATGACTATGGATTTTCGTTTGATCCCGAGGATTTTAGAGACCATGTGTGCAAATGCGGGTCAAGAAAATGTGTTGGTTTTATAGTTACAGAAAACGATTGGAAAAAACTTCAGAAACACTTATTGAGATTTGTAAAAAACTGTAAGAAAGCTAATTAGTTATCATTTTTTTAAATTCACTCACGCCTTTGATGGATTTATAACCAAAGGTATCTTGGCTTTTTTTGCTTGAGTCAGGACTACTTATTAAAAAAACATTTTTTAATCCATGTTTTATAGAAAAATCAATTACGTTTTTACTGTCATCTAAAAAAACAGTTGTTTCATTATTATATTCATATTTTTTGTCTAACACATCCCAGAAGGCAATGGATTCTTTTGGAAAGTTAAAATCCTCTGATGATACAATTTCATCAAAATATCCCCATAGTTTTGTCTGACTCAGCTTTACATGAAGCATATCTCTTGGACAGTTTGTTAATAGAAAAACTTTAATACCATTTTTTTTTAGTAAAGATAAAAAATCTTTAGCTTTTGGTAAAGTGCTTATTCTGTTTTTTGTTATTAGAAGTTCTGACAGTAAATCTATTTGGAGTACTTCACTCCAATGTCTTAAAGAATACCACTGCATAGTATTTTCCTTCTTTTTGTACATGCTCTCAAACTCTGATTTTGCAGTATAAAAAGAAATTTTTTTTGCTTCTGAATATATTTTTGGTAAATGTTCATGCCAAAAAAAGTTATCGTATGCAAGGTCTAATAAAGTGCCATCCATATCCAAAAAAAACGTTTCTATTGAGTTCCATTTCATCTAATCTATCTATATAAATTAATTTGATATTAATATGATAACAGAAAAAAAATATTCTCTTTTAGTAAATTTATTACTTCAAGTAATGTTTGTTGGTATATTGTTAGGGTTATTTCGAACAGCTATCCCTGCATTATCTGAAAGTATTTTTAATGTTCCAAAAGATTCATTTATATTTTTGTCTACATTCATCATAGCTTTTGGGTTGGTAAAGGGTGTTGCAAACTATTTCGCTGGAACTTTGGCCGACCAATATGATAGAAAAGCTGTTCTTTTAATTGGATGGTTAATAGCTCTTCCAATTCCATTGATAATATATTTTGCAGATAGTTGGTACTATATAATTTTAGCTACATTCATTATTGGAATAAACCAAGGTCTGACATGGTCCGTAACTCAAATCTCAAGTGTTGATATCACAAAAACTGAGAGAAGAGGTTTTACTGTAGGGTTAAATGAATTCTCAGGTTATTTTGGAGTCGCTATTGGCGGTGTACTTGTTAGCTATATGACTTCCCTTTTTTCCGTTAAGGTAGCTTTATTTTTATTTTCTTCCATTTTTATATTAATAGCTCTTCTCTATTGTTTTTTCCTTATTGAGGATACTAAAAAATATGCAAATATTTTTAAAAAAGAGGATCCAGAAAAAATGTTTTTGTATGTTTCATGGAAAAACAAAAAACTATTTGCCTATTCTCAAGCAGGGCATGTTGAAAAATTTATTGACACATGCATTTGGATATTTTTTCCAGTTTACTTGTTTAATAATGGAATGACTTTAATCGAGATTAGTTTAATAGTTGGAACATACGCTATGACCTGGGGTGTTTTACAAATCTTTTCAGGTCTATATTCTGACTTTGTAGGTAGAAACCTACTAATTATCACTGGAATGCTAGTTTGTGCAATCACATTACCTATGTGCTTGTTAAGCTTTGAATTAACCTGGTGGTTGATATGTAGTTTTTTTCTTGGGCTTGGAATGGCTTTGCTTTACCCATCAATAAGTTCAGCCGTCAATGATAATTGTGAGGATAGTTGGAGAGCATCCGGGATTGGTATTTACAGATTTTGGAGAGATACTGGTTATGCCACTGGGGCTTTAGGACTTGGTATAGTATCAAGTTTGATAAATATTGAAGCAAGTTTTGTATTTGTATCAATTTCTATATTATTATCCACATTAATATTAATTTTAACAATTAAAAAATATGGCAGATAAATTTAATAAAAATATTTTTGGAGAAGTCATCGAAACTTGCAGCAAAGAGACGATGACAGGTTTTTTGAGAAATGGTTCATGTGAGACTTTAAAAGATGACATTGGAAGTCACACTGTTTGCGCAATCGTAACGGATGAGTTTTTAGAATACTCAAAAACTAAGGGAAACGATTTAATAACCCCGAGACCTGAGTTCGCGTTTCCTGGCTTAAAAGATGGTGATAAGTGGTGTGTTTGTGCGCTTCGTTGGCTAGAGGCTTTAAGAGATAATGTTGCCCCTCCAATCGTCGCAAAGAGTACAAATGAGCTAGCTTTGGAAGTTATTGAAATTGATATACTTAAGAAGCATGCAATTGATTTAATTTAGTGAAAAAGCTGGTGGCTTGGGGCAGAATTGAACTGCCGACACGAGGATTTTCAGTCCACTGCTCTACCAACTGAGCTACCAAGCCATAATATTTCGAAAAAATGAGTATACACTAATGTATTGAATGATGAAGTCCAAGTTTAATTGTTCAGGTATTATCTGAGAATCTTATTGATATTTATCCCTAATATTAGATTATCATTATATTTTAATTGAAAATTTAATTTATTTTTGAAAAAAAATCAATTTTTTCAATACTTTATAAATTAAAAAATACAAAAAATTTCTGAGCAATTAAGGGTTTATTTTTTAACTGAAATGAATAGAATAACAAATGTAGTTAGTAAAAATATATCTATAATAACTCGAGGAAAAAACGATATGATTAATTTATTAGATTTTAGCAAAAAACTTTTTGCATCACTTCTAGTAGTAATCTCCTTACCATCAATAGCGCTAGCAGGTGGCCACAGTAGTGGTTTAAGTCCTGATGATACGGTTGGGGTTACTTTCTGGATTATTTCTATTGCAATGGTTGCATCTACTGTTTTCTTTCTTATTGAACGTGACAGAGTAAGCGCCAAATGGAAAACATCATTGACAGTTGTAGGCTTAGTTACATTAATAGCTGCAGTTCACTACTTCTACATGAGAGAAGTATGGGTGGCTACAGGTGATTCACCAACAGTACTAAGATACATTGACTGGTTACTAACAGTACCTCTACAAATGATTGAGTTCTACTTAATCTTAGCTGCTGTAACAGCCGTTTCTGCTGGCATCTTCTGGAGACTATTAATTGGTACTCTTGTAATGCTTATCGGTGGATTTGCTGGTGAAGCAGGAATGATGTCCGCAATGACAGGTTTCATTATCGGAATGATCGGTTGGTTATACATTCTTTATGAAATCTTTGCTGGTGAAGCAAGTAAAGCAAACGCAGCAAGCGGTAGCGCAGCTTGTCAAACTGCTTTCGGTGCAATGCGTTTAATTGTTACAGTAGGTTGGGCAATTTACCCATTAGGATATTTCTTAGGTTACCTAGCAGGTGGAACAGACCCAGCAACAGTAAACATCGTTTACAACTTAGCTGACTTTGTAAACAAAATCGCATTTGGTGTGATTATATGGGCAGCTGCTGTTAACGAATCTGCTTAAAGCAGTACAAAACGTTAGATTAAAGGCTCGCTGTAATAAGTGAGCCTTTTTTTGTTCTTAGGATTCATATGAAAAAAGTTGTGGTAATAGGGTCTGGCTTTGGAGGCCTTTCAATTGCTTCAAGATTAAAAGCCAAGGGCTTTGAAGTTACTTTAATTGAAAAACAAGCAGATTTGGGTGGTAGAGCAAGAACCTTTAGTCATAATGGCTATAAGTATGACGCTGGTCCAACAGTAATAACCGCACCTTACTTAATCGAAGAATTATTTTCAATACATAATGAAGACTTTAAGAATTACGTAAAGTTACTACCTGTAAAACCATGGTATAGGTTTCTATTTAATAGCGGCGAATACATTGATTACGGTGGTAAATTAATCACAACAGCCCATGAGATTAAATCTAAATATGGTATCAAGAAAGCTAGAGCTTATTTAAAATTATTAAAACATAGTAAAAGAATATTTGATAAGGGATTTACTGAATTATCGGATGCCCCTTTTGAATCAATTTCTAGCATGATCAAACATTTACCAGAATTAATGAAAATTAGATTTGACCGCTCTGTTTATAAAACAGTTGATAAATATTTAAATAATAAAAATTTAAACGAGGCACTTAGCATGCATCCCCTTTTAGTAGGAGGTAATCCTTATTCAACAACTTCAATATATTTATTAATTCAATATCTTGAGTGGAAGTGGGGTGTTCATTATTCAGAAGGTGGAACCGGGAAAATTGTAGACGGTCTTGAGAGTCTTTTCATAAAAAAAAATATAGAAATTAAAAAAAATACTGAGGCTAAAAAAATAATTACAAAGAATGGTAAGGTAATTGGCATTGATACATCTAAAGGCATAATTAATTGTGATTTAGTTGTTTGTAACTCAGATCCTACATATACTTATAAGAACTTACTTGGCTTTAAGCCAAAAAAAATATCAAACAAATTCAACCTCAAACATTCAATGAGCTTATTTGTTTTGTATTTTTCTACAAAAAAAATTTATGACGATGTGAAACATCATACAATAGTTTTTAGTCGAAGACATTATGAACTGCTTAATGATATCTTTAATAAGAAAATATTTGTTAGTGATCCTAGTCTTTATTTGCACAGACCTGGAGCAACCGACCCGTCAATGATACAAAATGGTCATGACAATTTTTATGTTCTTGCTCCTGTTCCAAATAATTTGAGTAATATCGACTGGGAAAATAGGGGTAATGAACTAGCAAATATAATAATAAATAATCTTCAAGAAAAGATAATGCCCGGTTTATCAAATAACATTGTTGATAGTTTTTTTATAACTCCTGACTATTTTGAAAATGATTTAAATACATACGCTGGAAGTGGTTTTGGAATACAGCCTGTATTCACTCAATCAGCTTACTTCAGATACGGTAATAAAGCTAAAGAAACAGACGGCTTATATTTTGTAGGCGCAAGTACTCATCCTGGCGCAGGTGTACCTGGGGTTATTTCAACAGCAAAGGTTACTGAGAAACTTATACTAAGAGATTATGGGATTAATTGATAATAAAGAAATTATATATAAAAGTAGTAAATCCTTTTTTTGGGCGAGTAAATTTTTATCATTTGAAATATTACAAAAAGTTATTAACATCTACTCGTTTTGCAGAATACATGATGATTTAGTAGATGAAAATTTAAAATTTAGTGACACAGATAATAAAGTAAAAACTGAAATAGAAGAATTAAAAGAGGTTATAAAATCGTATGGAATAAGTGAAGATATTATTTCCGAATTAATTTTAGGTATAAATTCAGATATAAATTTTAAAAGATATAAAAATAATAAAGAGCTTTTAAGATACTGTTATAGAGTAGCTGGTGTAGTTGGCTTAATGATGACCAAAGCACTTAAAATTGAAAGCAAAGAGGCTAATTTTTATGCTATAGATCTAGGTATCGCTATGCAATTAACAAATATATCTAGAGATATCATCCAAGACTTTAATAATCACAGAATATATTTACCTGAAGATACTGACATTACTGAAGAAACTTTAAGTTCAAAAACTTATGAGAATAATATAAAGATTAAACGCGAAGTAGATAAGATTTTGCTTAAATCTAATATATATTACAAGAGTTCATTAAACGGATTTCGGCATATCCCAATAAAATCTAGGCTATCAATATTAGTTGCCTTAAGGATATATGAAGCTATAGGATTAAAAATAAAACGCTCAGGGACAAAATTTTTAGAAGAGAATATTTATGTTAATAATTATGAAAAATTTTTTATTATATTAAAGACATTATTTGAATTTGTGATTTTTTTTGTTATCCCTGTGTATAGAAAAAAACATAACCCTTATTTGCATGAAAATCTTAAAGGAATGATTAATATTAATGAAAAGTGAGTACGATTTAGTAATAATTGGCGCAGGATGTGCGGGCTTAAGCTTAGCTCACAGACTAATTGGGACAAATTATAAAGTATGTATTCTTGAGTCAAGTGCTGACATAAATTTGAAAAATAAATTGTGGTCATTTTGGGATACCTATAAAACACCTTACCAAGATATAATTAAAAAGGAGTGGAAAAGTCTAGTTATAAAAAATGAAAATTCTTTAGTTGATATAAATTGCACAAAATATAAATATAAGTCTTTAGATTCTCACGTTTTCAATAATTTTATTTTAAATTTAATTAATAAAAATGATAATATTGATTTAATTACTTCATCTAAAGTTGAAAGTTTATCACAAGGAAAAACTCATGTAATAGTTAAGACACAAAACCTTGAGTTTAAGTGTAAACATGTTTTTGATAGTAGACCTGAAAATATAAAAGTATTTATGTGGCAGCAGTTTTTCGGAGCATATGTAGAAACTGGAAAAGATATTTTTGACGATGAAAAAGCAATATTTATGGAATTTTCTAAGGTTGAGGATAAATTCCATTTTATTTACTTACTTCCTTTTTCTAGAAGAGAGGCTCTCATTGAATCAACTTATTTTTCACAAAAAAAAGAAGAGCAATATTTAGATAAAAAATATATTGAAGAGTATATGAGAGAAAAATATAACCAACCAGATTTTCAAATTTGCAAAACTGAATATGGGTCAATACCCATGGATACAGATATAAAAAATTCATCAACAAAAAATATAACGAAAATAGGCTCTTTCTCAGGCACCACACGTGCTAGTACTGGATATACTTTTATCAATATTCAAAAGCAAGTTGATAATATAATTAAACATTTGCCTGATATTATTTCAAAAAAAAGTAAAATTAAAAAAAATTATCATTCATTTCTCTTAAGGAAGATGGACAAAGTATTTTTAGAAATTGTTAAACAAGAGCCAAGACAAATGAAAAAAGCATTGATAAAGCTTTTTTCTTCAAATAATCAAGATGCTCAAATAAGATTTTTGAGCGATATTCCGAGCATTATTGATATAGTAAAGATATTACTATTGCTACCAAAGAAAATATTTTTGAAATACTCATTTATTCATAGAGCAAAAAATGATTAATAAACTTGATAAATTAAGAAGAAATCTTTTTCTTTTTTTAAGTATAACGAGTCTAGCTATTTTTTATCTTAATAACATAAGTTTAGATTTAAAAATTCAAAGCTATGCTCTATTTTTTCTTGTTGCTTTAATTGGAATTCCCCATGGTTTTTTTGATTTTTCAGTTGGTAAAAAATTATTAAAGAAGTTTTCTAACCTGTGGTTTTTATATTTTATTATTTTATATGTTTTAATATCTTTGATTTATTTTATCGTTTGGATAAAATTTCCTGGAATCGCTCTAATTTTCTTTCTATTAATTGCTTCTTATCACTTTGGATACGAGGAATATAATTATTTTAATGCATCAAATCATATTACATTTGATGTAAATATGATAATTCGTGGCCTTATTATCGTTTTTTGTCCAATACTTTTTCATTATGATCAAGTAAGCTATCTATTCTCTATTTTAGTAGGATACGATTTATCTAACTTCTCATTCTCTAATACTCAAAAGGCGTTCTTTATAATTCTTTCTGCATTTCATATTTTATTCGGAAAGAATGAAAATTATTTCAGTAAAGTAGAAAGTCTTATTTATTTATTAAACTTTATCCTTCTTCCACCATTAATATCTTTTATATTATATTTTTGTTTTTCTCATTCTATAAAACATTTTTTGGAGTCAATTTATGTTTCAAAGCATGTTCCAGATAATTTTTCAACGAAAGGATTTTTATATTTGATAGTAATATCGTCATTACTTTTTTCTGTATTTTCTGTTTTGTTCATTTCTAATTATTTAGAAGAATCAATTAACATATCTATAGTAAAATTTATCTTTATTTTACTTGCGTGCTTAACGCTTCCCCATATGATATTTAATATGATTCCCGAAAGAAGATAGTAGCTGGGCTGCTATTCGGGCTTAAATTCTTTTGGTACTTCAGATCCTTCTCCAAAAAGAAACTTTTCCATTTCTTCTTCAAGAAAGGTCCTAGCCTTAGGTTCTATAGGAGTAAGCCTATATTCGTTAATCAGCATCGTCATATGCTTTAGCCAAAGGGCCCAAGCCTCTTTTGAGACGTTTTCAAAGATCTTTTTACCAATTTCTCCAGGATAGGTAGGTCTATCTAAACCCTCAAGTTCCTTTTTTAGCTTTGAACAAAAGACTGTTCTCATTTTCTAATTCCTCAGTAAGTTTTTTAATAATTTCTACAAATGGCTTTGCTGTAGCAATTTTATCATATATATTTTTCCAATAAAATTCCTCAGAAATTGGATAATTTTCAACATTAATTCTATAAATATTTATATTTAATTTCATGTGAGTTAAATTATGCTTTATTGAAGCATAATGATAAATATTTGGTTTTAGATTTATTTTTTTTAAGTATTTCTTACAATCATCTTTTGTTTTAAAATTTAAGGGGCACCATAAATTTGCCCAAATACCTTTATTAGGATTCTTTTGCATCAGAATTAAGTTTTTATTTTTTACTACTAAAAAGTAATTTAAGTCTTTTTCTTTTTTAATTATTTTTTTTCTCTTAATAGGAATTACGTTCGTTAAATCAAATTTAAAAGATTTACAATCTAAGCTTACTGGGCATTTTTCACAAAGTGGAGATTTCTTCTTACAAATTATAGCACCAAGGTCCATGATTGCTTGACTGTAAATATCATTTTTATTTTTTGGGAGTAAATTCTCTGAAAATTTCCATAATTCCTTATCTATATTTTTTTCTGCTTTAATTGCGAAGTACCTTTCTAAAACTCTTTTCACATTTCCATCTAGGATGGCATATCTCTTATTAAAAGCCAAAGATAATATAGCTCCAGCTGTAGATCTTCCAATGCCTGGTAGGTCTATGATTTCTTCAAAAGTACTTGGAAAAATTAAGTTATGTTTATTTTTTATTATCTGGGATGATTTATAAATATTTTCTGCCCTCCTGTAATACCCCAGTCCAGTCCAAAGCTCAAATATATCTTCAATCCTAGATTTTGAAAGTGCTTTAATATCTGGATATTTTTGCATAAACTTTTCGAAAAATGGAAGTACAGTTTTTACTTGAGTTTGTTGAAGCATTATTTCAGATATCCAGACTTTATAGGGATTAATTTGTTTTTGCCAAGGCAGGTTATGGCGGCCAAAGTCTTTTTGCCACGAGATTAAATTTTTTGAAAATTTTTTATTCTCTTTATTTTGATCTTTTCCACTCACCAGATGCACCGCCTTTTTTCAAATCGAGTTTTATATCTGAAATAACCATTCCTCTGTCAATAGATTTACACATATCATATATTGTGAGTAAACTGATTTGAACTGCGGTTAATGCTTCCATTTCAACACCAGTCTTTCCTGAGGATGTAGCACTTACAATACACTCAACATATTTTTTTGACTTATTGACTTTAAAGTCAATATTTACTGATGATAAATTAATGTTATGGCATAAGGGTATCAAATCTGGGGTTTTTTTGGCAGATACTATACCAGCTATTCTTGCTACTCCTAAAACATCACCTTTTTTATGCCCACCTTCTTTTATTTTTATTAAGGATGCTAAAGACATGTGTATTTTCCCACTGGCTACGGCCATTCTCTCTGTGATATCCTTTGAGTGAATATCAACCATTTGAGCATTTCCAGATTTAGTAAAATGTGTAAGATTCTTTTTCATAAGTTAGTGTTTATATTATTGCTTATAGTGTATCAAATATGAAAATAAAAGTAATTTACTTAGCAAGACTTTCGGAAGATTTGGGTAAAAAAGAAGAAACTCTTGACCTGCCAAATACAAATCTAACAATTCAAGATTTGTTTTTTGAGCTAAATCTACACAAATTTAAATATAAAATATTTGCCGCATGTAATTTTGAACATACTACTTTTGAGTATGTTTTAAAAGAGAATGACGAGGTAGCATTTTTCCCAACAATAACTGGTGGTTAATTTATTTCAATAAGATAAACGCTGTTCTATTTTTCCTTTGAACATGAAGTACGAGTTCATCGTTATTATTTGCTACTATTTCTAGATCCTTTAAAGCCTGTGTAGGTATGTTATTGATTGATAAAATAATGTCATTTGGTCTGATGCCAGCAAAATATGCTTTGCTATCCTTTCTCATTTTCATTATTTTTATTCCATTTACCTTTCCATATTCTGGCATATTTTTTTTAATATCCCCGAAAATTACGCCTGATAATCTTGGATTCAATTTTAAATTCTTTATTTTTGCTTTATCAGGCTCAACAATACGAACTTTTTTTGTCAATACTTTACCTTTTCTATTAATTTGTAGAGTTATTGTGCTATTAATTTTTAAAAGGCCAATTTTATTTCGCATTGATGCTGCATTTTCTACAGCCTTATTATTAATTTTTATTACTACATCTCCTACTTCTATGCCTGATAAATATGCAGGAGAATCTTTCTGAACTCTTGTAATTATTGCCCCACGGCTCGTCTCCACTCCAAAAGCTTTTGAAAGGTCATCTGTCAGATTTTGTGCAGAAACCCCTAAATAACCTCTTTTTACTTCTCCATACTTAAGCAACTGGTCAGTAATGTCTAGGGCCATATTTACAGGAATAGCAAGACCTATACCCACACTTCCAGCTGAAGACCCACTAGAGCCAATAATCGCTGTGTTTATTCCAACAAGCTCTCCTTTTAAATTAACTAAAGCGCCGCCAGAATTCCCAGGGTTAATTGACGCATCTGTTTGTATGAAATTTTCATATGCTTCTATGCCAAGTCCAGACCTACCTAAAGCACTGACTATACCAGATGTAACCGTTTGCCCGATTCCAAATGGATTTCCGATAGCAACAACAAAATCTCCAACTCTCAGCTTTTCTGAGTTTGAAAACTTAATAGCCGTTAAATTTTTTGGTTCGATTTGAATAACAGCAATATCGGATGCAGGATCAGCACCAACTAATGTCGCTTTAAATTCTCTTCCATCATGAAGCTTAACTTTGATATCTTTTGCTTTTGCAATTACATGATTATTTGTAATGATGTATCCTTTTTTATTGTTGATTATTACTCCTGAGCCTAAACCAGACCTGTTTCTTTTTTGTGATTTTTGCAGATCAGGAATATTAAAAAATTTTCTTAAAAACGGATCATCAATTAATTGATTTCTTTGTACGCTCTCACTTATTGTATAAATATTAACAACAGCAGGAGTAACATTTTCCAGCATAGGCGCTAAAGAGGGAACCCCTGAACTAAATAACTTTGAATTATTAGAAAATGCAGATAATGATAAAAATAGCGTAGATATTAGAATGCTTTTAATTATTGAACTCATGCTATACTTTTAATCCTTTGTTTCAAACTTACCTAGGTCGATATTTTTTTTAACATTATCTGATTTGAAGACCTGGCCATTCATAGCAATATAAATTCCAAATTCAAGGCTCATTGTAGCTCCGAGCGCGAAACCAGAATTAAAGATTGCATCCGTCTTTCTAAATCTTGCAGGTTGCATTGAGCCAGTCAAGACTATAGTTTTATCTATAATACCCTCCAAATGCTTTGCTGTCTCAACCATAGTATCGGTTCCATGTATAATTATAATTCTTTCCTCGTCACATTCTTCTACAGATTTTTTTATAATTTCCCGTTCTTCAGAAGTTATATCAAGACTATCTTTTTTCAGAATGGATTTAATACGGAAATCCGCGGTAACATTACCCTCGTCTAATATAGATGTGATGCAAGGGTCTCCGATGCTGTATTCGCTATTTGCATCAAAATATATTTTATCAAATGTTCCACCTGTGGTTAAAATTGCTACCTTCATAATCCTTTGCCCCAATGCTTTTCATACTGTGTTATTATATTGATTGTGTAATTCTTCACAAAAATAAGAAATAAGCAAATTTTTTTTTTTTGGAATATTCGAAAATACTAATTATGAGAAAAAACGGCAGGAAATCAAACGAATTAAGAGAAATTAAAATTATTAAGGACTTCATATCACATCCTGAAGGCTCGGTTTTAGTTGAATTTGGGCAAACAAAAGTAATTTGCAATGCAACAATTGAAGACAAGGTGCCGAATTTTCTTAAGGGCCAAAATTCGGGATGGGTGACTGCGGAATATGGCATGTTACCGAGATCAACTAATGATCGAATGCGAAGAGAATCAAAGAGTAGGCAGAGCGGAAGGACAATGGAAATTCAAAGATTAATTGGTAGATCATTAAGGTCAGCGATTAATCTTGAAAAACTTGGAGAGAAAACAATCACAGTAGACTGTGATGTTATTCAGGCTGATGGAGGCACTAGGACAGCATCAATAACTGGTGGATTCGTGGCCCTTTGCCTGGCATTGAGAACCAAGGATGATGATTCTTTTTGTTCATCCGATATTATAGATTCATTTACAGGCTCTGTCTCAATTGGCAAAGTTGACGGAGAAATTTTATTAGATTTAGATTACGAAGAGGACTCTAACGCTGAAACAGATATGAATTTTATAATGAACGAAAAAGAAGAGTTTGTTGAGATTCAAGGTACGGCTGAAAAAGGCTCTTTTTCAAAAAAAGAATTAGACTCCATGGTATTGTTAGCCTCAGAAGGAATTAAGAATATCATTGAGATTCAAAAAAAAGCTTTAAACAGTTATGGATAAAATTTTATTAGCTTCTAATAATTCTAATAAAATTAAGGAATTCGACGAAATCTTAGAACACAAATTTGAATTAATACCCCAATCAAAGTTAAATATTAACGAAGTCGAAGAAACCGGGTTAACATTTGTTGAAAATGCAATTTTAAAAGCCAGAAATGCTGCAAAAATTGGCAATCTCCCTGCTATTGCTGATGACTCAGGCATTGAAGTTGATGCATTGTCGGGAAGGCCTGGAATTTTTTCTGCGCGTTATGCAGGACGCCAAAAAGATGATAATGATAATAATAAACTTTTACTTGAAGAACTTATCGATATTCCATTTAAAGAAAGGACTGCAAGATATCAGTGTGTGATTGTTTTCATGCCTTACTTTGACCATCCAATTCCGAAAATATACTGTGGCACATGGGAGGGTTATATAGGATTTGAGGAGAGAGGCGAAAATGGTTTTGGTTATGATCCTTTATTCTTTCTCCCAGATTTAGACTGCACTGCAGCACAACTTTCAAAAATAGAAAAAAATAAGATTAGTCATCGTGGGAAAGCTCTTGATTTATTAAAAACTGACCTTTTAAGATGAAAAATTGATCAATATTTTTGTTTTTTTTGATAATTTTTTAAAAACATACTGAATCCTAAGGGCTTTTATTCACAGATAAATTTTTTGTCAATATTTTTAGCATTTTTTCTTAGTTTTTTTCTTTACAAGAATTTTTGAATTTTTTTTGTTTATTATCAATAACTTATATTGTTCAAAAATTGACCAATTTAATAACGATGAAAGAATGTTTGAAGTTTATTTAAAAAAATTTGATTTTTGCACAGACTTATCCACAATTTTTGTGGATATAAAAATACCTCAGTAAAACAGTAATTTATGGAAAATAACTAGAATATCTTTGCAAAGCTTTCGCAAAGTTTACCTAAATATATCTCTATATGATGCCAAATATAGATAAAATTATCGATTTTAAAGCCATTTTAGGAAAATATATCTAGTTTTACCCTTTTTTACTTGTAGCTATCAAGAGGTTTATGTATCATTCTTTTTCATTCATTTTATTGATGTTATAGAATTATGAAAAAAGACATTCACCCAGAATATCGAGAAGTTTTATTCCATGATGTTGGTGCGGATAAATATTTCCTTATTAAATCAACGTTGAAGACTGATCAAACAAAAGAATGGGAAGATGGGCAGACTTATCCCTATTATACCCTTGATATCTCCTCGGCCTCACACCCTTATTATACTGGTAAGCAAAAAATGATTGATACTGCTGGGCAAGTCGACAAATTCAAAAAAAGATATAGTAAAACCTAAATTTAATCTAATTCCCCCTTTATATTACTGAATTTTTTGTGCAATATTAAGGTTATGGATAGAAGATCATTCCTAAAAAAATCAGCCCTATTGACAATTTCAGGCTCTCTTGCGTCTTGTGCAACAAATCCCGTTACAGGAGAACAGGACCTAATTCTTTTGTCGGAAGATGAAGAAACTGAACTTGGTAGAAGCTCTCATAAACAAATTATGAAAGCATATAGCCCATATATAAATCCTCCTTTGAAAAAATACATTGTAGAATTAGGCGAAAAGCTTGCAGAAATTAGCCACAGGAACGATTTGATATATCATTTTACCTTACTTGATAGCCCACAAGTAAATGCTTTTGCCTTACCTGGCGGTTACATATACATCACTAGAGGTATGCTAGCATATTTAAAAAATGAAGCAGAACTGGCAGGAGTTCTTGGTCACGAATTAGGGCATATTACAGCTAAACATGGCGTTAAACAGTATTCAAAGAGCCAAGTAGCAAATATTTTTGGAACTATCTTCGGAATCGTAATTGGTGACAGAAATCTTGCTAACCTTGGGAGATTAGCGTCAACTGCGATTTTAAGAGGTTATGGCAGAGAAGCAGAACTAGAAGCAGATAGAGTAGGCGCAGAATACATCGCAAGAGTTGGATATGATCCTGATGCCTTGCAAAATGTTATTGGGGTTTTAAAAAATCAAGAAGAATTTGACAAAGTTTTAGCTGAAGAGGAAAACAGAGACCCGTATGCATACCATGGAGTTTTTTCAACTCACCCAGATAATGATAAAAGATTACAAGAAGTTATAAGAGCAGCGAAAGAAAATATTAATGAAAAAAAATTAGATGATAATGAAGAGAAATATTTAAAACTTATTGAAGGAATTCCTTTTGGCCCAGGTGAGGGCCAAGGTTCTGCGAGAGGATCAAGTTTTTACCATTCTGATTTGGACTTTACTCTAAAATTTCCTGATGGTTGGAAAATAGAAAACCTACCGACAGCTGTTCTTGGAACAACGCCAGACAGAGAAGTTCTTATTGAGCTTACAATGAGAGACTTAAATAGAAAGATATCTGCTGAAGAATTAATGTCTAGACTATATGGAGATGACTTACAACAAGGTAGGGAGATTAATTCTTCAGAGTATAAAGGTTATGCGGCAACTGTTGAAATGGATACAACATTTGGTAACGCTCATAAATGCAGAGTGGCAATTCTTTACAAGAATAAAAAAGAGGCTTTTCAGTTTATTGCAACTACAAAAAAAGGAAGTGATTATTTTAAAAATGTTTTAACTTTTGATGATACCATTCAATCTTTAAGAAAGTTGAAAGCTAATGAGAAAGCACTAGGCGAACCAAAAAGGATACGTTTACACAAAGTAAAGAAAGGCGAAACTTTTAAAAAGTTATCGAAAAAAACCGCATTTACAACACACGCTGAAAACAGATTACGAGTTATTAACAACAAATTTCCTTCCGGAGAACCTTCAATGGGAAGTTTTGTTAAATTAGTATACTAACACTATGTCGATTCTTAAGGGTTTTATAAGTTTTATTTATTTTTTATTTATCCTAAATAATATATCTTTCGCTGAGAGTAAATTTTCAAATGATATTAATAGTGAGTTCTTAAAAGCAGATGAAGCTTTTGTTGTTCTATTGAGAGAAAATCCTGTAAATCAAAAGCAAGTGAAAACCCACACTATAAGTTTTAATATAGCGAAAGGATATTATTTATATAAAAACAAAATAGAAGTATTTCTTAATGATAAACGAATAGATGATATTAATTTTCCAAAAACCAAAATTAAATTTGACGAATTCTTCGGAGAAAGTGAAATTTTCGAAGAAAATTTCATTTTAAAACTCTACCATGATGGAGAAATTAATAGTTTAGTTGTTATCTATCAAGGCTGTGCTAACAAAGGTTTATGTTATCCGCCTCTAAAGAAAACACTATTTCCCTACAATGATTCAAATAAAAGCTTTATTCTTACAAAAGTTTCTGAGCAGGAAATGATCTATGGGAAACTAATTAGCAATAATATATTTACAAATATTATCTTATTTGTTGGATTAGGATTATTACTTTCTTTCACTCCATGCGTATTGCCAATGATTCCAATTTTATCTGGAATTATTTTGAGATCTTCAAGTAATTTCAGCAGACCATTTTTATTATCATTAAATTATGTTCTTGGAGTTTGCAGTGTATATTTGCTAGTTGGAATTTTTATTGGATATTCTTCAGATTTCTATAATATACAAAGTGTTTTCCAAGACCCTTTTTATTTAATAATTTTTTCAATTATTTTAGTTTTTCTAGCATTATCAATGTTCGGTTTTTATGATATTAAAATTCCATCCTCATTTCAAAATTGGATAAGTAGTTTTGGTAAAAATACTAATGGGAGATTAGGAAGTTCCTACATTATGGGATCTCTTTCAGCTTTAATAGTTGGCCCTTGTGTTGCCCCACCGCTTGCAGGAATTTTTATATACATCACTTCTGAAAATCCTGGACCAATTATTACAGGGGCATTGTTTTTAAGTTTGAGCATTGGCATGAGTATTCCTCTTTTAGCATATGGAACATTCATGGGGAAATTCATTCCAAAAACTGGAAAGTGGATGATTTATATCAATTATCTTATCGGCGCATTACTGTTAATTGTAGCTTTATTTTTTGTTGACAGGATCATTCCAATATTTAGTTTCAATAGTGATAAGTCTCAAATTATTTTCTATGAGGTAAAAAATGTTGAAGATTTAAAATCCCAACTTTCTTTAACTAACGGAAAAATAAAGTTAGTAGATGTATATGCTGATTGGTGCTTAGAATGTAAACTAATGGAACAGAAGACATTTAAAGAAGAGTCCGTCGAGAGGATTTTGAAAAACTATCAATTGATAAAAATAGACGTTACTCGGAATACAAAAATAGATAAAGAACTGTTAAAATATTTAAATATTATTGGTCCGCCAGCCTATAAATTTTATAATAAAGAAGGAAAAAAGATTCAAGGATTTACCATTCAAGGATATATGAATTCTAAAGATTTTAATAATCATTTAATGGAGCTCAATAAATATTGATAAAATTTTAAATTAATGGTATTTTCATGTTAATTCGGCGAAAATAAGCGAAATTAGAAGAACTTATGAGCAACATACTTATTTTAAATGGCCCTAATCTTAATCTTTTAGGCGAAAGAGAGCCCGAAATATATGGTTATGAATCTTTGGCAGACATATCTTCGAGTTTGGATGCAGTCGCCTCAGAAATTAATGTAAATCTTAGTCATCAGCAATTTAATTCAGAAGCTGAGTTGATTGATGAGATTCATAGAGCGAAAAGTGAAAAAATGGATTTTATTATATTTAATCCGGGAGCGTTTACACATACAAGTATTGCTCTTCGTGATGCATTATTAGGCGTCTCAATACCTTTTATTGAAATTCATATCTCAAACGTATTTGCTAGAGAAGATTTTAGAAAAAAATCTTATCTTTCAGATATTGCTGTTGGAGTAATATCTGGACATGGAATTTTCGGTTACGAACTTGCGTTAATGTCTGCTTACAATATTTTAAAGCATAGGAAGTAAAAATGGATATAAGAAAAGTAAAAAAATTAATGGAAATGCTCGAAGAGTCTTCTCTGTCTGAACTTGAGGTAATTGAAGGCGAAGAATCTATTAGATTAAGTAAAACGTCAAATGTAATTACTGAAAATATTGTTCAACAGGCGCCCCAAATACAAACGCAAGAGCTTCCTCAAAGGATTTCAACCAAAAACGAATCTTCCCCGGCCGACGAAAGTATTTCTGAGGTCTCTGGTCACGAAATAAAATCACCTATGGTAGGAACTTTCTATGAAGCGCCTTCACCCGGATCAAAACCTTTTGTTAATGTAGGTGATGTAGTAAAAAAAGGAGATGTTCTTTGTATAATAGAAGCTATGAAGATGTTAAATCAAATTGAATCAGACAAATCAGGTGAGGTAAAAGCAATTCTTGTTGAAAATGCTCAACCAGTAGAATTCAACCAGGTTTTATTTGTAATTGAGTAAGTTATGATTAAAAAATTACTTATAGCAAATAGAGGAGAAATTGCATTACGGATTTTAAGAGCATGTAAAGATCTTGGAATAAAAACTGTTGCTGTTCATTCGGTGGTCGATAGGGACTTAATGCACGTAAGATTAGCTGATGAGTCGGTATGCATTGGCCCAGCTGATTCCAAAGAAAGTTATTTATTACCCTCATCTATAATTAGTGCAGCTGAAATAACAGGAGCAGATGCTATCCATCCTGGATTTGGATTTTTATCGGAGAACGCAGATTTTGCTGAGCAAGTTACAAAATCAGATTTTATTTTTGTTGGCCCAAAGTCTGAAACTATAAAATTAATGGGTGATAAAATTCTTGCAAAAAAAGCAATGTCGGATGTTGGTATTAACGGTATTCCTGGCTCGAAAGGTGAAGTATCCTCTGATATGAGAGAAAACAAAAAAATAGCAAAAGAGGTTGGATACCCAGTTTTAGTAAAAGCTGCTCACGGTGGCGGTGGACGAGGAATGAGAACAGTAGATAATGAGGCTGATCTTGAGGAAGCAATAAAGCTTACAAAAAGCGAAGCAAAGCTAGCATTTGGAAACGATACGGTTTTCATTGAAAAATTTCTTCAGAATCCAAGGCATATTGAGTTTCAAGTTCTATGCGATAATTTTGGAAACGCAATATGCCTTGGCGAAAGAGATTGCTCAATGCAAAGAAAGCATCAGAAAGTAATTGAGGAGGCTCCAGCACCAGGCCTAAGCCAAGAACTTCGACAAAAAATGAGTATACTAGTGACTGATGCTTGCAAGAAAATTAATTATATTGGGGCCGGAACGTTCGAATTCTTATATGAGAATGAGAAATTTTATTTTATTGAAATGAACACAAGAATACAGGTTGAGCACCCTGTAACTGAAATGATTACTGGCATTGATATTGTTAGACAGCAACTATTAATAGCCTCAGGTGAGAAAGTCGGCTATACACAAGAGCAAGTTGAGTTAAGGGGGCATGCGATTGAATGCAGGATAAATGCAGAAAATTCAGATACCTTCATACCTTGTCCTGGAGTAATTTCACAGTTTCATGCTCCAGGTGGGCCAGGTGTTAGAATGGACACTCACATTTACAATGGATACAAGGTCCCACCAAACTATGATTCTATGATAGGTAAATTAATTTCTTATGGTAACAATAGGGATGCCGCGATAAGAAGAATGAGTAATGCACTTAATGAGATTGTTATAGATGGTATTGAAACTAATATTGACTTACAAAAAAGATTGATTTTAGATAATGTGTTTCAGAAGGGGGGATTTAGTATAAATTATCTTGAAAATAAAATTAAGAATTAAGATGGATAATAATAATTCTAGTAAATTACTAAAAGAATTCGTCAGTCAAACAATGAAGGATTATTTTGAAAAACTTGATGGACACCCAGTTGACAAAGTTTATGACTTAGTAATAGGGGAAGTTGAAAAACCATTGATCGAAGAAACTATAAAATATTGTAATGGAAATCAGTCTAAATCCGCTGAGTTGCTTGGAATTAGCAGAGGAACTTTACGTAAAAAAATTAAACAATACAAAATAACGTAGTATGGGAAAAATTTTGAAGGATAAAAAAAAAATCGCATTAATTAGTGTATCAGACAAATCAAATTTAGAAATTATTTCAAAATACTTAATTGAAAATGATTTTGAAATTATATCAACCGGCGGCTCGTTAAAAAAATTATTAGATCTTAATATTCCGGCTAAGTCTGTAGAAGATATAACAAATTTTCCAGAAATAATGGACGGCAGAGTGAAAACGCTTCATCCAGGTATTCATGCTGGCTTATTAGCAAGAAAAAACGATGATGATATTTTAAGAAAATTGAAATTAGAAAGAATTAATGTTCTTGTTGTTAACTTTTATCCTTTTGAGAATGTAATTAAGTCTGAAGAATCTACTTTCAACGAAGCAATTGAAAACATAGATATTGGAGGACCAGCGATGGTGAGAGCAGCAGCTAAAAATTATGAAAATTGCTGTGTTCTAACTAACCCAGAAAGCTATATTGACTTCACTAAAAACTTTAACCCAAACTTAAAATCAAATGATACTTTTAACAAAATGATGTCATTAAAAGCTTTTGAATATGTAGCAAACTATGATATTTCAATTGCAAATTATCTCGGAAAAAAAATTAATAATGAACCATTTAGAAAGTTTCATTCTTTTACAAAAATAAGTAATTTGAGATACGGAGAGAACCCACATCAAGAAGCTTCTTTATATCAAGATTCTAACAAAAGAAGATTAGGAATTATTAATTCAAAAATCTACCAAGGTAAAGAATTATCATATAATAATATCGTTGATGGTGATGCCGCTTTATTATGTGTAAGTAGTTTTATTGATCCAACTTGTGTAATTGTTAAGCACGCAAATCCTTGCGGAGTTGCATCAAGCGATAATTTATTAAACTCATATTCGAAAGCCTTTCAATCAGACCCAACATCTGCATTTGGGGGAGTAATAGCTTTTAATAAAGAGGTTGACCAAAATATAGCAGAAAACATTTTGAATAATCAATTTGTAGAAATGATTATTGCACCTTCTTTTACAAGCGAATCGCGTAATGTTCTTTCCTCAAAAAAGAACATTAGAGTTATTCAGTATTCAAATTATAATGTACTTCTTGATGAAAGGAATGAGCACATTAAATCAATATGCGATGGAATTTTAATCCAACATGCAGATGACGTTCTTTATGATAATATAATTCATAAAATTGTTTCAAAAAAAGAGCCTTCTCAAAGCGAATTTATTGACCTAAAATTTTCTTGGCTTGTAGCCAAATATGTAAAATCAAATGCAATCGTTTTCTCAAAAAATATGCAAACGCTTGGAATTGGAGCTGGGCAAATGAGCAGAATCGATTCAACTTTTATTGCCGTGGAAAAAGCAAAATCGCAAGGTCTTGATTTATCAGGTTCTGTAATGGCTTCTGACGCCTTTTTTCCATTCTCAGATAACGTTGAAAAAGCTGCAGAAAATGGAATAACTGCAATAATCCAACCTGGCGGCTCACAAAATGATGAAGAAGTGATATCCAAAGCAGATGAACTTAACTTAAGTATGATTTTTACGGGGCAAAGGCACTTTAGGCATTAATTTATGAATATTTTAATTATTGGAAGTGGGGGAAGAGAACATGCGATAACATGGAAAGTCTCTCAATCAGAAAAAGTTAAAAATATATTTGTTATTCCCGGGAATCCTGGTATTGAAAAAGAAGATAAAGTTCAAGTTTTTGATATACAAGATCCTTCAATTCAAGATTACATAAATTTTGCTAAAGAACATAATATTGATTTAACAATTGTTGGGCCAGAAGCACCACTTGTTGATGGAATAGTCGATGAATTTGAGAAAAATGACTTACTTATTTTTGGGCCTACCAAAAAGGCAGCGCAGCTCGAAGGGTCAAAAAATTTCTGTAAAGAGATACTAAATTCTGGCGGAGTTCTCACGGCAGAGCACCAATCTTTTACCGATTCAATTTCTGCAGTAAATTATATTAAGCAACATTCTTTGCCAATTGTTATTAAAGCTGATGGTCTTGCAGCTGGCAAGGGAGTATTTATTTTAAATAACAAAGAGGAAGCGTCAAAATTAGTTAATGATTTGTTTACAGGAAATGTTGACGGAGTTAATTGTTCTATTATTGTTATCGAAGATTTCTTAAAAGGGGAAGAAGCAAGCTTCATATGTCTAGTGTCAAATGATAGCGTTATTCCTTTGGCATCTTCAAAGGATCATAAAAGATTAAATAATGGCGATAGAGGACCAAATACTGGAGGAATGGGGGCTTATTCTCCCACAAAACTCATAGACGATAGTATTGCAGATAAAGTAATAAAAGATATTATTAAACCAACTCTCAACGAACTAAAAAAGAGAGGAATTAATTATAGTGGTTTTTTATACGCAGGATTAATGATTGATGAAAACAAAAATCCTTTTGTACTTGAATATAATTGTAGATTGGGTGATCCAGAGGCTCAAGCTATACTCATGCGCTTAGAAAGTGACATCATAGATATGTTACTAGCAACAATAAATAATAAGTTGGATGACTTAAATATCGAATGGAGCAAATTTTCTGCTTGCACAGTTGTTTTAGCTTCCCAAGGTTATCCTGGTAAATACGAGAAAAATAAAAAAATTGATGGAATAGAGCATGAAATTTCCGGCACAAAGATTTTTCATGCGGGAACTAAATCAAAAAACGAAGATATTTTTACAAGCGGTGGTCGCGTTTTAGGTGTAACAGCTTTGGGGGTAAATCTTCAAGTTGCTCAAGCAAAAGCATACGATAGAGCAAATCAAGTTCATTGGGAGGGTAAAATAAAAAGACACGATATTGGAGATAAAGAAATTAATAACAAGTTTATCTTTTCATAGATTCAAAGAAGTCGCTATTTGTTTTCGTTGTTTTGAGCTTATCTAGAAGAAATTCAACAGCTTCTATTTCATCCATTGAGTGCATAAACTTTCTTAATATCCACATCCTTTGTAATTCTTCTGGGGTCGTGAGAAGCTCTTCTCTTCTTGTCCCCGATTTATTAATACCAATTGCAGGATAGACTCTTTTTTCAGCAATTCTTCTATCTAAATGTATTTCGCTATTACCTGTACCTTTAAATTCCTCAAATATCACTTCATCCATTTTCGAACCTGTTTCTACCAATGCTGTTGCCAATATTGTTAAAGAGCCACCTTCTTCAATATTTCTTGCCGCTCCAAAAAATCTTTTAGGTCTATGGAGAGCATTAGCATCTACACCACCTGTTAATACTTTTCCAGAAGAAGGGGAAACGGTATTGTAAGCTCTTGCTAATCTAGTTATAGAGTCAAGTAAAATTACAACATCTTTTTTATGTTCAACCAATCTTTTTGCTTTCTCGATTACCATTTCTGCGACTTGAACGTGTCTAGTAGCCGGCTCATCAAAAGTGCTTGATACCACCTCTCCATCAACCATTCTTGCCATTTCTGTTACTTCTTCTGGTCTTTCATCGATAAGCAAAACAATAAGATGACATTCAGGATTATTTGTGGTGATACTTTGAGCAATATTTTGAAGCATTATTGTTTTACCAGCCTTAGGCGGTGAAACAACAAGACCCCTTTGACCCTTACCTATGGGGGAACAAATATCTATAATTCGCGCAGTAATATCCTCACTACTACCATTACCTCTTTCTAATTTAATTCTATTTTCAGCATGGAGTGGAGTAAGATTTTCAAAAAGAATTTTTCTTTTTGCGTTCTCTGGTGACTCAAAATTAATTTGATCAACTTTTAACATTGCAAAATATCTTTCTGTATCTTTCGGAGGTCTTATTTTACCAGATATTGTATCGCCTGTTCTTAAACCAAATTTACGTATCTGACTTGGCGAAACATATATATCATCTGGGCCTGCAAGATATGAACTATTTGAAGATCGAAGAAACCCGAAACCATCTTGCAAAATTTCAAGAACACCATCTCCAAAAATATCCTCTCCATTCTTAGCATGTGATTTTAATATGGAAAATATTACTTCTTGTTTTCTAGCTCTTGCAATATTTTCAATTCCCATGTCTGCTGCCATGGTCATTAAATCTGACGGACTCTTAGTTTTTAACTCTGTTAAATTCATAAATTATTTACCAATGGAATTTGCAAATTTCTTTATTAGAATTTTTGCGCAGAATAACCACGCATGAAATGTATATATGATGTGCTAAATTTGCAATTGAATTTAGAAGTTACCATTAAAATTCAGTTTCGTCTAGCTTTTTTTATTAAATATTACTTTCAATAAACTGGATTAAATCACTTTTACTAAGGGCTCCCACATGAGTTCCAACAGCGATTCCATCTCGAAAAATCATGAGGGTTGGTATACCACGAATACCATATTTTGGCGGAGTTTGTGAATTTTCATCAACATTTAATTTACCAATAATTATCTTGTCGGACATTTCAGAAGATATTTCTTCAAGTATCGGAGCTATCATTTTGCAGGGCCCACACCATTCAGCCCAATAATCAACTAAAATTGGTTTATCTGACTTAATAACTTGATTTTCAAACTCAGCATCGGTTAGTTTTATAATTGTTTCTGACATAAAGCATCCTAATTTATATAGTTATTTTTTTGTTATTATACATATTATTAAATTAAATCAAGAAATTTATTTAAGTATTATGTGTCCTCAAATAAAATCCGCCACTCACCGTCTTTTTCTTTTTTCCAAAAAAGCTTTTTATTTGACGATGTTTTAAAGTTATTGCTCTCGTAATGCTGTCTAAAGTCCGAAAATATTAAATTTCTGTCAGTAGGGTAATAAAATAAATTCATATTTTCAATTTTTACCCTTATAAAAGTTTTTTTCTTTATAATTCTTAAAATATGAGCCACTCTTTGCTCAAAGTCATGATTTTCACTTTTAAAATTAATTGAATGTTTAGATATAAATGCGTATGGATCAAGACTTTGCCATGCTGTTATCCATTTTTCAATCATATTTTTTGCTTCCTTTTTATTTTGATGCCATAAGTTTCTTTTTATCCAAGAAACATTTTCAACCAAAACCACTGGCGTTCTTCCAATTTTAATATATTTTTTTAGTTTTTTGAGAGTGTGATTACTCGTAACAACACACCCTTCACTTGTTAATGGGGGTCTACTATAGACATCTCTTGGAACTCCATGTATCCATATACCATACCCAGTTTTTTTATTTTTTTTGTCCCAGATATTCGGATAATTTATAGGGTATGCACCATCACCATATAGTTCTGGCAAGTCTTCATCTATTAAACGTGAGGTAATTTTGTATACCCCAACCGGGGTTTTATTGTCCCCGGATGTCTTTTTATGAAACCCTTCTTTACCAATCGAAACATAAAAATCAGCAATTATATCAGGCACACCATTTTTATTTTTCACAATATAGAGTCGTGATTTTGAAAGCTCAACTAAAAATGCATATTCAATATCATTCGATAATTGTATAATAGATTCTGGAAGTAGATCTTTTTTCTTATAGACCGAGTCAAAATTTATTCTAGCTTTAGCTTCACTTTTTAAATCATTTAATTCTTTATCCATCGATTCTCTGCTAAGCAAAGGTTTTTTCTGAAGATAAGATGATAAAAGATCTGCATAAATAATTTTTCCAAGTTTAAAATTTGGAAAATCTTTCGTAAGTTTTTCAGCTATTAGCAATGCTCTGTCATTATTGCCATTTCTCATATTATCCAAAATTCTTAAAAGCTCTATTTCAGCTTTTTCATTTGGAGATATAGGTTCTTCAGCCAAAGTAATATTATTTGAAAACAAGAATATTGTTAGCAAAGTTAAATTAAAAAAATATTTCATTATTTCAGAATATACTCTCCAGTTATTTTTAACGTATTGTTAACAAGAGATATTAAAGTATGTTTTTTTACAACATCTGAGAAAGAATCTGAATTATATGCTTGGGTAAAGCTTATTAAAGCAACATTATTATTAAAACCGAAAACTTTGGTGTTTGATATTTTAATTTCAATGTTTTTTTTATTTTGTATCTTTTCCTTTCTATCAGACATCCAAGAATTCCTCGATTTGAAATTTTTTGGAAAATATTGATCATCATAGCAATTGAAATACTCTTGATAATTTTTATTTTGCCAGAAGCTTGCCCATTCATATATAAAATTCTCTACATCATCAATCTGCATATTATTTTGAGCTGGTTTTTCTTGGTCTAAAATATTATTTTTTTGAGTGCTGGAACTTTTGGAAAGTTGGGGATCTAAATCATTTGCTAGGGATAAGATTACTTCATTTTTATTCGTATCTTTAATTGAGAGTGCTTCCTCGTACAAAATATTTGCTTGGAAAGCATATAAGTTTGTTAGATTTTTATATATTATATCTATATCCTTATTTTTACTAATAGATGTCCGCAAGATTTTTATAGCTTTATCAATATCACCCTGTTTTGCCTCTATATAAGCTAAATTATTTATAACTTGATAGTTACCTGGGTTCGATTCTTTTATTTTCAGAAGAATTTTTTTTGCCTCTCTAAATTTCTCTGAAAGTATTAAGTTGTTTGCATTTTGAAAATTCTCATGAATATCAGACGCATATGAAACGGATACAACAAAGCAAGCAAATGAAAAGAAAATTATAGTTTTTATACGCATTTAATTATATTTGTAATTGAAGTATTATAATTATTATATAATACAATATTATATATAAAACGTTGATATTACAATAAATCTTAGAATTGGATTAAATATGAATATTACATTGCTTGGCGGCACAGGCTTTCTCGGAAGCACAATAGTCAACCATCTTTCAAAAACTGATCATAACGTGACAATCATAACTAGAAATCGAGAGAAAAATAAAAAAATTCTGGTTTATCCAAAAGTGAAGTTAGTTGAAGCAGATGTACATAATTCTGAGGAGCTAATAAATAGTACAAAAAAAACAGAGGTATTAATAAATTTAATCGGAATTTTAAATGAAAAAGGTCATAGCGGCAAAGGTTTTAAAAAAGCACATAGTGATCTTGCTAGGTCAATTTTAACAGCATGTAAAACAAATGACATAAAAAGAATATTACATGTAAGTGCTTTAAATGCCGACCAAAAGGGCCCGAGTCATTATTTAAGAACAAAAGGTGAAGCAGACAGTTATTTAATGACTTACGGAAAAAGATTTGCAAATATTACAATTTTTAGACCCTCAGTAATATTTGGGAAAAATGATAGTTTCATTTTAAGATTTAGTGAGCTTTTAAATTTTGCTCCTTTCTTATTTCCTCTAGCTTGTCATGATGCAAAATTTGCTCCCATTTTTGTAGAGGAGATTTCTGAATTTATTATTAAGTCTATTAACGATACTAAAAGTTTCAACAAGCAGTATAATCTATGCGGCCCAAAAATTTACACACTGAAAGAAATTTTAGAGCTTATAATCAAAATCAAAAATAGAAATATAAGAGTAATTCCTCTTTCAAAAAAAATGTCAAAAATGCAAGCTTTTGTAATGGAATTTATTCCTGGCAAACCTTTCTCTTTAGATAATTATAACTCATGTCAAATAGACAGTTATTGTAAGTCAGACTTTAATTTTTATTCTGATTTAGAGACAATAGTACCATCTTACATAAATTCTGAATAAAATATGAAAACTTATTTGGTTGGTGGTGCTATAAGGGATAAATTATTAGGAATTGAGCCTAAGGAAAAAGACTGGGTAGTAGTTGGGTCTAGTCAAAAAGAGTTGATAAATTTGGGCTATAAACAAGTTGGTAAACAGTTCCCGGTTTTTTTACATCCAGATACTTCAGAAGAGTATGCTCTTGCGAGAGTAGAGAAAAAGGTTGGGCCCGGACATAAAGGATTTGAGTTTACTGCAAACAAAAAAGTTTCCCTTGAAGAAGATTTATTAAGAAGAGATCTTACAATAAATGCAATAGCACAAGATGAAAAAGGTAAGCTAATAGATCCCTATGGAGGCTTAGCAGACATTGAAGAAAGAGTTATAAGACATGTCTCTGACGCTTTTTCTGAGGATCCTCTCAGAGTCCTAAGGGTTGCAAGATTTTATGCCAAGCTTCAGAAATATGGTTTTAAAATTCATGACTCGACAATAAAAATTATGAAAAAAGTTGTACATAATAATGAAATTGAGACCCTTTCAAAAGAAAGACTTTGGAATGAAATCTCAAAAGTATTTAATGAGAATAACCCATGGATGTTTTTTGAGGCTTTAATAAAAACTGATTTTGCTAAAAGTTATTGCCCAGAAATAATTAATAACGAAAACCTAAAAGAAAAAATATTATATTTTTCTGAAATAGATATAGAGAAAAACATATTTTTATCAATAAGTGGTTTTAGCATCAATTTTATTGAATTTTTTGGTTTTCCAAAAAAGATTTTGGATTTATATTTTTTATTTAATGAGTTTGGCACAAAATTCATTTCACTTAAAATTGATAGTAAGGAAATAGTAAATTTCTTAGATCAACTTGATGCTTTCAGACGACCAGAAAGACTTGAAGTTTTCTTAGATCAAATTAGTCACTTTTTAGAATTTCATAATAAAAAAGATTTGGAAATATTAAGCGTGTTTAGAGAAATACAGGTTTTGCTTTATGAGAAAATTGATTATGGTGACCTAGAAAAACTTAGTGTTGAAGAAATTAAATCTAAAGTCGAAAATATTCATATTAAATTAATTAGCAATCTATTAAATAAAAAAAATGATTAAAATAGATCCAAGCAATATCCTGTAAATCATGAAAGGAATAAATCCTATTTTATTTATATATAAAATAAAATATTTTATTACCAGATAAGAAGTTAAAAAAGATATAAATATCGCGCTAGTGTAATATACTAAGTTTAATAAATTCAAAAAAATTTCGCCAGCAGTATAAACTTTATAAACCATTGCAAGTAAAATCACTGGAAATGACAATACTATAGAAATTATGATCGCACTTTTTCTTGTATATCCTAAAAGTAATGCAGCAAGAATAATTACTGCGGATCTTGATGTACCTGGAGCAAGTGCTAAAGCTTGAAATAATCCAATGATTAAAATATCATAATAGTTTATTTCTGCTATGTTCTTTTTACTCTTTTTGAATAATTCTAGAAAAATTATTGGAACGGCAAATAAAATAGTTGTAATAGCAATAATTTCTACAGTTCTCAAATTATGATCAATAAAGTCGTGGAAAAAAAACCCAATCATTAAAACTGGTAAAGAACCGATAATTATTTTTTTAAAATCAATATGTACCCCAGAATTATCAATATTTTTAAATGAACTTATGTTCTTAAAATAATAGTAAGTAACCGCAATAAGTGAACCGAAGTGTACTGATACATCAAAAAGTAATCCATGTGATCCCCAATTAAAAATCTTCGGAATAATTATTAAATGAGCAGAACTTGATATTGGTAAAAATTCGGTAATACCTTGTAAAAATGAAAGAACAACCAATTGAAAAAAATCACTCATAACTTATGCCGAAAATCTTTAAAAGAAGATTGAAATTCACCACTAATATCATCACATAAAACCATAATTTTAAAATTCTCTCCCATATCAGAGGGAAACAGAAGAGTTTTTAATATATTATTTTTATCAAATTCGCCTTCAATTTTTTGAGCAAATTCTAATATATTTGTGTTCAAAAGAAATTGTGATTGTGTAGTAAAAGAGTAAAGTTTTATGCCATAGTTAAGAGCAGTTCTAAAAACTCTTGAAAAGTCTACACTTACAGATATATCAAAACTTCCATGTGGGTATGAAAAAATATCCTCTATTTTGGAATGGTTTTTATAAAATTGCACCGTCCCATTTTTTCTTTGTGGATGAAAAAATTCTTCTTCGTGATAACCATAATCTATTATCAATAAAATGAAATTACTAATTTTATTAAAAATTTCAGATAAGAATTTTTCCTGTAAAAAATTAATTTCGAATGAGTAAGAATTCGGAATTTTACTTCCTAATCTTGATTCAATACTGTATATCTCTTCTAGTAAATGTTCTTTACAATCTAGCAGAGAAATGACCAATTTTTCGTCTTCCTCTTTTACCGATTTTTCAAAAAACTTGTCATCTTCTTTTTTAAAAAATTTTGCTGGGATTGCGTCAAGAATTTCGTTTGCAATTATAAAAACATCATCAATGGCTTTTATATCTTTAACCCAAACAATTTTTTCATACAAATTTTTTGAAAGTTTTTTTAATTTATTATTTTGTTTTTCTATAAGATGAATATTTTTTTCAACAATATAATATTTATTTGGTAGATTTTTAGCATCACAATTATTCAAAAAATTAAAGGCCATTTCTCCACTACCTGCACCAAATTCTAAAACGTTTTCAATTTTCTTATGTTTCCTTATATCTTTATAAAATTTTAATATCGAGCATGCATATATTTCAGATATCTCTGGGGCCGTAATAAAATCAGAGTTTTTTGGGCCGAATTCAGTGTTAGGGTTATTGTAATATCCGTAATTTGGGAAGTATAGTGACATGTCAATGAATTCATCGAATGTTATATAACCTTCTTGTTTAATCTTTGCATGTATTTCTTTTGTTAGATTCACGTAGTAATCTTAACACTTACTTTTTAGAAATAGTAATAATCTAGTATAATAAAATTATGAACGGTCATATAGAAAAACAAAATAAGGTGGTGTTAATCACTGGCTCAGCAAGAAGACTTGGAAAGGCTGTAGCACTTCAGCTGCATTCAGAAGGTATGGATGTAATTATCCACTGCAACAATTCCTCTGGAGACGCGGAAAAACTTGTAAAGAAGATGAATTCTGATAGAGAAAATTCAGCATTTACATTTAGTTTCAATTTAAGAGATTTTGCAAACTATGAAAATATAACTGAAAAACTTGGTAAAAAATGGTCAGATATTGATGTATTAATTAATAATGCATCTACTTTCTATCCGACACTAATAGAAGAGTCTACCGTTGAACAGTGGGATGATTTGCATGACGTTAATCTAAAAGCCCCATATTTTTTATCAAAAATTTTTCAAAGTAGGTTAAAAAACAATTCCGGGTGCGTTATTAATATTGTTGACATATATTCCGATAATCCTTTAGAAAATTTTCCAATTTACTCTATAGCTAAAGCTGGTTTGAAAATGTTAACTAAATCTTTATCAATTGAATTAGGCCCTGAAGTGAGAGTTAACGGTGTATCCCCAGGTTCTATAATGTGGCCAGAAGTTAAGGAATACGAAGGGAAACATCAAGAAATTATAGAAAGCACTCAACTTAAAAGGCAAGGCAATGTAAAAGATATTGCGAATACATGCTCTTTTTTGATTAATAAAGCTGACTATATTACGGGACAAATCATTGATGTCGATGGGGGAAGAAATTTAAGTAGGTGATTTTTTGTTCCTAGTAATTTCAATTCCAACATCTTGCGAGTCTCTGATTGCGCCAGGCTTACTTATTGAAATAGTGACATAATTAATATCGAATTCATCTAAAAGCATTTGCGCAATATTTTCTATAAGAGTTTCAATTAAATCATGCTGATTGTCATTAACATAGTCTTTAACCTTTATTGAGAGAGATTTATAATCAAGAGAATATTGAACATCATCAGTCTCAGCAGCCTTTTTTATGTCTGTACCAACCTCAATATTTATGTTGATAACTTGATCTATTTGTTTCTCCCAATCAAATATACCAATCCTAGTTTTGAGTTTAAGATCTCTTAGAAAAATTTTATCCATAGGGACAAATTATAGTTCATTATTAATTTTTATGTTGTATAGATATGCAATTTTTGCTATCTTTTCATACCTTATTAATGTGAGAAGGCGAGTTTTATGTCAAGAATATGCGAAGTTACTGGTAAAAAGCCTATGTCTGGGAATAATGTCTCTCATGCTAAAAACAGAACAAGGAGAAGGTTTTTGCCAAACCTACAAATGCATAGGTTCTGGCTTGAAACTAAGAAAAAATGGGTTTCTTTAAGAGTTTCGAGAAAGGGGCTTAGAATCATTGAAAAGAAAGGTATTGAAACTGTATTAAAAGAAATTAAGAAATTATGAGAGAAAAAATAAAATTAGTTTCTTCAGCAAAGACTGGTCACTATTACACAACAACTAAAAACAAGAAAAACTCACCAGATAAGCTTGAGATTAAAAAATTTGATCCCGTTATAAGGAAACACGTGATTTATAAAGAGTCTAAAATAAAATAATCTTTCTTACTCTGGGGCAGGACAAAAACATTGCCCTTTAGAATTCCACGCACATCTTCCACTCTCTCCGCTTTTACTTTTCCACATTGCACAACCAACGCCAGTGGCTCTTGGCCCAAGAGGATCAGCAACTTTTACCGCGATCTTATCTTTGATATTCACAGTAACATATTCATATTGAGATTTATTTTCCTCGGTAATAACAGTCTCCTCTTCATCACCGTCGTTGTCAAAGGCCCAATCGTATACCTCTCCGACCGTGCTACAACCTGAGATTATCAAAAATATAAAAAGTGGAAAAAATATTTTAAAATTCATACCAAAAAACTCCCAATAAATCGTTTAATATATTAATTAATTACTATTATATATACATTTAATTTATAATGTAATCTAAATTATTTACATATACAAAAAAATTAAATATAAATCATTCTTTATAATTAACTAAAGAGATGCATTGTGTCAATTAAGATTTTTCTTACAAATGAAATACCCAAGGAAAGGGAAGATATTTTATCAATAATGAAATTCTCTGAATCCGTTGGCCGTAATTTGGGAATATTATCAAATGGGCTTACACATTATTGTGAAAAAGATATTTTTGAAGTATGGCAGATAAACCAGCCCACAATTTCGGAAAAATTTAACAACGTACATATTACAAAGAGTAAAAACTATTTATTTGGTTCAACTATAATTGATCTTGAAAAATCGTTTGAAGATAATAAATTAAAGATCACTCAAAGTTATAGTGATTTTTTTAGTGTTACAGAAAAAAATCAAATGAAAATCATTAAAATTTGGCATTATTTACCTCAGCTTTTAAAAAAATATGATAATGGAAAGACAAACTATTCATTATTATGTGAATCTCGTGAAATAGTTTATAAAAAAAACTTTAAAAATCATAACTATCCTGCTGCAACTGCCATAGGTATTGGACGAAATAAAATTCTAATTTACTTTTTAGCCGTTTTCTGTGACAGATACGAAGTCATCGAAAATAAAAGACAGGTTAGCTCATATATGTATCCTCAAGATATTTTTCAAGAAAAGCCTATGTTTTCAAGAGCAGTAAGTTTTTTTAATATTGATGACGGAAAAGAAAAAATATTTATATCTGGAACGGCGAGTATTAAGGGCTATGAATCAATGCATTCTCTAAATTTAAGTGCACAATTGGATGAAGCTTTAAGAAATTATAAAACTTTTATCAAGGTAGAAAATAATAAAACAAATATTTCTAGAGTCTATGTTTCAAAATTACAAAATAAAGATATACCATGGATTAAGGAGAAGCTTGACGAGATGCTTGGTTATAATCAATACATTTTATTAAAAGGGGATATTTGTAGGGAGGAATTACTTATAGAGTTTGAGGGTTTTTCAGATGGGAAATATAAAGTATAGAATTAAAACAGAAATAGCCGTTTTTGAAATAAAGGAAGAGCCACTTGGCTTATGGGATTTATGGATAAATTCAATGCCAACGTTAACATTTGCCTCTCCTGAAGATGCTGCAAATGCTGTAATAAACAAAAAAACTGGATACTCTATATGGGATAACCAAACCAAAAACTTTGGTAGTGAATTTTCAATCGAAAATTGGAGCCAAATACCTGAAAATTAATCAAACTTTTTCCATAGAAATTTCATACTTGCCTGATGCTGCTAAACTGTTTAAATATGCTCTTCGACTAATAATTTTTTGAGCATCTTCGACATTTTTATTATTTCCACTCCATTTTTTCATGGCTTCAAGTTGAAGAGCTCTACCATATGAAAAAGTAATTTTCCAAGGGTTAGTATTAATTTTATTGATATTATTCAAGTTATTTGATGCATCCTGATCAGATTGGCCTCCCGATAGAAAAGCAATTCCTGGAACCTCTTTTGGGACATTATTCTTTAAACACTCAACTGTGAGTTCTGCGATTTCGTCCGGAGTAGCCTGATCGTTACAACTTGAACCTGCTGTTACCATGTTTGGTTTTAGAACTATTCCAGAAAAAGTTACATCCAACATATCGAGACTTTCAAATAAAATGTTCTGCATTTGATTAGTTACTTCAAAACACCTCTTTATATCGTGTTTTCCATCCATTAATACCTCAGGCTCTACTATAGGGACAATATCAAATTCTTGACATATACTCGCATATCTCGCAAGAGCATGTGAGTTAGCAATCATGCATGCATTAGATGGTATTTTATCGCCAATTGTGATTACCGCTCTCCATTTTGCAAATTTTGCACCTAACTTTCTATACTCTTCCATTCTTTGCGAAAGATTATCAAGACCCTCGGTAATTTTTTCATCCCGATGGCATGAGAATGGCTTAGCTCCACAATCTACTTTTATACCTGGAAGAATTCCAATACTCTCTAAAAACTGCGGAAATAATGACCCATCTGAAGTTTTTTGTCTTATTGTTTCATCAAAAAGTATAGCGCCTGAAATATACTGATCTAAGGACTCTGCTGAAACAAGCATGTCTCTGTAAAACCTCCTGTTTTCTTCATTAACAGGAATATTTAGGGCATCAAACCTTTTTTTGCATGTTCCATGGCTTTCATCGATTGCTAAAATTCCTTTTGAATGATCAACCATTTGTTTTGCAATTTTCTTTAGTACATCAATATTCATTTTTTTTATTTTTATATCTCAGCTAGATGACCCACTCTAACAACTTTGATTGCATTAGTTCCGCCTTCTATTCCAGCGAGATCTCCTTTGGTTATTATTACTAAATCATCGTCTTTTGCAACATTCAAATTTGTCAAAACATTTATCGCATCTCTGTTTACCGTCTCGTGATTTGTATCAATAGTTTTTATACGAGCGGGATAAACTCCTCGATAAAGAGTTACCTTTCGCAATGTTCTTGTATGGGTAGTTAATGCAAATATAGGAACACTATGATTTATCCTAGACATCCATAATGCTGTTGAGCCAGACTCTGTGATAGCCGCTATTGCAGTTGGATTGAGATTATCGGCTGTGAGCATGCAAGCCATTGCTATAGCTCTATCAACCTTTTTATTTTCAATAGAGTAGTTTGAACCTTTCATAGTTAGGGGATTTTGGCCTTCAGATCCCTCACAAATCCTGCTCATTGCCTCAACAGCTTCAACAGGATGATCTCCCATAGCAGTTTCGCTTGATAGCATTACCGCATCAGTACCGTCAATTACCGCATTGGCAACATCAAAAACCTCTGCTCGAGTTGGGATAGAGTTAGTAATCATAGATTCCATCATTTGTGTTGCTGTTATTACCACTTTATCTTTTTTTCTTGCTTTTTTAATAAGATTCTTTTGAACTGCTGGTAATTGGGCGTCACCAATCTCAACACCTAGGTCACCTCTTGCTATCATAATTGCGTTGGATGCTTCAATAATTTCATCAATATTTTTTAATGCTTCAGCTCTTTCAATTTTTGCAATTATACCCCCATCATTTCCAGCATCATTTAAAAGTTTTCTTGCCATTTCTATATCTTTTGCTTCTCTTGGGAAAGACACTGCCAAATAATCTACACCAATTTCAGCTGCAACCTTAATATCTTGATGATCTTTTTCACTTATTGCTGCTGCAGATAGACCCCCTCCTTTCTTATTAATACCTTTCGAATCATATAACAAGCCCCCACTTATAACCTTCGATATAATTTTTGAGCCTGAGATTTTTTCAACTTTTAATTCTATTCTTCCGTCATCTAGAAGCAGTATGTCGTTCGTATCAAGTTGTCCTACGAGATCTTTATAAGTTGTTCCAACAATATCCTCGGTGCCTTTATCGAAAGGATGATTGTAGTCAATTGTAAATTTCGCGCCATTTTTTAAGTCAATTTTTGAATTAGTAAAACGAGTAATTCTGATTTTTGGCCCCTGCAGATCCCCAACAATACCAACATGATAGTGTTTTTTATCTGCTATTTCTCTAACAAGCTTTGCTCTCTTTATATGAGACTCTTTATCCCCATGAGAAAAATTCAATCTTATAAGATCAACTCCAGCGTCAATCAGTCCTTCAATTGATTTTTTTGAGGATGTGGATGGACCTAAAGTAGCTATTATTTTAGTTTGTCTATAAGTTGAGTCATTAATTGCTGTCATAATTTTTTTATTATCTTAATTCCTGGTAATTCTTCTCCTTCAAGAAACTTTAAAAAAGCACCACCACCAGTCGAAACATAATCTATTTCATCAATATTTGAAAATTTTTGAACCGCAGAAATTGTATCCCCCCCACCAGCAATTGAAAGCCCTTTGCTTTTACAAACTGAGACAGCAATGTTTTTTGTCCCACTTTCGAAAGATGATTTTTCAAACATTCCTACAGGCCCATTCCATAATATTGTACCAGCTTCTTCAATAAGTTTTTTATATTTTAGTGAAGTTTTTGGCCCTATGTCCTTTATAATGTCATTTTCAATTATATCCTCTACTTTTTTTATATTAATTTGTTTTTGATTTTCGCAAACAACGTCCAAGGGTAAAGGAAGTTGGATATTTTTTTCCATAGCAAGTTTTATGATTTCCTTTGCGTTTTCAACCATACTTTTTTCTGATAAAGAATTTCCCACAGAAAAGTTTGAGCCTAATAAAAAAGTATTTGCAATTCCTCCACCTACAATTATTGCATCAACTTTATTTATTAATTCTCTTAAAACATTTAATTTAGTTGAAATTTTTGCACCACCAATAATTGCCAGAAGAGGTTTTTTTGGTTGATTAAATATTTTTTCAAGATTTTTTATCTCCTCCATTAACAAAAGACCCCCACATGTTACTGGAGAATACTTTGAGACTGTGAAGGTAGAGCAGTGTTTTCTATGACAAGTACCAAAAGCATCCATTACAAAGACATCACAGTTCTTAGCCATTTTTTTTGCCAAACTATCGTCACCAGTAGTTTCGCCTTTTAGGAATCTTGTATTTTCATACAGGGTTATTTCATTTCTATAATCTGGCGATTTTTCACTTATGGGTATTTCTTCAAAGTGAACTTCTTTATCTATAATTTTAGATATTCTTTCCGCAACAATTTTTAAGCTAAATTCTTTTTCAAATGCACCACTTTTTGGCCTTCCAAAATGTGATAATATAGATAATTTCGCATTTTGCGAAAGTATGTATTCTATAGTTGGTATTGCAGCTCTAATTCTTTCGTCATTAACAATTTCTCTATTTTCAGTCGGGACATTCAGGTCTTCTCGCAGCAACACATTTCTTCCTTGAATATCCGTATTAACAAGTTCGTTATAATAATTCATTATTTTGCATTCATAAAAGCAATTGCGGCATCTAGCATTCTGTTAGAAAAGCCCCACTCGTTGTCATACCAGATATAAAGTTTTGCAAGTCTCTTATCCATAACTTTTGATAGATTACAATCATATATAGCTGAAGCGGAATTATGTCCAAAGTCAACTGAAACAAGTGGTATATCATTATAGGCAATAATATTTTTCATCTCGTTTTCTGATGAGTTAAGAATAATTTCATTTATTTCTTCAATAGAGGTATCTTTTTTTGTTCTTATGACGAGATCTACGACTGAAACATTTACTGTTGGAATTCTCATAGCTAAGCCATCTAGCTTTCCATTAAGTTCAGGGATCACTAACCCAACGTTTTTTGCAGCACCTGTTTTTGTGGGTATCATTGATTGAGTTGCTGCTCTAGCTCTTCTAATATCTTTATGATTTGCATCAGTTAGTCTTTGATCATTTGTGAAAGAATGGATTGTTGTAATCAAACCATGTTCTATACCAATATTATTATTTATAACTTTTATGACTGGAGCTATACAATTAGTTGTACACGAAGCATTCGAAATTATAGTATGGTTTTTCGCAAGTATTTCATCATTTACACCCATAACAATTGTTGCATCGACATTTTTTGCAGGAGCGGATATTAGAACTTTTTTCGCACCATTTTTTAAGTGTATTTCTGTCTCTTCCTTAGAATTAAATTTTCCAGTACATTCGAAAACTAAATCAACATCATACTTACTCCATGATATTTTACTTGGGTCTCTTTCAGATGTGATATTTATTTTGTCTTCACCGACATACATAAAATTTTTGTCAGCTGAAACTTTTTTATTAAATTTACCATGGGCGGAATCATACATTGTTAGATGTGCACTTACTGAGTTATCTCCAACATCATTAATTGCAACAATTTTTAAATTGTTATGAATTTTGGATTCGTATAACGCTCTAAGAATATTTCTACCAATTCTTCCATAGCCATTAATTCCAATATTTATAGTCATTTTTTTTCCTTTATAGATTTATTTTCCCAGGAGCTTTTCTGCTCTCTCCACAACATTTTTAGCAGAAAAACCAAAATAATCTAGAAGTTTGTCTCCAGGAGCTGATTCTCCAAAAGAATTAATCCCGATAATATCTCCACTTGATCCAACATATTTATGCCAAAAAGAGGTTGAGCCAGCTTCGACTGCTAATTTATTATCAAAATTCGAAGGCAGTACAGACTCTTTATAATTATCTTCTTGTCTGTCAAATATTTCTGTTGATAGCATTGAAATAACTCTTACATTTATACCTTTTTTTTCAAGGTCAGAAGCAGCTTGCATTACTATTCCAACTTCGCTCCCAGTAGCTATAATTATTATATCGAAGTTTTTTGAATCTTTTAAGATATAACCGCCCTTTGTTACTTTTACTATTTGTTCGCTAGTTCTTTTTTGAAAATCACAATTTTGTCTAGATAAAATTAAACATGTAGGTCCCTCTTTATTTTCGATCGCATATTTCCATGCCATAGCAGTTTCAAGAGAATCGCATGGTCTGATGACTGTATTATTTGGCATATCTCTAAGACTATTTATTTGTTCGATTGCCTGATGTGTGGGGCCATCTTCGCCAAGTCCAATAGAATCATGTGTGAATACAAAAATATTTTTTAATCCCATAATTGCACACATTCTAACTGCATTTTTCGAATAGTCAGCAAATGTCAAAAAAGTACCTCCATAAGGGATAAAACCACTATGTGCACTAATGCCATTCATTATGGCTGACATTCCAAACTCGCGAACCCCATAGTTTACATAATTACCATCATTAAAGGTCTTGATGTCTTTAGAACCACTCCACATAGTCAGATTTGATGCACCAAGATCTGCTGAGCCGCCAATCATCTCTGGCAGGATTTTGGCATACGCTTCTATCGAATTTTGCGAAGCTTTTCTTGTAGCTATGCTTTCTTCATTATCATTACAGGATTTTATAAATTTTTGTGAGCTGTCAAGCCAATCATTTGGTAGATCTGAATTAATTCTTCTCTCAAATTCACTCGCCTCTGCTGGAAATTCTTTTTTATATTTACTGAATTTATCATTCCAGTTATTTTCTAAATTGCTTCCTTCTTTAATGTTATTCCAAGCATCATATATATGCTTTGGAATTTCGAAAGCTTCATAATCCCATCCAATTTTCTCTTTTGTAAGTTTAGTTTCTTGCTCTCCAAGAGGAGAACCATGAGAGCTTTCTTTCCCTTCTTTATTTGGCGAACCATAACCGATCTTTGTTCTGCAACATATAAGAGTCGGCTTATCTTTTGAACTTACAGCTTTATCAATAGCGCTTGATATTTCCTCGGTTGAGTGTCCGTTTACATTTTTTATTACATTCCAATTATAGGATTCAAATCTTCTTGCTGTATCGTCTGTAAACCAACCCTCAATATTTCCATCGATAGATATTTTATTATCATCATAAAAAACAATTAGTTTATTTAGTGATAATGTGCCCGCAAGAGAACAAACTTCATGAGATATCCCTTCCATCAAACAACCATCTCCAGTAAATACGTATGTATTATGATCGACAATAATATTGTCAGGTTTGTTGAACTGGGAAGCCAAAGTCTTTTCAGCGATTGCCATACCAACAGCATTTGCTAAACCTTGCCCAAGAGGCCCTGTAGTTGTCTCAACTCCTTCTGTAAGGTGGGATTCTGGATGTCCGGGAGTTTTAGAGTGAAGCTGTCTGAAGTTTTTTATTTCATCGATGTTCAAATTATAACCAGTCAAATGCAGTAAGCTATATAACAGCATTGATCCATGACCATTCGACAAAACAAACCTATCCCTATTAAACCAGTTTGGATTTTTTGGATTATGCTTAAGGTAATCGGCCCATAAAACCTGAGCAATATCAGACATCCCCAAAGGCATTCCAGGATGACCGGATTTTGCTTTATCTATAGCATCTATTGACAAAGCTCTGATCGCATTTGCCATATCTTTTCTTTGATTATTTTTAATTTTTGCTGCCAATCTTTGTTTCTGTGTTATTTAATAAATTCTTAATATTTGATTTATGCATATATATTACTACAAGTGCCAACATAAAATATAAGGAGGTTATCAAAATACTTTCATAGCTGAACCATGTATAAATAGGTAAAAAAATAAATGAAACTATAGCAGATAAAGCTGAGTACCTAAATAGAAATGCCGTTATTAGCCAAGTAAGCAGACAAATTAATCCCAAAATCAAATCAAAACCTAGAATAGCACCAAAAGAGGTTGCCACGCCTTTCCCACCTCTAAATTTATAGTATATTGGGAATACATGACCCAAAACGGCACATATTCCAATAATTTGAAGTAAAGCTTTTGAGTCAATAAAAAAGTAGGCTATAAATACTGGGATGAAACCCTTTGACATATCAAAAATTAGAGTAGCTAGCGCAAGAATTTTATTGCCAGATCTCAGTATATTTGTTGCGCCTGGGTTTTTTGAGCCATATTCCCTTGGGTCTCTTTGCTTCAGAAATTTTGAAAAAATAATTGAACCATTTGTAGATCCAGCTAAATAACTGAAAAGTACAAATAATAAACAGGTCATGTAAAAAATACTCAATTTCACCCTCTAATTTTATAATTGTTATACTATTTTTTATGAACAATTATAAAGATATAATCGAAGAAAAATATAGAAAAATTCTTCTCATACATGGCTGGGGATTTACAAGACAAATATGGGATAGAAATTTTGATGGCATTAACAAAAAAAATTGTATTTTGGTTAATTTATATGATTGCATCAAGACGTCCGAAGGTGATTTAAAAGAAGCAGCAAGAAAATTAATTAGCGAACATGGGGATTTTGATTTAATCATATCTTGGTCTCTCGGATGTTTTTTAGCAAAAGAGTTAGAGTCTTTGATAAATATCAACTTAAAAAAAATGGTTTTTATCTCGTATAATCCGCAATTTTTAAATGATAAGTCATGGTCACACGGACTTGAGGGAAAACAGGTCCTCGAGCTAAAAGAGAATTTAAATATTAATAAAGAATTGGCTATTAAAAATTTTTATCTTCTGGTTTTGGGAGATATCGAAGACAAGAAAAAATACTATAAAATTATTTCTGAAAATATTAAAGATGCTTTGAATATTGAAACATCTTCTTTAATTTTAGGTCTAAAGATTTTAGAAAAATACAAATACAAAAATTTTGAAAAAAATAGTAATATAAAAAAAATATATATTTACGGTGAAAAAGATTTAATTTCATCCAAAAATATCGCTAATTATATTAAAGATAACGAGCCATATTCGCTTATTAAAATTATAAAAGGTTCATCGCACATTCCTTTTGTTACGAATGCCAGTCAGTTTAATAAAATATTAAAGGGATTTTTATGAAAAAAATTGATAAAAAAAGATTTTCTGAAAATTATTTAAATTCAGCAATTGTTCAAAAAGAAATTGTTTCACGCTTAATGGAGAGATTATCTTTAATAAGCATATCTCCAGAAAAAATCATAGATATTGGTTCCGGGATTGGGCTTGGAACAAAAAAACTCAAAGAGCTTTATTTAAATTCAGAATTTTATATGTTTGATAAGTCTTTTCAATCACTAAATTTTGAGTATGCAGGAAAAAAAAACACATTTCTTGTTTGCGGAGATTTCACAAAAACCTCTTTCAAAGATAACGCATTTGATTTTGTTTATTCTTCTTCAGCACTTCATTGGGATTTAGATATAAAATCATCTTTTGAAGAGATGTACAGGATTCTGAAACCAGGTGGTTTATTATTATTTTCGACATATGGTCCGGATACTCTAATTGAGCTCCGTTCTGCTTGGGCTCAAGTAGATGACGCAAAACATGTAAATGAGTTCTATGATATGCATGACCTAGGAGATCTTATGCTTGCTTTAAATTTTATTGATACAGTTGTAGATTCGGAAAAGATTATTATTAATTATGAAAATGTAAAACAACTTCAGGTTGATCTTAAAAATATTGGATCTCATGTCACACACGATAATAAACAAACGAATGGACTTTTAAGCAAAAATAAAATGAAGCTCATGTACATGGAGTATGAAAAATTCAAGAACCAGAGCGACAGTTTTCCGGCAACTTATGAGGTTATTTATGGCTCAGCTTGGAAAAAATTCAATGTTGTAAATCTTAATAGATAAATTATAAATAAAAAGAATTTAAAAACATCTAGTAGAAAGAAACACGTAATTGTAGTAACATACCCTCAAAAATATTAGGGGTAATTTAATGTCTGATGATATAATTTCAAAAAATGGTGAGGTTGTTGGTCAATGGAATGGCGAAAACATTGACGATTTAAAAAAAACTCTCCTAAGTATAAAACAAGAATTAAGAAAGAAAGGCGATAGAGTAGAACACACCGGCGTTCCTCATAGCGATCAGTTTCCTGATGATTTGAAGGATTTTACGGCCTACATTTTATGGGGCGTAGATAAAAACGGAAATGTTTTAGTCGGTTCTGGAGCAAATAGAACTGAAACTGTTGAAAATATTCGAAAATTCTACGCAAACGAGGAAGCAAAAGCTTCGATCGACAGGCATAATTTAGAGGAATAAATTTTTTCTTAGGCTTAAAATTTTGATTCGTCTTGACGAAAAAAGAGTCATATTTTGTTTTTTTTAAAAACCATAAATTTCCTTTATTTTAGGCTTCTTAGACCCTTTTTTTATCAAAATTTGTTATAATATTTGTACAATTTTGTTATAGATTAATAAGATAGATTTTTCAAATATAGTAGATATTATGATTACTAGAAGAGTTGAAGAGTGCGAGGAATATATCATTAGTGGTAATAATTCTTTGTCCTTTCAGGGCAATATTCTTTTTATAGTTCTCATTGGCCTGATATCTATGACAATCGCAGCTTTATTTCTTTTAAAAGGATATTGGTTTATCTTGCCTTTTGCTGGTTTTGAGATGATTTTGTTGGCAATTGTGTTATTATACTGCTGCCATAATAATTCACTTTACGAAAAAATTCAGATATTTGATGAGACAGTGAATATATCATCTAAATACAGGCAAAATAGGGGTAAATTTGAAGTTAATAAGTACTGGGCGTCTGTCGTTCTGAGTAAACCAAAGCTCAAAGGGCATTCGCATAGGCTTTTTATTAGATATAAAGGAAGAGAAATGGAAGTTGGCGTTATGTTGGAAGATGAGGAAAGACTGAAGCTTGCTAGAATGCTCAATGATTCACTTAATAAAAATGGAATAGGTTAATGAATTTTTTAAATCTGAAAAAAGTCTCTCTTTTAATTGCATTAGGATTGCTGAGTTTGCCAGCACATGCCGGGTGGCTGGATTTGAACATGCCTAAAGGGGTTACAGATATAAGTAACGAAGTTTATGGACTTCACATGTTGATCTTATATATTTGTATCGTGATAGGAGTCCTCGTATTTGGAGCGATGTTCTGGTCGATATTAAAACATAGAAAATCAAGAGGCGTGACCCCTGCTACATTTCACGAAAGTACAAAATTAGAATTTCTATGGACAATAGTTCCTTTTGCAATTTTAATTGGAATGGCTGTCCCAGCGACCAAAACTCTTATCAAAATGTATGACACTAGTGATTCAGAAATACATATAAAAATTACTGGTTATCAATGGCTTTGGCAGTATGAATACTTAAATACTGATGTATCTTTTTATAGTAAACTTTCAACACCTTATAAAGAGATTTATAACCAAAAAGAAAAGAATATTAATTATCTTCAAGAGGTTGATAGAAAGCTGGTTCTTCCAATAAATAAGAAAATTAGATTCTTATTAACTTCGAATGATGTATTACATGCATGGTGGGTTCCTGATCTTGCATTAAAAAAAGATGCAATTCCTGGTTTTATAAATGAAATGGCTGTTGTTATCAAAGAGCCAGGAATATATCGAGGAAGATGTGCTGAATTATGTGGAAGGCACCACGGATTTATGCCAATAGTTATTGAGGCTGTCGAACAAGATGAGTACGATCAGTGGTTAGCAAATGGCGGTAAGGTTGAATCAACAGATTTAGCTTCAACGGAGAAATAAAGGGAGAGATATATGAGTACGGTTGTAAAAGATACACATCATGATGAACATCCATCAGGGATAATGAGATGGCTAACAACCACAAATCACAAAGATATTGGATCATTATATCTTTGGTTTTCTCTAATAATGTTTTTTATTGGCGGTTTGATGGCTTTAGTTATAAGGTCCGAACTTTTCCAACCAGGCCTTCAGTTTGTAGACCCACAATTTTTCAATTCCATGACAACGATGCATGCTTTAGTCATGATATTTGGAGTGGTAATGCCAGCATTTACTGGATTAGCTAATTGGATGATACCAATAATGATAGGTGGGCCTGATATGGCTTTACCAAGAATGAACAATTATAGTTTTTGGATTATGCCTTTTGCATTCTCAATGTTGCTTTCAACATTGTTTATGGACGGAGGAGCACCTGCTGGTGGATGGACGCTTTATCCTCCTCTCAGCCTTCAAACTGGTGATGCATTCCCCTTTTTGATATTTGCTATTCATTTTATGGGACTATCTTCAATTATGGGCGCAATTAATATTGTTGCAACAATATTAAATATGAGGGCGCCTGGAATGACCTTAATGAAAATGCCTTTATTTGTTTGGACATGGTTAATCACAGCATTCTTACTTATAGCAGTAATGCCAGTGCTCGCGGGTGGAGTTACAATGTTATTGACTGATAAATTTTTTGGAACAAGTTTCTTCAATGCAGCTGGCGGTGGCGATCCTGTTATGTTCCAGCACATTTTCTGGTTTTTCGGTCATCCAGAGGTTTATATATTGATATTACCTTCATTTGGAGTTGTCTCTGCGATAATTCCTACTTTTGCAAGAAAGCCATTATTTGGATATAGCTCTATGGTTTATGCAACTGCATCCATTGCATTTTTATCATTTATTGTTTGGGCACACCATATGTTTACAGTCGGAATGCCTCTTGCTGGGGAAGTATTCTTTATGCTTGCAACGATGTTAATAGCGGTACCAACTGGTGTAAAAGTTTTTAATTGGGTAACTACAATGTGGAGGGGTGCAATGACCTTTGAAACCCCGATGTTATTTGCAATTGGATTTATAGTTATGTTTACTATTGGTGGATTTTCTGGATTGATGCTAGCTATAACACCAGCAGATTTTCAGTACCATGATACTTATTTTGTGGTGGCTCACTTTCATTATGTTTTAGTACCAGGTTCCGTTTTTGCAATTATGGCTGCTGTGTATTTTTGGTTACCAAAGTGGACAGGAAATATGTACCCTGAAACCCTTGGTAAAGTTCATTTCTGGCTTTCGACTTTTTTTGTGAACCTAACATTTTTCCCAATGCATTTTGTAGGACTAGCTGGTATGCCGAGAAGAATTCCTGATTATTCATTACAATTTGCAGACTATAATATGATTGCAAGTATCGGTGCTTTTGGATTCGGATTTGCTCAACTTATTTTTGTATATTTGATATTTAAAACAATTAGAGGTGGGGAAAAGGCAACTGACGAAGTATGGGAAGGCGCAGAAGGTTTAGAATGGACATTATCTTCACCTCCACCTTATCATTCGTTTAATACGCCTCCGGTTATAAAATAATTTTACTATAGTTTAGGAGTGTTTTTTGGAAACGAGGCAAAAAGTTAAGATAACAACCATTTCATTAATAATTGTTGCTTTGACTATTTATTTTGGTTTCTACTTCTTAATGTTAAATAGGTGATATAAGTGAAAGATAACAAATTAAATATGGGTACTGTAAAAAAATTAGTTTTTATTTGTGTTTTCATGTTTTTTTTCTCATTTGCATTAATACCCTTGTACAATATTATCTGCGATGTTACCGGCTTAAATGGTAATACTTCAAATTTAAAAGAAAAAGCAAATACCTTCTCTGAAGTCGTTAGCTCGGAAAAATTAAATATTCAGTTCATTTCACACGAAGTTAATAAAAATAAACTTGAGTTTAAACCAAAAGAGTTTGAGATGATTATTTCACCTGGGAAAGTTTACAGTACAGTTTACGTTGCAACAAATAAATCTAAATCGAAAATTATTGGCCAAGCTATACCAAGTGTATCACCGAATGAAGCTGCTAAGTACCTAAAGAAACTTGAATGCTTTTGTTTCGAAGAGCAAACTTTTAAACCTGGAGAAGTAGTTGAACTACCTCTGTACTTTGCGATTGATGAAAAAATGCCTAAACGAATAAAAACAATAACATTATCTTATTCTTTTTTTGAGGCTATAGAAGTTTCAAAGAAAAACTAAAAAGGGGATTAATAAATGTCAGATTCAGGAAGCTATTACGTACCCCACTCAAGCAAATGGCCTATAATCGCAACTATCGCAGTTTGCACTGCTTTGGTGGGAGGCTCCTCTTTATTAAATGGTAACCCAAGTGGGAAATACGTTTTATTTGTTGGCTTAGCTCTCATAGTTTATATGATGGTTGGGTGGTTCAGTACCGTTATTGCAGAAAGTGAAGAAGGACTATACGACGCGCAAGTCGATACTTCTTTTCGCATGGGAATGATATGGTTTATTTTTTCTGAAGTAATGTTTTTTGCAGCATTTTTTGGTGCTCTTTTTTACGTAAGAACATATTCATTACCTTGGCTTGGTGGAGAAGGATCAGGACTAGCTACAAATACTTTCTTATGGCCGAATTATGAGGCTGTTTGGCCATTAGATGCAAATGGCCCGGGTAGAATTGGTGGAGAATTTCAAGTTATGGGGGCTTGGGGGTTACCGGCACTCAATACCGCAATTCTCTTAACTAGCGGGGTTACTCTAACGTGGGCCCATCATGCGCTGAAGGATATGAAAAGATACCAACTTATAATTGGTTTGGGCCTAACTGTAGCCTTGGGAGTAATTTTTATGTACTTTCAAGCACTGGAATACGGGCACGCCTTTAACGATCTAAATTTAAATATGGGAAGTGGTATTTATGGATCAACCTTCTTTATGCTTACCGGCTTTCATGGCTTTCATGTAACAATTGGCACAATAATGCTAATAGTTATTTTAGCTAGATGTATTTACGGCCATTTCAATCCAAAAAATCACTTTGCTTTTGAGGCAGTAGCTTGGTATTGGCATTTTGTAGACGTTGTTTGGTTAGGGTTGTTTGTCTTTGTATATTGGATTTGATTACTGACCTATTCCATGTGGTTGTATGTAACCATTTGTATACATATAGATAAGTATTATGAATAGCACAACTGATAAACCAATTCTAACTTTCAGTGCATTTACAACTCTTTTTTTGTTACCCTTGTCCTTAACTAAGAAAAATAATGAGCTAAATAGACTTATTATTATTAGCGTAAACAGAACAATGAATATTATTTTAAACATAGAAAAATTTAAATGAAATTAAAGTTACTTTCTATCATCATTTTTGTATTATGTATATCCTTATTTTTATCTTTAGGCTTTTGGCAATTAGATAGAGCAGAAGAAAAGGATGATATCGTAAATCTTTATCAATCCAGACAGCAAACTGATACCGAAAACTTACTTATTATATTAAATAAAGATATATCAGAACTTTTTTACAGAAATTATCGTCTAAAAGGGAATTATATAAATAAAGTATTTTTAATAGACAATAAAATCAAAAATAAAATACCTGGTTTCAATGTTATTTCACCCTTCAAGCTAATATCGAGCGGAGAAGTAATCCTTATCGATAGGGGTTGGATTCCTATGAAAGGAACAAGGCAAGATATACCTAAAAATTTTAAATTCTTGAACGACGAAAGTATCACAAAAGATGTACAAGAAATTGAAGGGTATATTTACCCAAGAGAGAAGAGTTATACTATTGGTGAAATATTTATAGATGATAGCTGGCCAAGACTCATTCAAGCGGTGAACTTTGACAAAATAGCGGAAAGTTTAGATTTAGAAAATGTGATTATTAATGGTGTAATTTTTAGATTGGGCCAGAATAACAATTTTGGTTTTGATAGAGAGTGGACAATTATTCATATGAGTAGCAGTAAACACCTAGGATATGCCTTCCAGTGGTTCAGTATGGCAGCTGCACTTATAATTTTAATTTTTATATACTATGTGAGAAAAAAAGATGGATAATAAAACAGATTATTTTTCTTTAATTAAAACTAGACTTTATCTCGTTTTAATTGTTTTTTCTTTTTTAGGACCCCTTCTTCTGGCAACCATTATGTATAAATATAGTGATGTTGTTCCAGTTGCACCACCAAAATCAAACGGTAATTTAATTGATCCTGTTATTAAAATAAATGCTGAAACTGATTTCGATAATATTTTAGATAGAAAAAAGTGGACTTTTATGTATGTTTACGAAAACGAGACATGCGACTTACTTTGTGAGGCAACATTATACGTTATGCAACAAGTAAGAGAATCATTAGGTAGAGAGAGATCAAGAGTATCGAATATAATCGTTATTAGTAAAATTTTTGAAAATGAGCAAAATGAAAAAATTATAAAAAAATATGACAAGATTAGATTTATTAAAGTAATAAATAACGATTTTTTTAAAAACTTAGAAAAAAATCACCTTTATATTATTGACCCTCTAGGGAATATTTTCATATTTTACGATAAAGACTTTAGCGCAGAAGGATTAAAAAAAGACATTAAGAAAATTTTAAAAGTTTCTAGAATAGGATAGGGCTTATTATGACAAAACTTAACTATTATTTATTATTCGTCATTTCTATTACATTTACTGTAATCACTTTAGGCGCATATGTTAGGCTTTCTCATGCGGGTCTAGGATGTCCAGATTGGCCAGGTTGTTACGGTTTCCTTGTTGGGGTTCCAGATAATGCTGTAGAGATTGCAAGCGCAGAAAGTGCCTTTGAGGGATCAATTGTTGATATAGCAAAAGCATGGAAAGAAATGGTCCATCGATACTTAGCAGGATTCCTTGGAATTTTTATCTTTATCATTTCTTTTATATTTTATAGAAACAATGCAAGTAGACTTTTTGGAATATCTCTTTTCGTGTCTGTCTTAGTAATTTTTCAAGCCGCCTTGGGAATGTTTACAGTAACATTACAATTACAGCCCTTAATAGTAATGCTTCATCTCGTTGGTGGCTTAACAATTATTGCATTACTATGGTTGATTTTTTTAAGATACAACAAATCGTCATATTTTGGAGAGATTACTAACAATAACCTAAACATTTCAATAGCAAAAATTAAAAGGCTTCAGTTTTTTGCTTTTGCAACTTTGATAGTTTTGATTATGCAAATTATGCTTGGAGGTTGGACTAGTACAAATTATGCCGCTCTTGCATGTGCTGACTTTCCTCGATGTAATAATTCATGGTGGCCACAAATGGATTTTTATAATGCATTTATAGTTGAACTAGCAACGGATTTAAATTACGAATTTGGAAGACTTGATACCCCAGCTAGAGTTGCAATACATTTTACTCATAGAGCTTGGGCAATATTTGCGACAATTATGGTTTTACTTTTATCAATATTTTCTTATTTTACGATTAATTCTATACATCAGAAAATTTTGTCTCTCTTATTAGTATTATTTTTAGGCACTCAGGTTCTATTGGGAGTATTAAATATAAAACTAGGATTACCAATATTAGTCGCCGTTGCTCATAATGGAAATGCTGCTCTTCTATTAATGTGTTTAGTAACACAATTATTTTTCATTAAGGGCATAAGAAATAATACATAATTAAAATGTTTGAAATGAATAACTTTAAAGCATATGTAGAATCTTCAAAACCAAAGGTTGTTGCTTTAATGATATTTACATCATTTATTGGAATGCTTCTAGCAAACCCCCTGGCGTTAAATTTTGAAGTACTTATAATTGGGAACCTTGGCATTGCTTTAATGTCATTATCTGCTGGATCAATAAATCAGTTACTAGATCAAAAAATAGACAGCATAATGCTTAGAACTAAGAGAAGACCGCTTGTCATGGGTGTTCTTGCGCCAAAAAACGTTGTAATTTATGCTTTTATACTTGCCTTAACAGGATTTCTACTTCTATATTTTTTTATAAATACCTTAACAGCTTGGTTAACTTTTGCCTCATTAATTGGATATGCGTTTATTTATACTTTGTATTTAAAGAGAAGAACCCCACAAAACATTGTTATTGGCGGTGCTGCAGGAGCTACACCACCACTGTTGGGCTGGACCGCAATGACTGGCCAAGTTGATTCAATAGCAATTATTTTGTTCCTTATAATATTTTTTTGGACTCCGCCACACTTTTGGGCATTAGCACTTTATAGAAAAGAAGAATATTTTGCTGCTAAGATTCCAATGTTACCAGTTACACATGGAGAACAATATACAAGAGTACATATAACTCTTTATACTTTTATGCTCACAATTGTAAGCTTTATGCCATTTATTATTAAGTTTTCAAGCTATTTTTATTTAGCGGGAGCTTTACTTTTAAATTTATTTTTTTTGTATTACGTTTTAAAAATGCAATATTCTAAAAATAATTATTTATCAAATAAAATATTTGATTATTCTATTATTTATCTTTCAGCATTATTTGGATTTCTATTGGCAGATAGATATTTAGTTTTGTTATATAATTTTTAAAGATTTTCTTTAAGCTTAGACATAGACTCAGCTTCAATCTGCCTTACTCTCTCTCTAGAGATTCCATATTTCTTTGACAAATCTTCAAGCGTTAACTTTTTTTCAGATAGCCACCTACTTTCAAGAATATCTCTACTTCTATTATCAAGGTTTCCTAAAACACTGTATAGCTTTTGATTTATATTATTTTTTTCTTCGTATTCCAAAACTTCGTCAGGTTTCATTTCGTTACTTTCAAGATAAACTTGTGGTGAAGTTTGTTCTTCATTATCTGTTTCATCTATTGCTAGATCAAAGTTAAGCATTCTCTTTTCCATCTCCATAACATCCTTTACTGGAACTTTTAGGTCACTTGCAATAGATCGGGCTTCTTCGTTTGTTAGAGAGGATAATGAATTCTTTTTAGATCTTAAATTAAAAAATAGCTTCCTCTGGGTTTTTGTAGTCGCTACTTTGACTATTTTCCAATTTTTCAAAACAAACTCATGGATTTCTGACTTTATCCAATAGACTGCAAAAGTTATAAGTTTTAAATTTTTTTCTGGATTATATTTTTTAACTGCTTTCATTAAACCAATATTTCCCTCTTGAATTAGATCATTTAAATTTAATCCGTATCCAGAGTAACTTTTTGCAATATATACGACATACCTTAAGTTATGCATGATTAACTTCTTTGCAGATTCTAAGTCATTAGAATTTTGGAGTTTATATCCTAAACTAACTTCTTCTTCTGTTGATAAAACTGGTATAGCCATTACATGACTAATGTATGTATCGATACTACCCGTACAAGAAGGTAGCGAAGTATGTTTATAATCAATTTGTTTAGTCATCAGATCCAATACCAATAAGTAAAATTTCTTAGCACTCATTATACAAGAGTGCTAATTATAAGCAATCCCATCTAAAAAATTGTTTAAAAACAATTATTTATATATAATTGAATCATTATACAATGTTTTTAACGCTGGTCAAAAAAACATTTTTTATATTTTCGATAGCTAAGGGTTAATTAAGATATTAAATTAATATGCTAGATGACAACCAAAAAATTTTCGGGACGGTAAAAAGTGTATACCTTATTAAAAAAACCTTTTATGCTATTATAAAATTATAATTACTAATAAGAAATTTATAGGAAGTATTTTGAATCGTTTTTTAAGAAAAAACATTACTAATTTTTTAGTCGGCGTAAATGTTTTCATATTATTAACTTTATTTCTAACGCCGAATTCGAGGGCTGACGTTATGGAAAAAACATTAGATAATGGGCTCAATGTAATTTTAAAAAAAGATACGAGAGCCCCGGTTGTTACAAGCCATATTTGGTATAAGATTGGCTCTGCAGATGAGATCAGTGGTAAAACGGGTTTATCACATGCTCTTGAACACATGATGTTTAAAGGAACCAAGAAGTATCCCGGAGGAGTTTTTTCACAGGCCATCTCAAAACTTGGTGGTAAAGAGAATGCTTTCACAAGTAAAGATTACACAGCATACTATCAAACTTTACCCTCCCAATATTTAGAAGAAGCACTTAAGTTTGAATCAGACAGGATGAATAACCTTGTTATCAGCAAAAGTGATTTTTTGAAAGAAATTGAGGTCATAAAAGAAGAGAGGAGATTAAGAACTGATGATCAGCCTGAAGGCATTGCATACGAGCAGTTGTATGCAAGTGCTTACAATAATAGTTCATACCATGACCCGATTATCGGCTGGATGGAAGACTTAAATAGTATGACTGAAATAGACATATCAAATTGGTATAAAAATTGGTACGCCCCAAATAATGCGACTGTAGTTATTGTAGGCGATATTAATTTTGAAAAAACAATGGACCTTATAAAAAAGTATTATGGCTCAAAAGAAAAAGTTAAAATTAAAAACAGAATTATTAGAGACGAACCACCGCAATTTGGTGAAAAAGAAATATCAATTCAAATTAAAGGAAAACCATCGTATATTATTATGGGATACAAAGTACCAAGTTTAAATACAAAAGATGTTGATCCTTTGGATTGCTATGCATTGTCCGTGCTTTCGGGTATTTTGAGTAGCGGGCAAAACTCTAGATTACAGAAAATATTAGTCAGGGAAAAGAAAGTTGCTAGTTATGCTGACTCCGGTTATTCAATGTTTTCAAGAAATGATCCATTGTTTTTAATTGATATAAATCCAATCGTTGGAGAAAAAATAGATAAAATTCAAAGTGAGCTCCAAAAAATCATAGATGATTTGAAGAAAAATCTTGTAAAAAAGAGCGAGCTAGATAGGATTAAAGCCCAAGTTCTTGCCTCGGAGGTTTACCAAAGAGATTCAATTGATTATCAAGCGAGAATTTTAGGTATGATAAAAACTTCAATCGGTGATATTAGTCTTATAGAAAAATATACTGAAAATATTAATAAGGTTACAGCATCACAGGTAAGGGAAGTAGCTAAAAAGTATTTAGTATTTAAATCAAAAACAATAGTTACTGTAAATGATGAAAAGTAGAATTTTTTATTTATATAAAATTACATTTTTTATAATAATTATGAGTATCACAAACATAACAAAAGCCGATGTAAATATCTCTTCTTATGAAACAAAAAATGGAATTAAGGTTTTGTTTTTTAAGTCTGATAATATTCCTATGATTGATATTAAGATAACCTTTGATGCTGGTTCAAATAGAGATGGAGACAAAAAAGGATTATCGATGTTAACTCACAGCTTGCTCGATGAAGGGACGTCTGCGAAAAAATCTGAAGAGATTGCCTCGATTTTTGAATCAAACGGTTCAATATTTAATACATCGGTTAATAAAGATAGATCTTCTATATCCTTAAGATCATTAACGCAGCAAAAATATCTTAATCCTTCTTTAAGAATGTTTTTGGAAATTTTATCAGATAGTTCTTTCCCTAATAATGAGGTTAATTTGCAGAAGAAAAGAACAATATCAACAATTATAGAAGATCAAAGTGACCCAAGCGAAATTGCCTCAAACCTTTTCTTTAAAGAAATCTACGGAGATCATCCTTATTCACATCCTTCAGTTGGATATGCGGATTCAGTGAAGAAAATTAGTAGAAAAAATATCAAAGATTTTTATGAGAAGAATATAAATGCAAAAAATGCCTCAATTGCTATTGTATCCTCACTTCCAAAAAAAGAAGTTATAGCTATAGCTGAAAAAATTTCCAAGTCCCTAGATAAATCTAAGAAAAAGATAACAATAAACGAAATAAGAACTATTAATAAAAAAGAGAAATACATTTATAAAAATTTTAATTCAGAACAGGCGCACATATATGTTGGCTTAGTTTCAATTAAGAGGGGCTCAGAAAACCATTTACCTTTATATGTTGGAAATTATGTTTTTGGGGGTAGTGGTTTTAGTGCAAGATTAATGCAAGAACTTCGTGTAAAAAGAGGATTAACTTATGGAGTGTACAGTTATGTTTACCCATTAAAGGAGGAAGGCCCATTTTTAATAGGTATTGAAACAAAAGCAGATCAAGCACAAAAATCTGTAAAATTAATTCAAGAGATGCTTGCTGAATTTATAAAAGAAGGCCCTACAGATGAAGAGCTAAAGCATGCAAAAAATTCAATAATTAACGGATTTCCTTTAAGAATTGATAGTAATAGTGATATTTTAAATTATTTATCAATGATAAATTATTATAATTTATCTAAGGACTATTTGAAAACATTTACATCTGAGATTTCTAAAATTACCAAAAAAGATATAATTAATGCTTTTAATAAAGAAATTAATATTAATTCACTTGTTACTCTGATAGTTGGTAATGCAAAAGCAAAGAAATAAAGTCAAAAAATCAAATATTAAATTGATCGCCGGAACATGGCGTGGCCGAAAAATTAATTTTATTGAAAAGAATAATTTGAGACCCACAAAAGGAATAATTAAAGAAACTCTTTTTAACTTATTACGAAATTATATTCAGGGATCTATATGTCTTGATATGTTTGCAGGCAGCGGTTCGCTTGGATTCGAGGCAGCGTCAAGAGGAGCTAAATATGTATATATGTTTGAAAACGATAAGGAAACTATTGATTGTTTAATAAATCAAAAAAATGCTTTATCCGCAAAAAATATAAATATTCTTTACGCAGATGCTAATTCATTTGAAGATCACGTTCACGATATGGTCGATATAATTTTCCTTGATCCTCCTTTTTCTGAAAACTTGTTACAAAATATGATTAATAAAATAAGTTCATCAATAATCTTGAAAGATAAATGTAAAATATATATTGAAATTCCTTATACAAAAGATTTTTTAAAAGATTATAAAATTCCTGACAATTGGACTTTACAAAAAAAAGGAAAAAGTGGTGACGTTTCTTACTTATTACTTCAGCATAATATGATATAATATAAATTATTTTTTTTATGAATATTACAAATGAACATTACAAATGAATATTGCAGTTTATCCTGGAACTTTTGATCCATTCACGAATGGTCATAAAGATCTCGTTACTAGAGCGGCATCACATATTTTCGATAAGGTATATGTTTGTGTTGTTGAAAAATCTAATAAAGAGACTTTATTTTCTTCGTCTGAGAGAATTGATTTAGCTAAAAAATCACTTGTAGAGTTAACAAATGTAGAAGTGATTGGTTTTGACGGTCTTCTAGTTGATTTTGCGGCGAAACTAGATGCGAAAGTTATCCTAAGAGGTCTTCGTGTTGTATCAGACTTTGAGTATGAATTTCAAATGTCTAGTATGAACAAAAAACTTAACCAAAATATCGAGTCCATTTTTCTTACCCCTTCAGAGTCTTATGCCTTTTTATCGTCATCATTGGTTAAAGAAATAGCCAAATTAGGCGGTGATGTCTCATCTTTTGTTAGTAATGACGTTAAAAATGCTCTGCTAAGAAAATTCAGCAAATAAAGGGTTGACATATTAATTAAATATATTATTATATTCTAATATATTATTATTATTATCTATGTAGTGGAGTTATATATGTTAGAGCTTTTATTGATGTTTACAGTTTGGGTTGTTGCTTCGGTTTGTCTTTATAAGCAATGCCTTGGTAAATAACTGTTTTTATAGGGAAAGTATGCCAAGGACGGCATTTCTGTTAAAGAATTTTCGGTCCTCCTTTTTGTTTTAAACTTTATCTCAGCAGCCGAAAGGCTGTTGAGTTTTATTATATGACTTTGACTAGTAACCTTTATTTGATATAGTAAAAAATCCCCTTGGGGAATTTAAGCTTAAATAATAATAAGGAGGCTTCAATGAGAAAAATAAAAACACTTCTAGTAGCTGGCGTTGCGCTTATATTATCAGGATGCGCAACTGATCAAGCTTTGTTAGACAGACTAGAGTTGGTTGAAGAGACAGCAAAACAAGCTATATCTGCTGCTGATGCAAATTCTCATAGACTAAATCAAATGTTCTATGAGCAGCAAAAGAAATAGTTAACTATTTTTGACAATTCTTACAATAGAAAGACGATCTTTGATTTATCTTTACTTGTAAGATGTCACTTTGACAATTATGGCAGGGCAGTGATGTTCTGCCATAAACTTTAAAATCATATTGAAAATATCCACTTTTACCATCAGCATTAATATAATCATTTATTGATGACCCACCTTTTTTAATTGCTTTGCGTAAAACTTTTTTTATTGAAAGAACTAAATCCTCGCAGTTTTTCATTGTTAATTTACTAGATACTTTTTGTGGTCTGATCCCGGCTAGAAATAAAGACTCAGAAGCATAAATATTTCCAACTCCAACAATAATATTTGCATTCATCAATAAATTTTTTATGGGGATTACTCTGTTTCTAGTTTTTTCATAAAGAAACTTTGTATTGAATTCTTTGTTTAGAGGTTCTACACCTAATTTTTGGAATAATCGATTTTCTTTTAGTGGTGATTCTTTTGAAAGAAATATCATACCAAATTTTCTTGGATCATTAAATCTTAATTGCTTACCAGAGTTTAATAAAATTTTAAAATGATCGTGCTTTTTAGTCTCATCATGTTTATTTGCAATCCTGAGAGTACCTGTCATACCAAGATGTATAGTAAGGAAAAATTTTTCCCCAGAAATTATTATATATTTTGCTCTTCTTGAAACATTGATTATTTTTAAATTTAATAAATCCTTACAAAGATTTTTTTGTATGTTCCAGCGCAGTTTTTTAACAGAGACTTTACAGCTTAGTATTTTTTTATTTATTAAAAATGGTTTTATTCCATCAATTGTTGTTTGAACTTCTGGTAATTCTGGCATTTAATCTAGATATTCTAATACTTTTGGATTTAAGTTTTCATTATAACCTAATTTTATAATTGGTATATCAGTGAATCCTGAGAGTTCTTCGAAATTATCGAGAGGCGTATCTTTATTTATATTATTTAGAATAATGAGTTTGAGATCCAATTTTAATTCTTCTATAGATTTAATGGTGAGAAGAGTGTGATTTATACATCCTAGTGCATTCTTAACAACAAGCACAATCGGTAACCTTAGCTCTGCTGCAAGGTCTGCAGTCAATTTATTGTTTGCAATTGGAGAAAAAAATCCTCCGCATCCTTCGACAATATTTATACACTCATTGCTATCATCCTTATTTTCATTAATAAATTTAATAATTTGATTAAGGCTTATGGTTTTATTCTCCATTTTTGCTGCCTTAGGAGGTGACGCGTAAGCTTTAAACATAAATTTACAAATTGTATTCAAAGGCTTGTTTTCCAGCCTAGAAAATTGAGTAGCATCCTTTGGAACTACGCTTTCATCGGGCTCAATACACCCAGACTCAACCGGCTTTAGAAAATGAAAATCTCTATTTTTTCCCTTCAGGAGAGAGCCAAATTTAAGCATGAACCATGTTTTGCCAACATCTGTATCAGTTCCTGTCACTAATATACCTTTCATAAGTACTCCCAATTATCTAATCTTCATGTGATAATAATATACATGAGCAATAATAATATAAATAGAAGAAAATCAAATGCTGTTAAAGTAGGAAACGTCTTTATAGGCGGAGACAATCCAATTATTGTTCAATCGATGACAAACACAAATACGTCTGATGTAGAAAAAACAACTGAACAAATTATCGCACTTTCAAAAGCTGGCTCTGAAGTGGTAAGAGTAACTGTTAATGATTCGGATGCAATAAAAGCAATTCCTTTTATTAGAGATAGACTAGACAAAGCTGGAGAAAATATTCCAATTGTCGGGGACTTTCACTTTAATGGACACATGTTATTAGACAAATACCAAGATGATGCTATTTATCTTGATAAGTTTAGAATCAACCCTGGAAATGTTGGGAAAAAAAATAAAAAAGATAAAAATTTTACAACAATGATTGAAGCTGCTTGCAAGTTAAACAAACCAGTCAGAATTGGAGTAAATTGGGGAAGTTTAGATCAAGAGCTTTTGGCGAGTAAATTAGATATAAATAATCAATTAAAAAAACCAAAATCACTCGATGATGTAATGTGTGACGCAGTTATCACATCAGCATTAGAAAACGCAAGTTTAGCAGAATCAATTGGACTTAGAAAAGATCAAATTATTATTTCTTGTAAGTTAAGTAAAGTAAATATGCTTATTGATGTTTATAGAAAAATCTCAGAAATGTGTAGTTATGCTCTGCATTTGGGACTAACAGAGGCGGGAAGTAATGAAAGGGGAATTGTTTATTCTTCATGCGCTCTTGGTCCATTATTGTTAGATGGAATAGGGGACACTATCCGAGTATCGCTTACTACTGATATAGATGGAAATAGAACAAAAGAGGTTAGTGTTGCAAAATTAATTTTACAAAGCCTAGGTATAAGATATTTTTTACCAGATGTTACTTCATGTCCTGGATGCGGAAGAACAAGTAGTGACTATTTCCAAAAATTAGCTTTTGATATTGATCAGCATATTAAAGAAAGTATGCCAGTTTGGAAAAAAGATTACCCTGGCGTTGAAAATCTGAAAATTTCCGTGATGGGCTGTATAGTAAATGGACCAGGAGAAAGTAAACACGCAGACATTGGTATCAGTCTTCCTGGAAGAGGCGAGAACCCTACCGCGCCCGTCTTCATTGATGGAGAAAAAAAAATTACTTTAAAAGGTGATAATATTACAAACGATTTTAAAAAAATATTAATTGAGTATATTGAAAATAGATACAAATAAACTTCTATTTTATTCTAGAAAATCTCTCCAAGGCTTTATTTCTACTTTCCTTAAGATCAACAATTGGCTTGATTAAGTTATTGTCGACTAGCAAATCACTTGATCCGTCTTCCGTATATAAATTGTAGTTATTCAACCACTTTTTTGTATAACTATTATCAGGATCAAATTTTTCTTCCTGTAATATCGGATTAAATATTCTAAAATATGGAGCTGCGTCAGTACCACAACCAGAAACCCATTGCCAACCCATTACGTTATTTGCAACGTCTGCATCCAATAACGTATCTTTAAACCATTTTTCACCCTCTTGCCAAGGAATTAAAAGGTTTTTTGTTAGAAAGGAGGCTACAATCATTCTTGTTCTGTTATGCATCCAGCCTGTTTCCCATAGCTCAATCATAGCAGCATCAACTATTCTTATACCCGTCTTGCCTTTTTTCCAGAGACTTAAGTTTTCTTCATAATTTTCTTCCCACTCAAAGTCCTCATATTTCTTATTAAATGGTTTATTTACTACGTAAGGAAAATGATGAAGAATGTAATAAGAGAATTCTCTCCAATATAATTCTTTAATATAGTGCTCTTCATGTTTGCTAAGCATATGATCTTGGTGAAAGTTAAAGAAGTTAATTATTTGATTAGTGGTGATTTCTCCAAAACGAAGATGAGGAGACATTTTCGATGTACCCGCAGTACCCGGAAAATTTCTTATATCTTTATACTCAGATAAATAGCCCTTGAAAAAAGATTTTAGCTTCTTACTTGCCTCTAGCTCTCCAGGATTCCAGTAATTTTTAAATTTCTTTGACCAACCCGTCTTCCTGCTTGAAAAGATTTGACTTATATCCATCTGATTCTCTTCAAGACCAAAAGTTTTAAAGGGTTCTTTTGGAAAACTCAAAACCTGCTTTTGAACATAGATTGACTTGCAGTGTTTGTAAAAAGGACTATAAACTTTATATGGTTCGTTGCTTTTATTGAGAATAGTTGACGGATCTACTAATGTTGATTTATTAAAAGAATTAAAGTCAACATTCATTTTATCGAGTTCTTTCTTTAACAATTTTTCAACTTTAGCAAAATCAGGATTTTTATTCTGATTTAAATAAATAGAGCCGATGTTATATTTTTCTACGACCCTAACAATAGTTTCGATATAATCGCCTTCAATAATGTTTAACAGGATATTTCTCTCTTCCAGTCTGGCAAAAAGACTATTAAGACTTTGTTCAAGCCACCAAAGATTTGCCGAGCCATGAGTCTTCTCGTATAGGTTTTTGTCAAAAACAAAGAGGAATGATGATGAATCGCTATTGGATATTGATGCGTTTATGGCATCATTATCATCAAGTCTTAAATCATTAGAAAATAATACTAGTGATTTCATTTTCAGCTAGTATTTGATTCCCTCGACCTTAGCAAGCTTTATTAAAACTTCTTCAATTAAATATCTAGACTTTGCGGAAGTAGTCTCCAGTTCCTTATGCAATTCAGCATCCTTCGCATTTCTGACTTCGCACTCTGAAGAGTACTTCTCAAAAGCAGTAAGTTTAAATATTAAATCAGCCAGGTGTTTAGGGCATTCGCAGTTGATGTTGCTTCCTGCAGCCACAATAGTATGTATGTCTTGGTCTGTTAAAAGTCTAGCTGTTGAGGCTGACTTCATATAATTTGGAAAATTATTTGCACACCAGTCTGTTATTTCAGAATGGTTAAGCGGCAATTTTGTAATACCCGTATCTTGAGTTCTTAAAGCCATGATATCGCTTTCTTTACCAAAGTCATATGCACACAAAAGTTTTGAGGATTTTGATTGTTTCATTAACTTCTGTAAAACCTTAAAAGTACCCTGATTTACGGTTGGTATTTCAGCAATAATGAAATCAATTTTGGTATGATAATTTGACTTTATATTTCTTGGATCTTGAACAACATCAATCATATTAAGTCTCATACTATCTAAACTCTTTTTATCTAGGATAGTTTTGCCAAGAAGAATGAAATTAAGATCGTTTTTTCCAGAACTAGTGATAGCAGACTTGCAACTAGAGATTCTTTTTTCGAGATTCTCATAATTTAGGTTTGCAACGGCACTAATAGCATCACCGTTATCAACAAGTTTCTTAATAAGTAAAAGTCTGTCGATATCAGCTTGGGTATAAAGCCTGTCACCTGCGTCTGTTCTTATAGGTTTTACAACTTTATATCTTCTTTCCCATGCTCTAAGTGTTTCTGGACGTATACCAGTTATTTGGGTTGTTAAACCAATCCTGTAATTCTGCTCAATATTATTCATTTGCCTTTGCTCGTGATTGTTCATGTATAGAGAATATTTCAAATACAAGTAAAAATCAAGTATTATTTATATTTATTTGTACATAACTTGTATTTTTATAAATAATTGTAATATAAGGGACTTTTTCTTTAATTTTTGTATAGATAAATGTGTACATTATTAAAATTTATGCTATATTGTCGTTAAGTTAAATGATTTTGTACATCCCCTGGAGCACCTAGCTCCGCACACTTGTAGCCGGTTTTCCGGCTACTTTTTTTTAAGACGGGGATATCGTAACTTACTTTTACAGGAGAATTATTATGTTTGGATTCGGAGATAAAAATAAAGTTTATAAGGTAACCATTGCTAACACTGGCGAAACATTTGAAGTAAATGGTAAAATTAATCTACTTCAAGCTGCAAAAAATGCTGGAGTTGAATGGCCATGCGAATGCAGAAGTGGTGGCTGCGGAACTTGTAGAGCGGTATTAAAGGAAGGGAAAGTTAAAGAGTTATCTGACTTTGCTTACACATTAGATGGAGACATGCTAGACCAAGGCTACATTCTCGCTTGTCAATCATCTCTTAAAAGTGACATTGTTGTTGAAGTTGATAAAGATCAAAAAAGTATTCAACAACTTAAAATGACAGGTTAATTATTAAATTCTAATTCTAATCCAAACGGGTGTTCTGGGATTTTTCCAGTGTCGGCATCAAAGGCTATATTCCCAGACACTATGGTTTTGTGAATTTTAGTTTTAAATGGAACATCTGAAAATGCTGACCATCCGCACTTATGCATAACAATAGTAGAATCAATTTCACCCTTTTCTAGAAACTCAACCAAAACTAAATCAGCCCAATACCCTTCACGAATAAAACCCCTTTCTTTAACGTCATAGCATATAGCTGGATTATGGCATGCTTTTTCAATAATTTTCTCTAAAGTGAAAATGCCATTATGATAAAACTCTAAAACAGCTCTATATGAGTGTTGTATAACAGGCAAGCCTGCTGGTATATCTTCGTATTTTTCAGCTGTTTTTTCGGATATTAAGTGAGGAGCATGATCTGTCGCGATCACATCTATAACATTATTATTTACAGCATTTATTAGAGCTAATCTATCCTCTTCTTCTTTTATAGATGGATTACATTTGATAAAACCTTTTTTTGTTGCATAGTCTTTTTTAGAGTAAAGCATGTGATGAATACATACTTCTGCAGTGATTGATTTATTTTCAACATAATTGTTTGAGAAGAAATCTAATTCATCCTTTGTCGTCAAATGAAGAACATGAAGACGAGAGCCAAATTTTTTAGCAAGATCAATTGCTAATGAAGATGATTCTATGCAGCATTCTCTACTTCTTATCTCTGTATGCATCTCGAGCGGAATATTATCTCCATACTTTTCTTTTGCAATTTTTAGATTTTTGTCAATTAGGGGAGAACTTTCACAATGAGTTGCAATAAGTTTTGGCGCGTGAATGAATATTTGCTCAAGAGATTTAGGATTATCAACTAGCATATTTCCTGTTGAGGCACCCATGAAAACTTTAATCCCGCAAGCTTTCTTAGTTGTATTTTTAATTTCATCTATATTTTCATTAGTTGCACCAAGATAAAAAGAATAATTAGCAAATGATCTGTTTTCCGCAATTTTGAATTTGTTTTCTAAACCTTCGTTTGTAATAATTGGTGGTTTATTATTTGGCATATCCATAAAACTTGTTGTTCCACCAATTACTGCTGCCAAGGATTCGGATCGAATATCGGCTTTGTCTGTAAGGCCAGGCTCTCTGAAATGTACCTGATCGTCAATCATCCCAGGCAAAATGTACTTACCAGCACCATCAATATTTATATCTGCATCTACATGAGATAAATCACTTGATATTTCCTCAATTCTTCCATTTTTTATATAAATATCTGAAACACTTTGAGAGTTTTCATTGATGATCGTTGCGTTTAAAATTAAAATTGACTTCATTGTTTTCAAATAATTTAAAAGTGTATAATAAGACAATTTATTATGAATTTGAAAATATATAATACCTTATCCAAAGAAAAAGAGCTATTCATACCTCTAGATAAAAATCTAATAAAAATGTATGTCTGTGGTCCTACGGTTTACAACTATGCGCATATCGGAAATGCAAGACCAGCTATAGTATTTGACGTTTTTTTCCGATTATTAAAAAGTATCTATCCAAAAGTTCTTTACGTGAGGAATATTACAGACGTTGACGATAAAATTAATAATGCTGCAAAAGAACTCAACGAACCAATTTCAAGCATAACAAATAAGTATACAGACATATATCATCAGGATATGGACAGTCTTTTTGTTTTAAGGCCAGATATTGAACCAAAAGTAACTGAGAACATAGAGCATATAATTTTAATGATTCAGAAAATTTTAGATAATGGATACGCCTATGAAAACGAGAAACATGTTTTATTTGACGTAACCTCTTTTAATGACTATGGAAAATTATCAAAACGTAATAAGGAAGAAATGTTATCCGGGGCAAGAGTAGAGGTCGCAAGTTATAAGAAGTATCCAGGTGATTTTGTTCTTTGGAAACCATCGGAAAACGATGACCCTGGTTGGGATAGTCCATGGGGATATGGCAGACCAGGATGGCATATTGAATGTTCAGCAATGGTTGATAAATTTTTAGGACAGGAAATAGATATCCATGGGGGAGGACAAGATTTAATTTTTCCGCATCATGAAAATGAAATTGCGCAAAGTTGTTGTGCCAATAAAAATACAAAATATGCTAAATACTGGATTCATAACGCTTATTTGAAAATGGAAGGAGAAAAAATGTCAAAATCTCTTGGCAATATAATATCTATAAAGGAATTATTAGATAATTACGACGGAGAGGTTATAAGACTTGCACTCATGAGTACCCATTATAGAAAACCTATAAATTTTGGGGAAAGTTTATTAGAGCAATCAAAAAATATTTTAAATAAACTTTATAAAAATTTAGAATACGATTCAAATGATGACACTATTTCTAAGGATGTTTTAAGCCCACTACTAGACGATTTAAATACGCCATTGGCAATTTCAAATTTGCAGAAGATAAAATGCTCAAAAACACTTTTAAACAGCGCAAACATTTTAGGGCTTCTTAATAGATCAAAAGATGAGTGGTTCTCTTTGAACGAAAATCTCTCTATATCTGAGGAAGATATAAAATCACTTATAAAAGAAAGAGATGAAGCGAGAAAATCAAGCGATTTCAAGAGAGCTGACGAAATTAGAGAGAAATTAGATAAAAATAATGTAGTATTAGAGGATGTTAAAGGTAAGACAACTTGGCGAGCAAAAAAATGACAGATATTTTTAAAGAGAGAAAAACAGTAGAACAAGTAGAAGAGAGTAGTGAGCTAGCTCCTAAATTTGATGAAAATGGTCTTATGCCAGTGGTTACGACAGATGCGAACACTGGGGATGTACTGATGATGGGATATCAGAATGAAGAAGCTCTTAAAAAAACCATTGAAACTGGTGAGGCTCATTACTGGAGTAGAAGCAGAAAATGCCTGTGGCATAAAGGTGCCACAAGTGGATTAATTCAAAAAGTAAAAGACATACGTATTGATGATGATCAAGACTCAATATGGTTAAAGGTTGAGTTGAAGGGCTTGGAGGCAAGTTGCCACGTTGGATATAAGTCATGTTTTTACAGAAGCATACCAGTTGGAAATATTAAACAAGATATTGAGCTTAAGTTTAAAGAAGACGAAAAAACTTTTGATCCAAATGAAGTCTATGGGGATGCGCCAAACCCGACAAAACTATAGTCTTTTATCATGGAGCATATTTATAAATCTTTACTCGATACTCTTAACTCTGGCTTTAAAACAAAAATAATAGAAGATAGCCTTGGTAATTCAATTTCAAATTTAGGATTAGTATATAAGTCGATAGTACTTGGGTTAATCTTAAAGCAAATGATTGGTAATGATGAATCTAAACCAATCGGCCTGATAATGCCAAATTCAGTTCCAACTATAATTGTTTTTTTTGCGATTCAATTTTTAAATAGAAGTATAGCTGTTATCAATTTCACTTCTGGAATAAAGAATATTTTATCAAGTATAAAAAATACAGATATAAAATTTATAATTACTTCTAGAAAATTTATAAATAAAGCAAACATGCAGCATGAAATTGAAAGAATTAATAAGAGTCATTGTAATATAATCTATCTAGAGGATGTTCGAAAAAGTTTATCTTTAAGAATTAAAATTTCTTCTTTTCTCACTTTTTTATCATTAATTATAAATAAAAAAAAATTTAGTTCTGATAAATTAGCAGTTATTCTTTATACATCAGGAACAGAAAGTGAGCCAAAGGGAGTAGGCCTATCTCATAAAAACTTGTTTGCAAATAGGATGCAGGTTTTAAAAACTTTAAAAGTTAATAAAAGCGATAAATTTTTTACATGCTTACCTTTTTTTCATTCTTTTGGACTCGGTATTGGTACTTTGTTGCCGATTCTTTCAGGCTGTAAGGTATTTTTATATCCCACGCCTTTGCACTTTCAAACTATTCCAAAAATATTAGAGGAAAGCAAAGCATCTGTCTTTTTTTCAACAGATACATTTTTAAAAAAATACCTTCCTTATGTCAGCAAGTCTACATTTTCAAATATTAGATACTTAATAGCTGGGGCAGAGAAAGTCGATGAAACTACATATGAAAAATACGAAAGTTTTAATATTAAAATTTTTGAGGGTTACGGAGTTACTGAGGCCTCACCAGCAATTTCAGTCAATACTTATGAAAATCATAAGATAGGTTCAGTTGGTAAAATTATGCCTGGAATTGATTATAAGATAGAAAAAATTGAAGGTTACGATAAGGGTGGCCTTCTATACATAAAGGGTGAAAACGTAATTAATAGATATTTTGGTATGTCTGAGAAATTTGATTGGTATAATACAGGAGACGTAGTTTATATTGATAAGGAAGATTATTTATTTATACTTGGCCGACTTAAAAGATTTGCAAAAATTGCTGGGGAAATGATTTCTTTAGGACTTGTGGAAAGCTTTCCAAAAAAACTTTGGCCTGAAAACAACAGCATCGTATGTTCAATTAAGGACCAGCAAAAGGGAGAATCACTTCTTTTGATTACAGATAAAATCGACGCAAACTTAAAAAATTTAGCTGATTTTATAAAAAAATCTGGTCTATCAAATTTATACATTCCAAAAAAAATAAAAATAGTAAAAGAACTTCCGATATTAGGAAGCGGTAAGATAGATTACAGAAAAATTCAAGACATCGCTGAGGACTAAATATATTCTTTTTTTAGTCTATTACCTAACGAACACATTAATTCATACGGAATAGTGTTTATTGAATCCGACACGTCCTTGATACTTATATTATTTCCCCATAATTCAAAATCGGCGCCTAACTCTATTTCCTTATTTCCGATATCTACAGTCAATATGTCCATTGAAACTCTACCAACAATATTAAAAAAATTATTTCTATAAAAAACTTTCCCAACATTACTTAGACTTCTTGAAAAACCGTCACCATAACCAATTCCTAAAGAAGCAATTCTAGTATCTTTTGTAAAATGGTATGTATGACCATAACCAATTTTTTCCCCTTTTTTACATTCCTTAATAGATATAACTGGAGCTGTCAATGTCATTGTAGGCTTGATTTTAATTTTTTCATTGTTACTACAAGGGCTTACCCCATACAACATAATTCCTGGTCGAATCCATTCGCTTATATTATTAAAATTTTTCCAATACTTTATAATTCCAGCAGAATTTAAAATACTTAGCTCAGCGTTTGTTTCTTTAACGATATTCTCGAAAGTCTTGATTTGATTATTTGAGAAGTTATCATCATCTTCGTCAGCACATGCCAAATGAGTCATTATACCAAAAGGGTGTTTTATCTTTTTACCAATTTGCTCAATAATTTTAGGTAAATCAATATTCTTGAAGCCTAATCTATTCATTCCCGTATCAATTTTAATCCATAGACTAAGAGGTAAATCAAAGGAAGTTTCATTTATAATACGAATTTGTTCGGGGCAATGAACTACTGGTCGAATATTATTTTGTGAACAATAAATGCTCTCATCTTTATTTGAAAAACCCTGAAGACAAACAATTTCTTTTTTAACTTTATTTTCTCGAAGATAAATAGCTTCTTCAATTGTTGCAACTGCAAATGCATCAGAACCATCTAGAGCTGAAGCAACTTCTAAAATTCCATGTCCGTATCCATTTGATTTTATAACAGACATTATTTTTGAATTTCTAGCGTATTTTTTAATTTCAGATAAGTTATGAACTAAATTATTTTTGCTAACTATAATACTTCCATTCATTTAAGTTCCTCTGAGGAAGAATATATATCTGGTGTGTAATTATCAAACCTTGTACATTTATCAACAAAGGTTAAGACCATATCGAATGTTGGGCCATTTCTTTGTTTTCTTACCAAAATTTCTGCCTTACCTTTATCAGGAGAGTCGGGGTTGTATTGTTCATCTCTATAAATAAATGCAATTAGATCTGCATCTTGTTCAATTGCACCTGACTCTCTTAGGTCAGACATTATAGGCCTTTTATCAGTCCTATTCTCAACTGCTCTATTCAATTGAGATAAAGCTATAACAGGAACGTCTAATTCCCTCGCTAAAGCTTTTAGAGATCTTGATATTTCTGAAAGCTCAGTTGCTCTATTTTCAACATTATTATTAAAACGCATTAGTTGCATGTAATCTATTACTATCAGATCTAAAGCTCCTTTTTCACGTTTCAACCTCCTTGCTCTTGCGCGAATATCTAATGGAGTAAGAGCAGCTGTATCATCAATAAATATATTTGCTTTGGAAAGAATCGCAACCGCATTAGTTAGTCTTGGCATGTCGTCATCTGTTAGATTACCGTTTCTTAGCCTTTGTTGATTAACTCTACCTACTGAAGCTAATAGTCTCATTGATAATTGATTACCAGGCATTTCCATACTAAAAATTGCAGTTATTGCTTCATTTTTAATTGAAGCATATTCTGCAATATTCATGGCAAAGCTAGTTTTCCCCATGGATGGTCGCCCTGCCACAATAATTAAGTCACCTTTTTGTAAACCTGTGGTTTTTTGGTCAAATTTGCTAAACCCAGTAGGAACTCCGGTAATTCCACCCTTAGTATCTTGAAGCTTTTCAATAGTTTGCATCGATTCCCCACATAACTCACTCAAAGCTTTAAAACCAGTTTTAGACTTTAAAGATTCATCTGTAATTCTAAATATTTTTTGTTCAGCTTCATCTAAAAGTGTCTTACTATCAATTGAACCATCGTGTGATTTCTCGATTAAATTATTACTAACATTAATCAATTGTCTAATTATTGATTGTTCTCGAACAATATTGGCATATGAAGTAATGTTGGCAGCAGAAGGAGTTTCGCTTATTATTTCTTTTAAATATTCATGAAATGAAGCATCGTTATTTATATTTACTTTTTCATTAATTGTTACAAGATCAAATGGGATACTGTTGTTTGAGAATTCAACAATGCAAGAAAATATCTTTCTATTTAATTCGTTATAAAAATCATCGACTTGTAATATATCAGCGATTTTATACCAAGATTCGTTATCAAGTATTATCCCACCAAGAACTGCTCTTTCAGCTTCAATGGAACTTCGGGCTTCTTTAAGATCCTGAAATTTAAGGCTTTTACTCATTTTTGTAACCAAGCTTTATTGTTTTACTTTTATATTATCAGCTTTGATTATTTGTTTCGACAACTAGATTTATTCTTGCATCTATTTCAATTCCTAGGTGTATATCGATTGGATATTCGCCTACTTTTTTGATTGGGCCTTCAGGCATTCTTATCTCCTTTCGAGATACCTCATGTCCATTATCTATTAGCTGTTTCTCAATTTCGTATGTCCCTATAGACCCAAATAGCATTCCCTCATCATTTGCTTCGACTAATATTTTTAATTCAACTCCGTCAAGCTTACTTTTACGTTCTTTTGCAATTTTCAGATTCTCTGCAGCAATTTTTTCAAATTCAGCCTTTTGCTCTTCGAATTCTTTTAAGTTCTCCGCGGTCGCATATTTTGCTTTTGCCTTTGGTATTAAATGATTTCTAGCATAGCCTGGCTTAACATTAACTTTATCCCCTAAGTCACCTAAATTTTCAATTTTTTCTAATAAGATTACTTCCATAGTACTTTCTCATTAATGATTGTCAGAATAAGGTATTAATGCAAGATACCTTGCTCTTTTTACTGCCGTCGATATCTGCCTTTGGTATTTTGCTTTTGTACCTGTAATTCTGCTTGGCAAGATTTTCCCAGTCTCAGTAATATATTCTTTTAATAATTCAAGATCTTTATAGTCTATTTCTTTGATCCCCTCTTTTGTGAATCTACAAAATTTTTGTTTTTTAAAATATCTAGACACTTTCTACTCCGCTTTCTCCAAACGATTCCTCATCTCTTATACTCTCAGTTTGAGTATTATTATTATCGTCTTTTTTATCGTTATCTCCAGTTAAGATTGATGATTTTTCAGTAATTGCATTTTTTCTTTTTAATACCATATTTCTTAAAACCGCATCATTAAATTTAAAATTTGAGGATAGCTCTTCAATAACTTCTTTACCACATTCAATATTCATTAAAATGTAATGAGCTTTGTGAATTTTATTTATTGGGTAAGCTAATTGTCTTCTTCCCCAATCTTCTTCTCTATGAATTTTTCCACCACCAGATGTGATAATACCGGCGTATTTCTTAACCATTGCTGGAACTTGATCGCTTTGATCAGGATGAACTAAAAAAACTACTTCGTAATGTCTCATATTTTCCTTTTGGGTTATTGTCTCTTAAATATTCTAAGTAGATCAAGGAGAATGTATATTACATAATGCTATCAAATACTGCAATTATTTTATTTGGTTATTAATTGCATTTATTATTATGCCTGCGGCTACTGATAAGTTTAGGCTCTCAACGCTTCCAAGCATATTAATACTTACTTTAAAGTCACAATTTTCAAGAGTTTTCTTACGAAGACCCTTAGATTCCCCACCCATAACCAATACCGAAGGAAAGTTAAACTTTATCTTATTCACTTCTTCACCCCCTTGTCCAGTAGCACCATAAACCCAATAATTACTTTTTTTTAACATTTCTAAAGTTCTAGAAATATTTTTTATTTTAATAATTGGGGTTGTTTCTGCGCCTCCAGCCGCGACTTTTTTTACAGTCTCATTTATGTTTACCGATCCATGATCCTTTATGACAATTGCAGCAACATTAAACACATCGCATATTCTTAAACATGCACCAAGGTTTCTAGGATCTGATACTTCGTCAAGTACTAAAATTATATGGTTTTTAGATTTTTTTTCTAAGAAGGAATATAAATCTTTTTCGGTCACCTCTTTTTTTCTTTTTGCGAATGCAAGGACTCCCTGATGACTTTTTACTTTTGATATCTCAAAAATTTTATCCGATGATATTTTATTGATTGGAATATTTTTTATTTTAGCTAAATTTAGAATATCAGAAAATTTTCTTAAACTTATATCTGACAAGTATATCTCATAGACATCAAAGGGTCTGACCTTTAATAGCATTCTTACTGCATGAATTCCTACAACTTTTTCTTTTTGCATTTTATTTTCGTTCTTTTAAAAGTTGAAAATCGATTTTTCTTTCTGATGGATACGCGTTAGAAAGCTTCACTTTAATTTTATCACCCACTCGGAATTTTTTCCCTGATTTTTCTCCAATAAGCACATTCTTTTTATCATCATAAAAAAAGTACTCATTACCGAGTGACGATATGTGAACTAATCCCTGTATTGGTTCCTCATGACATGACACGAACATGCCAAAGTTGACAATTGACTCTACTGAAGCATTAAACTTTTTACCAATAAATTTTTTAGCATAATGACATAGTAATATAGATTGTATTTCTCTTTCGGCTGACTCTGAGAGACGTTCATTTTCTGATGATATTTCACCAATTTTTTCAAGCTCACCCAAATTATAATCTTCCTTATTCTTATTAATTATATTTTTGAGAATTCTATGAACAACCAGATCAGGATACCTTCTTATTGGAGAAGTGAAGTGATTATATGATTTTAATGACAACCCAAAATGGCCAATATTTTTTGGAGTATACTCCGCTCTTGCCATTGATCTTAAGATTATTGTAGTGACAAGATGATAGTCTAATTTTTTTTTAGATAACTTTAAAATATCATTTACTTCTTTTGAAGATGGAATTATATTCGGCAATAACTTATAACCCAGAGCTTTCAAGGCAATAGATGCTTCTTCTACTTTATTAAGTGAGGGCTCGTCATGTACCCTGTATAAAGTGTTTTTATTATTTTTTTTTATGAATAGACTACTTGCAACATTTGCAGCAATCATACACTCTTCTATAATTTTTTGAGATTCCTGCCTAATACTGTTCTTGATATTATTTATTTCTCCTTTTTTATTAACAAAAAAAGATATTTCCTGAGAATCAAAATGAATTGCATTTCTCTTATTTCTATTTTTGTCTAGCACCTTAAATAAAGAATAGAGATTATTAATATTATTGGCAATTTTTTTATCTTTTATTGTATCTCTGCCCTGAATAAATTCCTCAACAATGTTGTACGTCAGTCTTGCCGATGATCTTATAACTGCATTATGAAATTTAAATGATTTTATTTGTCCTATGTTATCTATAATAAGCTCTGCAACTATCGTAAGCTTGTCTTCGTTTGGCCTCAAAGAGCATAAATCATTTGAAAGAACTTCTGGCAGCATAGGTACTACATAACTTGGAAAGTACGTTGAAGTTCCTCTTCTATAAGCTTCCCTATCAATTGGCGAATTTTTCTTTACATAGTGTGCTACGTCAGCTATTGCAACGTATAATTTCCAATTTTTTTCGAGTTTCCTGCAGTATACCGCATCATCAAAGTCTCTTGCATCCTCACCATCAATTGTAACAAAATCAAGATTTCTTAAATCTTCTCTTTTATTAATTTCAGAATCATCGTGTTTTTTATAATTTCTTAAATCTTCTTGAATTTTTTTATTCCAAATATTACTTATATTATATTTTTTTATAGTATTTTTTATTTCAACTTGAATATCAAATTTTGAATTTTTCATATTATGAATTTATAGAATAAATTTTTAAAAGTTAATTAAAATTCTTTTATAAAATTTTTACTTTTTTAGAGAATTTGAAATATCTTCAATTTTTATAATGCTTACTTTCTCGGAGTAATCTCTAATATCCTGAGTAATTTTCATTGAGCAAAAATTTGGGCCACACATTGAGCAGAAATGCGCGTCTTTCGCTGGTTCTTGAGGTAATGTTTCATCATGAAAGCTTTTTGCCTTTTCTGGATCTAATCCTAAGTTAAACTGATCCTCCCATCTAAATTCAAATCTTGCTTTCGACAACGCATTATCTCGAAGTTGGGCAGCATACTTGCCTTTAGCTAAGTCAGCCGCATGTGCAGCAATTTTGTAAGCTATAATTCCTTCACGAACATCTTCTTTATTAGGTAAGCCTAAATGCTCTTTGGGTGTTACGTAACAAAGCATTGCTGTTCCGTACCAACCAATCATAGCAGCTCCAATAGCTGAGGTTATGTGGTCATAAGCTGGTGCAATATCAGTCGTTAACGGCCCTAAAGTATAAAAGGGCGCTTCGTGACACTCTTTTAATTCTTTATCCATATTTTCTTTAATCAAATGCATTGGGACATGACCTGGTCCTTCTATCATAACCTGAACATCGTTTTTCCACGCAATCTTTGTAAGCTCACCCAAGGTTTCTAACTCTGCAAACTGTGCTTTATCATTAGCATCCGCAATTGAACCTGGTCTTAATCCATCACCCAAAGAAAATGTAATATCATATTTTTTCATAATGTCACATATTTCTTCAAAGTGAGTATACGTAAAGTTTTCTTTGTCATACGTTAGACACCATTTAGCCATGATAGAACCACCTCGCGAAACAATTCCAGTTGTTCTATCTTTTGTTAAGGGAATATATTTTTTTAGAACACCAGCATGGATTGTAAAATAATCTACTCCTTGCTCTGCCTGCTCAATTAATGTTTCTTTATAGATTTCCCAGTTTAACTTTTCCGCTCTTCCCCTAACTTTCTCTAAAGCTTGATAAATTGGCACAGTACCTACCGGGACTGGCGAGTTTCGCATAATCCATTCCCTGGTTTCATGAATGTTTTTACCGGTTGATAAATCCATTAATGTATCTCCACCCCATCTAGTAGACCAGATCATTTTCTCTACTTCTTCCTCTATAGATGAAGATATTGTCGAATTCCCAATATTTGTGTTTACCTTGACTAGAAAATTTCTACCAATAATCATTGGCTCAGACTCGGGATGATTTTTATTTACCGGTATAACCGCTCTTCCTGCAGCAATTTCACTTCGAACAAATTCAGGTGTAATTAATCTATGTTCTTTGAAATAATCACCATTCTGTTGATTCATTAGTTCTTTGTATTCTTCGTCATTTGCAATTCTATCAAGTAAAATATTTTCTCTTATTGCAACATACTCCATTTCAGGAGTAATTATTCCTTTTTTTGCCAAATGCATTTGTGTACAGTTGTCTTTAAATTTTAGAGATCTTTCTTTTACCCATTTCTCTCTTAATTTGTGAATCCCATTATCTAAATCTATTTCATAATTATCATCAGAATATGGGCCGGATGTATCATAGACAGGTATGGGAGGATTTTCTTTAGTCGTTCCGTCAGGCAGCTTAGTTGGGTGTTGAAGAATCTCTTTCATGCCAACTTTCACATTTTCATCCCTTAACATTGGAACGTAGATTTTTCTATGACATGCGTTGTGAATTTTTAAGGCATTTGAAGAATTTTCGTTGAGTTTTATACTTTTTTGGTCTTTGTTTATACTTTTTTCAGCTGTCATAATAGATTAATAGTACAGTATATGTCGGGCAATTCATATTTTAGTATTGCAAAAAAATACTTTCTAAATAAACTTATCTGACATATAAGCAGTTTGCAAGTGTATTTGTTATAGTGTTACTAAATTTATTGATTTAATGGATTATTATGCAAATAAATAAGAAGAATATGATAGAAAGTCAGCTGAAACCAGAGGGAATCAGCTGCCAAAAAACTCTAGATTGTATTCAAAAAGTAAATCGAGAGGACTTTGTGCCAAAAGAGTTTCAAAAATTATCATATGCTGAGTATGACATTCCTCTTCAAAATAATTTTCATATGTTAAGGCCCTTAATAGTTGCAAAAATCCTACAATTATTGAATGTAACCCCTCATGACGAAATTTTAGAAATAGGTACTGGCAGCGGCTATCTTACTTGTTGTTTATCTATTATGGGGAAAGCAGTTGATACAATTGATAATGACAACTTAACGTTAGAAGAGGCAAAGAAATCTCATAACAAATACAATATATATAATGTGAATTATGCCCATAAAGACATCTTTTCATCTTGGGTACCAGAAAAAAAATATGACATCATAGTTGTTACCGGAGCAGCTGAAGAAAGAATTAGTAAACTCGAACAAGCTCTCAATAAAAATGGAAAGATGTTTATTGTAATAGGCAATCATCCGGTTATGAATGCACATATTATTGAAAAAGTTTCTGAAAACAAGCTCGTTTGCGACCAGTCTTTTGAAACAGCCATTGATCACTTGACAAATAATAATAAAAAAAATGTTTTAAATTTTTAGTATAATTAAATCTATGATTGAAATGACTGCTCTTGAGCTTCACCAACATATTAAAGAAAATCCAGATATTACTCTTATCGATGTTCGAGAAACTTGGGAGTATAATGTAGTGAATATCGAAAATTCTGTTCATATTCCAATATCTGAAATTCAAAGCAAGATGCATGATTTTGATGAAGAGCAATCTATAGCTTTCATTTGTCATCATGGCATTAGAAGTAGAATGGTTGGAATTTATTTTGAACGAAACGATTTCACTAATATCATTAATCTTCGTGGTGGTATAGACGCTTGGGCAAAAACAGTCGATAGTACTATGGCATTATATTAACCGTATGAAAATTTTTTTTAATATTATTTTTATTTCTACTTGCATTTTTCCAGAGCATACTCTTGCGGAAGACTTACTAGATATCTATAGAATTGCGATTAAAAGTGACCCAGAACTTCTTGCTGCAGAAGCGAAGTACAAGTCAACCCTTCAAGAGTATCCTATTGCTAGATCAAACCTCCTTCCAAATCTAAGATTTAAAGGAACAAGCCAACGAACAAGAGAATCAATCGACGGTTCTGTATATGGAAGTTCTTCACCAACATCTCAGTTCACTACAGATGAATATAGTATTAACTTAAAGCAACCACTTTACAGAAGAGATTTATTTTCTTTACTTGAAAAAAGTGAATATCAAGTTGCAAAGTCTTTAGCAGAGAGAGATTCAGCCAGGCAAAATTTAATTATAAGATTAGCAGAAGCCTACTTCGATATTCTTGACAGCGAAGACAATATTGATTATGTAGTTTCTGAGAAGGCAGCAATTAAATCTCAGTTGGATGAATCAAAAAAAAGATTGGAAGTCGGTTTAATTGCAATAACAGATTATGCAGAAGCAAAAGCTTCATATGATTTATCTGAAACAAATGTCATAGAAGCTGAGAATCAAAAAGACCTTGCTAGAGAGTCTTTGTATGTTCTTACGGGAAAACAATTTAAAAGCTTTTCCCCTCTAAATCACAATATAAAAGCAAAAAGCCCTGATCCAGACGATATAAAAGCATGGGAGAATTTTGCAGTAGAGCAGAATTTAGATTTGCTTGCCTATAAAAGAGCCCAGGATGTTGCTATAGCTAATCTTAAATTTGAGAGGTCAAAACATTTTCCAACACTAGACATTTATGGAACGATTAAAGAAACCGATAAGGGAGGAGGATCCTCAGGAGCATTCGATTCAAATAATGATTTTATTGGTATAGAGCTAAACATTCCTATCTTCATTGGAGGAAATACTTATTATAGTAGCAAGCAGGCAGAGTTTGAGAAGGAAAAAGCTAGGTATGAATTACTAAAAAAGAAAAGAGAGGTGATACGAGATAGCAGGCAAGCTTTTTTAAATTTAAAGTCAGCAATTAGCAAAGTTAAGGCCTCAAAGAAAGCTTTAGAATCAAACGAATTATCAGTAGAGTACAATAAGGCAGGATTTGAAGTTGGAACAAGATCCACTACTGATGTTTTATTAGCGTTAAAAGAATATTATAGAGCAAAAAAAAATTACTCTAAGTCAAAATATGATTATCTAATAAGCAAACTTAAATTGAAACAATCCATTGGAACATTATCTATAGATGATCTCAAAGTGGTCAACAGCTGGTTAAATTAATGATAAATCATAAATTTATTTATTCATTCGCATTACTAATTTTGTTTCCATTTGCTTTTGTTTATTTCCTATATTTAGGAATAAAAAACTCTGACTTTGATCAAATAAAAAACCGTCTAGGTTTTATTAGTCAGATTTATGGAAAAAATGATATATGCGTGCATTGTTCATCATTAGGAGAAGTAAACGGTGCTAAAGAATTTATAAAAGAAATTAGAAAAAATAATAATATTCTAATATCAACTAATACATTGTCTGGAAGAAAGCGCGCAAGCGAATTATTTCCAAAAATCGATGTTTTATATTTTCCTTTAGATTATAAGTTTTTTGTATCTAATTGGCTTAGAAGGGTAAACATAAAAACTATGCTTATATACGAAACAGAAATTTGGCCAAATTTCTATAAAACATGTAAAAAAGAAAATATCAAATTAGTAATAATTAACGCTAGACTAAAAAAAAATTTACATAATAAAAAATTTATCAAAAATATTTATTTAGAAGCTTTAAATAATTGTAACCTAGTTATGTGTAAATCTGATTATGAAAAGCAAAAATATTTAAGACTCGGATTGAAAAATGAAAATTTATTGACTGTAGGAAATCTTAAATATGCCTATAAATTTGACACAAAAAGAGATCGAAATAATTTTTTAGGGAACTATTTTTTGATGGCTTCAACGCACCATCCTGATGAGAAAAAATTTCTCCAAGCTATAAAAGATTTGAATGACGATGGAATTGGCACGGTCATAGCGCCAAGGCATATAAAAAGAGCAAACGCAGTTGCTGATTTTTTCAAAAAAAACGGCATCAGTACAATTTTTTTATCTAATAATTATGATTCCGTACTAAAGGGATCTTTTGATTTTAGAAGTATTGTAATTATTGACACTTTTGGAGATTTACAAGATTTTTATTCTAGCGCTAAATATGTTTATGTCGGCGGAGGTTACTCAAAGAGAGGTGTGCAAAATATTATAGAGCCCTCAGTGCATGGCAGACCAATACTTGTGGGTCCAAATATTGATAATTTTTATGATGAAATCATGAACCTAAAAAAATTAAAAGGAATGCTCTCCATAGAAGATAATAAAGATATTTCGGATCAAGAAAACATAGCACAACACATAAAAAAATATCGCAAACTAAGTGACGAAGATCTCTCTGAAATAGGAGAAGTAGCAAGAGCCTATAGTCTAAAATTTAAGGATATTGTTGAAAAGTATGTAATATCTTTAAAAGAAAATAATATTATTAATTAAAATTCTTTAATAATATCCTTGATTTCTTTTTTATAATTATCTATTTTCGACAAAGATTTTTCTAAACGTCTTATGCTTTTTTTAAATAATTCTCTTTTATAAAAAAAATAGGAGTTATCGAAATCAACTAAATAAAAATTATTTTCTCTATCAATTAGAATATTCTTTGCATTCAAATCAGAGTGATAAACCTTCTCATTACAAAATTTTTCAAGTGTATCACCCAGAGAACTCCATAAGTTACTATCCATTTTCTCATTTACAATAAAATCGTAAAGAGTTCCCTCATTACTTATCTTGCAGGTTATTAAATCGGCTGTGTATGTAAATTTATTGGTAACCACTTGAAGTGCTGCCGGCCTTGGAACAGGCAGTCCCTTTTTGAATAAGCTATTTAAGAAGTTATATTCTTTTACAGACCTTGTCGCAGCTATTGAATCAAAATAATATTTATCGTAAGTTATTTTAGCTGCAAATCCCCCTCGGATATAATGTTTTAGAAAGAATCTTTCCCCATTTATTTCAATTTCAAATGTTTTTCCTCTTCCAGTGACTTCAGATTTGATTAGTCCTTCTTTAGATATATAATCAATATTAAACAATTTACTTGAAAAATTTTTTAAAATGCTTGGGCTATATTGAATAAATATATTCTTATTTTTAATAATTTCATCCATTGTCTAGCGATTATATGCAAAATAGCAGTCAAAAAATAGAAAATATATTAATTTTGAGAACTTCCTCTCTTGGGGATATATGCCATATGCTTCCTTTTATATTCACTCTTAAAAATGAATACCCCAAAGCAAAAATTTCTTGGATAATTGGTGAAAGCGAGGCTGATTTTTTACAGAAAATCGATGGAATAGATTTTGTTATCTTCGACAAAAAAAACACATTAAGATCATATATGAGAATCGCTAGCGAATTAAAAAATATTAAATTCGATATCATGTTTTTGATGCAAGTCTCTTTAAGAGCAAATATTATTAGTCTATTTATAAATTCAAAGATTAAATTAGGCTATGATTTTGCACGTTCAAGTGATCTTCATAGTATTTTTTCAAACAAAAAAATTGAAAGCTCAAAGCATTCTCATGTTGTCGATGTATTTTTAAGTTTTCTTAATATTCTAAATATCAGAAAAGAAAATTTTTTATATTCATGGGATATTTCAGAGAAGGTCGAAAAAAGCGATTTGTTGACAAAGTATCCAGATTTAAAGAATGAATATTTCGTTCTAAGCCCATGCTCCAGAAGTAAAGATAGAAATTGGCTAATTGATAGGTATGCATTAATTGCTGACTACATTAAAGAAAGTTATGGAATAAATTGTGTAATTTCTTCTTCAAAGGATGAATTTGAAAAAAATTTCGTCAAAAAAATTATAAAAAAAATGCATTCTTCACCAATAAATGTTTCAGGCAAAATAAATTTACATGAATTATATACTTTGATAAAAAACTCAAAATTATTAATCAGCCCAGATAGTGGTCCAATTCATATTGGCACATGTGCTGGCACTCCTGTTTTAGGACTCTATGCTGTAACAAATACAGTTAGAGCAGGACCTTATAACAGCATTGATTTGTGCGTCGATAAGTATAATATTGCACTTGAAAAGTTTTCTCAAAAAAAGCCTGAGGAAGCAAACTGGCGTTATAAAAATAATCAAAAAGATGTTATGAACCTAATCAGCGCTGACGAAGTAATACAAAAGATTGATAAATTTTTCTCTAAGGGTAATTAATTTGATTATAGTAACAGGCGCCGTAGGATTTATTGGTTATAATATTGCAAAAAGGTTAAATCTTATGGGAATAGAAGATTTGATCTTAATCGATGATAAGAAAAAATATCCAAACCCAAAGAATCTTAATAATCTTCGCTTCAAAGAATACAGACATTTTTTGAATCTAGAAAACTTGAATAATATAAGCTGTATTTTTCACCAAGGCGCATGCTCGGATACAATGGAATATGATAAGAAATTTATGATGGATACAAATTTTGAATATTCTAAGAAAATTTTTTCTGTAGCAATTAAAAATAGTGCAAAATTTATATATGCTTCAAGTGCATCAGTATATGGTTTAAATAAAAACTCAGAGGAAGTCGAGGAAAATGAATCACCTTTAAATGTTTATGCAGAGTCAAAACTACTCTTTGATAAATATATTATGAATCAAAATTACCCAGCTGTTGGGCTTAGGTATTTTAATGTTTATGGAAGGGGTGAGGAAAATAAAGGAAAAATGGCGTCTATGGCATACAAAATGAATAATGAATATCTAAAATATAAAAAAATATCTTTGTTTAAAGGAACTGATGGGTATCAGGACGGAGAACAAATGAGAGACTTTATTTATATAGATGATGTCGTTTCAATCAATATATTTTTTATGGAAAAAACATTCCACGATATTTATAATGTTGGGACTGGTAAAGCAGAAACATTTAATACCATAGCTGAAAATATATTCAAATTTTACAGTGATCAGCATAGAAATTTTCACTATATAGATATGCCTAGTTATTTAGTGCCAAAGTATCAAAATTTTACGCAAGCAAATATAAATAAACTTCTTAAAGCTGGTTATAATTATGAATTTTTTGGGATAGGCGAGGGTATTGAAGCTTATTTGAATGACTTAAAAACATCATCAGCTTGAATCTCTACTAGACAATTGTAATGTCCATATTTACATTTTTTTTCAAAGCATGGACTACAAGAAACTCGTCTATAATGAATTTCTTTGTTTGTCGTTAGTGGGGGAGTAAGATCCGGCGATGTTGCACCGTAGATTGATATTGATTTGGTTCCTGTTGCTGATGCCAGATGCATCAATCCAGAATCATTAGACACACAAAATTCAGAAATATGCATTAGGTCAACGGCATCTTGAATCGAGGTTTTGCCACATAAATTTATGGCATTTTTTCCATCAGCTATTTGATCTCCTAAATTTATTTCACTTTTGCTTCCAAGTATCAATATTTTGTACTTTTGATCTAATTTTTCTAGCAGTTCTTTAAATTTATCAATCGGCCACATTTTTGATGGCCCAAAAGCAGCTCCAGGCGCAAAAATAACAATTTTTTTATCAAGATTTATTACATGTTTTGATTTAAGAGCTTCGAGATTTTTTGTATTTGTTTCTAATGAGGGGTAATATTTTTCATCAAGCTCCTCTTTTTCAGAAAACATGGAAACATATCTATACGCAGTTTTTCTTCTATCCTCCTTGGAGAAAGATTTTAAATCATTTATTAAAATATATCTTGACTCCCCCCTTTCGCCAGTTCGAATTGGAATTTTTGCTAAGTACGGAATTAATGCGGATTTTAAGGAACGAGATAAAACAATACTTTGATCATAAGAACCACGAATTTTTTTTGCAAGATTAAATCTTTTTATCAAACCAAGCTCTTTGTGTTTACAATCTAATACAATCGGTTGATTAGCTTCTGGCATTCTTTTTATTAACTCTTTGAATGCTGGTTCAACAAGTACATCTATTTTTGCTTTGATATCTTCACTTTTAATTTTTTTTAGAAGTGTTTGTGACATAACGATGTCACCAAGCCAATTTTGAGGAACTATTAATATTCTTTGTGAAGACATAAAAATTTAATTCGCTGATTTATTAATTTTCCTTATAATATTTGAAGTTGAGTATCCTTTTATAAAAGGAATTATTTTTACTTGTCCATTATTTTTCTTAACAAAAGTACTACCAACAATTTCGTTTGCTTTATAATCGCCGCCTTTTATCAAAATATCGGGCTTAATTTTTTTTATGAGTTTTATTGGTGTTGGCTCACTAAAACAGATTATAAATGCATCGTCTAAAGTAGCCCTATTTAAAAAATCAATCCTATCTTTTAAATTGTTAACTGGTCTATTTTTTCCCTTTAGTTTTTTCACCGAATTATCGTCGTTAACACCAACAAATAAAAAGTCAACAGTTCTTCTTGCCTGATCTAAATATTTTATATGACCTCGGTGTAGAATATCAAAGCATCCATTCGTAAAACCAACTTTAAATCCTAATTCTCTTATTAAATTAACAATTTTTTCTAAATCTTTTTCGTTTTTGATAACTCTATTATGTTCGTCTAGCTCATCTAGCTTTGAAAAATATTCATTTTCAATTTCATTAACTAAATTTAAATTCTCATAAACTTTTGAAGTTAATTCATTACTAGATAGCGATTGAGCTCCGAGTTTTTTAATCACTTCTCCAGCTGCAACATTTGCTACCACGGCAGCAAATTTTAAGTCTTCTCTTTCAGACGCTAGATAAGTCGTGCAAAGTACAGCAATTACAGTATCACCTGCGCCGGTGACATCAAATACTTCATTAATGGATGTTGCTTTAATATGAGTTGATTTTTTATTTCCTTCAACCAAAATCATGCCATCCGAACCTAAGGTAACGAGAATAGATTTTAGATTCAGTTTTTTGATTAGATTTTTTGCTTTCCTAACAATATCTTTATTTGTTAGACACTTTCCAACAACACATTCAAACTCTTTTCTATTTGGTGTTAGTGAGAAAGCGTTCTTGTAACAATTAAAATCATTTCCTTTAGGGTCTATAAATATTGGTTTTTTGTACTTATTTGATAATTTTATTAATTTAATAATATTTTTTTGTGCGCCTTTTTTATAATCTGAAAAAATAATGGCATCTGAGGTTTTTATCAAGTTTTCTATATTTGAGGGGAGAAGGAAGGCTGTTGATTCATGCTCGCATTCGTCATCTATTCTCATTAATTGTTGATTTTGACTTATTATTCTTGTCTTTGTAGTTGTTTTAAAATTTTTATTCGTTTTTGATATCAGTTTTATTTTTTGAGAATTTATTAAATCTTTTAATATCTTACCGTTGCTGTCCACTCCAACACTAGAAATTAAAGTTGTTTCTTGCCCTAGTGAAGAAATATTTGAAGCAACATTTGCGGCACCACCCGGTTTCAGAATTTCTTTTTCAACTTTCAAAACGGGTACCGGAGCTTCTGGAGATATTCTATTAGTTGATCCAAATGAATATCTGTCAAGCATTGCATCGCCAATTACTAAAATTTTTGATTTTTTAAAAAGACTCATTGTTTCATATATCCATTTTTAGCGTAAGTTTTTTTATTCTGTATCGTGTCTTCTAACAGTTTATCATTCTTAGAAAAATTTTCTCTACTAATAATCTCATGATTTAAATGCAAAAGACCGGTAGAAAATATCGCTTCCTTTCTATAAATATTATTATTAATTAGTCTAACTACAAAATCAGAGTCCTCTCTACCCCAGCCCTCATAAGACTCGTCGTAACCATTAACCGTTTCAAAATCACTTCTCCAAACCCCTAGATTACATGTTTTTGCTCCTTCCCATTTTTTCTTCTTTAATTTTTTGAATGGATAATTAGGGAATCTTAAAACTGGTAATAACCTGTTTATATCATTATTAATTCTTAACCAAATCAACTTTAAAATACTAATTTTATTTTGATCTTCGGTCCCAATAATTATTTTTGAAAACTTTTGAGAGAGTTTTGCTCGATTTCCTCTTGAAAAAAAACCTTTTTCGGAAATATTTCTGTGATTTTTTACAAAATCATTAAAAACAATACAATCACCATCAATAAAAATCAGGAATTCACCCGAGGATAGTTTGACTGCTTCGTTTCTAATTTTAGCAGCTCTAAACCCTTTATCTTCATGCCAAGCATGATATATTTTTAAACTTGAGTTTTTGAAACTCTCAATAATTTTTTTTGTTGACGAAGTTGAACCGTCATCTGCAATAATAATTTCAAAATTTTTATCACATTGTGTTAGGAAAGAGTCTAAACATTTCTTAAGAAAATTTGGGCTATTATAAGTTGTAATAATTACAGAAATTAACATTATAAAATATGTATTACTTTATTATGATTCTTCATTTTTATCTAATTTATAAACTGTAGAACAATAAGGACACTGAATTAAACCGTCTTGCTCTTTTTCAATTGGTAGAAATATTTTGGGATGAGAAAGTTTTAAATAATTATCTCTGGGACAGCTGAGAGGTAAATCAGATATTTTTACCATGATAGCTTCGTCTGATTTCTTATTTTTCTTTGTTACCATAAAATTATTTTACTATTGTTAACCAATCTTTATATTTTTCAGATTTGCCATTAACAACATCAAAAAATTTATTTTGAAGAGTTTCAGTTACAGGACCTCTTGAACCGCTTCCGATTACCCTATCATCCAATTCTCTAATTGGTGTAACTTCAGCAGCAGTTCCGGTAAAAAATGCCTCATCAGCAATGTATACCTCATCTCGCGTCATTTGTTTAACTTTTATTTCTATGCCTTCATCTTCAGCAATTTTCATGACTGTCCTTCTAGTTATTCCATCGAGCGCAGAGTTTACTTCTGGGGTATATATTGTGTTATTACTTACAATGAATAAATTTTCACCGCTTCCTTCAGATACGTAACCATGGACATCTAAAAGAAGAGCCTCGTCATAACCAGAATTCAAAGCTTCTTGGAGAGCAAGCATTGAGTTAATGTAATTTCCATTTGCCTTTGCCTTACACATTGTTGCATTAACATGATGTCGAGTGTATGAGGAAGTTTTTATTCTAATTCCTTTTTTTAAGTTGTCTTCGCTAAAATAAGACCCCCATTCCCAAGCAGCGACAATAAGATGTTCTTTTAAATTATCTGCTCTTAAACCCATTCCTTCAGATCCATAGAAGCACATTGGTCTGATATACCCTGATTTAAGATTATTTTCTTTAACTACAAGTTTTGTAGCATCATTAATTTCATCTTCTGAAAATGGTATTTTCATACCAAGAATCTTAGCTGAGTTAATAAGTCTTTTCGTATGATCGGGAAGTCGAAATATACCAGTTCCATTTTTAGTTTGGTAAGCTCTTACTCCTTCAAAGACACCCATTCCATAATGAAGTGTATGAGTCAACACATGCACCTTGGCTTCTCGCCATGGTACGAGTTCACCATCAAACCAAATAAAACCATCTCTATCAGACATTGTCATTTTTCGACTCCATGTTTCATAAATTATTCATTTGCATATGCAAATGAGAAATATTATCATCTAAAACTCTTATAACTTTATATTAGGGAAAATATAAATGCAAAATACACTTTTTTTTATGAATTATAAAGCCTTAAGAGCGATTTTAATATTAATATTTACTCTTGCCTCTTTGAATTCTTACGGACATTCTGGAGCAAGCCATGCAGATGAAGAGGTAAATATATACTCTGGAAGGAAAGGTAAACTTATTGAACCAATGCTTGAGAAATTCACAAGTAAAACAGGTATAAAGGTTAACCTGATTACTGCTAAATCAGACGCTTTACTAAAAAGAATGGAGTCTGAAGGAAAAAGTTCTCCCGCAGATTTATTTATTACGGTTGATGTTGGAAGGCTTGATCGAGCAAAAAGAATGGGGTTACTTCAAAAGATAAATAACTTTTCTATTATGACAAAATTATCTCCTAACTATATTGATAAGGATAGGGAATGGATTAGTGTGTCAAAAAGAATAAGAACCCTTGTTATATCAAAAAATATGAAAGATAAAAATGACCTCAAAAATTTTGAAGATTTAACAAGAGATCAATGGAAGGGAAGAATATGCGTAAGATCATCAAATAATATATATAATCAATCTTTAGTAGCATCATTAATTGCAAATCATGGTGAAAAAAAGGCAGAAAAAATTGTGAAAGATTTAGTTAGTAATTTTGCTAGGAAACCATCTGGCAACGACCGTGCACAAATCACAGCAGTTTCAAAAGGGGAGTGTGATATTGCTATTGTGAATCATTATTACTATATATTGATGTTAAATTCAAAAGAGCCTGAAAAGAGAAAAGCGGCTGATCTTACAGAAGTGATATTCTTGAATCAAGACAATAGAGGAGCTCATGTAAATATTAGTGGAGTAGGAATTGCGAAATACGCAAAGAACGTTAGTAACGCGAATGAACTAATATCTTTTATGCTCGAAAAAGATTCTCAGGAATGGTATGCAAAAACAAATAATGAGTACCCAGTTATCAAAGATGCTAAAGTCAGTAATATATTAAGTAGTTGGGGAGATGTGAAGCTAGATGAATTATCACTAAATAAGTTAGGCGATTTAAACCCAAATGCTGTAAAATTAATGGATAGAGTAGGCTGGCAATAGTTAGGGGATAGTAAATTTTAAACTTAGAAAGACTAGCGATATTTATTGCGTTACTTTTTATGATTCCATTTGTATATTTGGGATCTTCAATTTTTTTTCCTTATAGTGATAACTGGCAACACATTATTGATAATGTTTTAGCTGAGTATTTCCTAAATTCTTTATCCTTAGCTTTTGGCGTTGGTTTTCTTTCTTTTATATTTGGGACGGTTACAGCTTGGCTAACATCAATATATGATTTTCCTCTAAGAAAAATAATTTCTTGGCTTTTATTGATGCCCTTAGCAATGCCAGCATATATAATTGCGATAACCTACGTTGGAATAATTGATAACTATAATTTTTTACCAGATATTAGAAATCTTTTTGGCGGAATTGTCATGATATCATTGGTTGTTTATCCATATGTTTATATTCTGGCTAGAGGAGCTTTTCTTGAACAATCAAAAGAACTTTATGAAAATGCACAAATTTTAGGATCATCTCAATTCGAAATTTTTTTAAAGGTATCTATACCAATGGCAAGGCCGGCAATCACTCTGGGGGTAACGTTGGCGGCGATGGAAGCATTAGCAGATTTCGGTACAGTAACTTTTTTAGGAATACCAACTTTCACTACGGGTATATTTAGAACATGGTTTGGAATGAACGATACGATTACCGCCACTCAAATGGCAACGCTGTTTTTAAGTATTGTTTTTATTTTCGTATTTCTAGAACAGAATTCTAGAAAAAAAATTAGTTATTCAGAAAATATTAAGACTCAATCGAAACTTAACTTTAAAAAGACATCAAAAAAGAATAGTTTTTTTATAATTTTAATTTGTTTAGCGCCTTTATTGTTTGGATTCATAATTCCTTTTTTTCAATTATTATATTGGTCGATTTTTATATCAAATGAAATTATAGATCAAAAATTTTTTGATATCGTAAAGAGTACTTTATTTTTGGCTTTAATTGCATCTATTGCCATATCTCTTATTTCCATACTTGTGACATATATTAAGAGGTTAAAGCCAAAAAGTATCACGAATAAATTTATGCAGATTATTACTCTGGGATATGCAATCCCTGGCCCCGTAATAGCTATTGCGGTAATGATACCATTGTCAAGCTTTGATAATTTAATTAATCAAGTACTGCTTGATAATTTTAATGTATCAATTGGTTTGCTTTTTAGTGGAACTATTTTTATTTTAATATTTGCTTACTGCATAAGATTTTTAACGGTTTCTTCAAGAACAATTAAAGCAGGACTTGAGTCAGTAAGTTTATCGACAGATGATGCTGCTAAATCTCTCGGAGCTAATAATTTAACTATGTTTTTAAAGATACACTTTCATTTACTTAAAACTCCATTGCTAATTAGTTTCTTAGTTGTGTTTATAGATATTATGAAAGAACTGCCACTAACAGCAATTTTAAGACCATTTAATTTTAATACTTTATCAATTAAAGCTTTTGAATTAGCTTCAGATGAAAGAATTGCAGATGCTTCGAGCTCGGCAATTATGATAGTAATTGCTGGAATTATTCCAGTTATTATAATTACAAAAAATATATTAGGAAAAAGAAATAAGGTATAATTCATAAATTATGAATAAAAAAATCATTATTTCAAATTTGTCACTAGCCTTCGAAGAAAAAAATCAAATTCTTTTTAATATTAATCTTAACATACAAGACTCAGAAATTAATTGTATTCTTGGGCCAAGTGGTTGTGGAAAAACAACTTTATTGAGAGCAATAGCAGGTTTTGAAGATGTTTCTTCTGGGTCGATTTTAAAAGATGGAGTTTGTATTACAAATAGCGTTGAAAATATGCCAGTTGCAAACAGAAACATGGGAATGGTATTCCAAGACTACGCTTTATTTCCAAATATGAATGTTAAAACAAATATTGAATTTGGATTGAAAAATCATTCAGATCTTGAAAAAGAGAACCGTGTTAATTACTTACTTGATCTTGTAAACCTACCAGAGCATAAAAATAAATTTCCACATGAGCTTTCAGGCGGTGAGCAACAAAGAATAGCATTGATAAGAGCTTTGGCACCTTCGCCCGATATAATTTTAATGGATGAGCCTTTTTCTAATATTGATCAAGATATCAAAGAGGAGCTTGTTTCAGATGTGCGTGATTTGTTAAAAGAATTGTCAATCACATCAATTATAGTTACGCATGATCAAAATGAGGCTTTTAATATTGCTGATCAAGTTGCAATAATGAATAAAGGTGTAATTCAACAAATTGGAACCCCATATGATATTTATCATAAACCAGCAAACAAATTTGTGGCAGGTTTTATTGGTTTAGGCACTTTTTTGCCAGTAAGAAAAGTAAATAACAATAACTTTGAAATACCACTTGGTCCTCTAAATAATGAAAGGATAAATAACGATTTGAATAAATTTGAAAATTTAGAAATGTTGATAAGACCTGATGATATTATCCATAATGAATCAAGTCCAAAAAAAGCGGTAATATTAGAAAAACAATTCAGAGGTGCAGAATTCTTATATAAATTATTATATAATAATGAATATTCCATACTTTGTTATGCGCCAAGTCATCACAATCACGCGATTGGTGATTCCATAGGCATTGAACTTGATATTAAGCATTACGTTATATTTGAGAGATAATGAAAAAAAACAATACGAAATTTTCGAGAGAAATCGTTAAAGGCTATGAAAGAGCTCCGAGTAGAGCTATGCTCAGAGGCGTTGGCTTTGAAGATAAAGATTTCGAAATTCCCCAAGTCGGTATTGCTTCAACATGGAGTCAAGTCACTCCATGTAATTCACATATAAATCAGCTTGCAGAATCAGTAAGTAGAGGGGTTAAATCAAATGATCTAAAACCTGTAATCTTTAATACTATTACAATATCTGATGGTATATCGATGGGAACCGAGGGAATGAAATACTCACTTGTCTCCAGAGAAATAATTGCTGATTCAATAGAAACCGTTGCAGGCTGTGAAGGCTTCGATGGTGTGATAGCTATTGGTGGCTGCGATAAAAATATGCCAGGTTGTTTGATTGGATTAGCAAGGTTAAATAGACCATCACTTTTTATTTATGGTGGGACAATCATGCCTGGCGTCTACAAAAATAAAAAGATTGATATTGTTTCAGTTTTTGAAGCCGTTGGACAGTTTGCAAAAAAAGAAATTACCGAAGAAGAGCTTAAACAAATTGAAGAAAATGCAATTCCTGGCCCAGGCTCATGTGGTGGTATGTATACAGCTAACACAATGGCATCAGCCGTAGAGGCTCTTGGAATGAGTCTGCCTGGAAGCTCTTCACAAGCAGCAGTTTCAAAAGACAAAAAATTAGATTGCTTAAATGCTGGTATTGCAATGAGAAATCTACTGGAAAAAAATATTACGCCAAAAGATATAATGACAAGAAAAGCTTTTATTAATGCTATCACTATTACTATTACTTTAGGTGGCTCAACTAATGCTGTTTTACATTTGCTTGCAATGGCAAATGCTGTTGGAGTGAAGCTTGAACTTGATGATTTTACAAAAATTGGTAAAAAAGTTCCTGTTTTAGGTGATTTAAGACCGAGTGGAAAATACATGATGTCGGAGCTCGTTAAGATTGGCGGTATTCAGCCAATGATGAAAACACTCCTCGATGCCGGAATGCTTTATGGAGATTGTCTTACTGTCACAGGAAAAACATTATCTGAAAATCTAAGAAAGACAAAAAAATATCCTGCGAAACAAAAAATTATAAAACCTTTAGATGATCCTATTAAAAAAGATAGTCACCTAGTTATATTATATGGAAATCTTGCCCCAGAAGGCGCAGTAGCAAAAATTTCTGGTAAAGAAGGATTAAAATTTGAAGGTAAAGCTATCGTTTTTGATTCTGAAGAAAAAGCAATGGATGCAATTTTAAAGGGTAAAGTTAAAAAAGGCCATGTAGTGGTTATTAGATATGAAGGTCCAAAAGGCGGCCCGGGTATGAGAGAGATGCTAGGCCCAACAAGTGCGATAATGGGTAAGGGTCTTGGTAAAGATGTCGCATTAATTACTGATGGAAGATTTTCTGGAGGAAGTCATGGCTTTGTTATTGGGCATGTTTCTCCTGAGGCAGCTATGAAGGGCCCAATTGCAATAATTAAAAATGGAGATAAGATTCAAATCGACGCCCAGTTACAAAAAATTGATTTAAAAATAAGTAAATCTGAAATAAAAAACAGGCTTAAAAAATTAACTAATTTTAATAAAAAGTACAAAAAAGGAATCTTAGCAAAATATGCTTCTCTCGTGAGCTCTGCATCAAAAGGCGCTGTTACGGATGTTTTTGATCAATAAACTAAGCTGGTTTTATTGTAAATCTTCCAGTTAATACCCATCTTATAATTAAATAAAGCGGAAAGATTAAAAGTGCGGCTAAAGCAACTGTGCTCTCGTTGTATGGTAATAACTTGCTAATAAAACTAAAAAACGATTTACCCTTAATAAAAAAATAAATTATATTAAAAGGATGAAGTAAGAATAATATAAGTGTTAAAGCATATATAAGTCTATTAAGTCTTTGATAAATACTATGCATTTTTTACCTCATGTAAACTTAAGAGTTAATAATGTAATTCTTCATATTTATATGCTAATTCAAAATCCAGCTTTTTTTAATAGTTCTTTCGCTTTTTCTTTATCTTGTTCTACCAGGTTTCCTTCTTCGTACATCATTGCAAGTGTAGTTAGTGATCCAACCAAGCCTTGACTAGCAGCTTTGGTATACCAGTGAACTGCGGCTTCTCCGTTTTTTTCCACACAATCACCCTCCATGTACATAAATCCTAGGCCATGTTGAGCAAGAGCATGACCATTTTCAGCAGCTGCCTTCATCCATTTAAAAGCAAGCAAAGGGTTTGCCTTATTCCCTAAGCCATTCTGATACATTATTGCACATCTATGTTGGGCTTCAGTGTGCCCAGCCTCTGCTAATGGAGAAAGGAGTTGCATTGCCCTAGAAAAATGTTTTGCTTCGAAAGCGCTTAAACCACTATTAAGTTCAACTTCATTTTTTTTCATAGCTATATCCCATTAACACTTTTTAATTTCATAGTATATACATATAATATAAAAAAATTAAATGATTTGAGGAGAATCTTTTGTCAGAAAATATATTAAGAGGAGCAATACAAAAAGTAGCTACTGGCCCTGAGTTCAGCAAAAATATTTCGGAGGACGATAGTTATCATTCTATGTTAAATATTTTGGATAAAGATGCTGATTCAGTTCAAGCTGCTATTTATTTAATTGCTCTAAGAATGAAGAGAGAAACAATGGAAGAAAATATAGGCTCTCTGAAAGCATTGATTGATAAATCAAATATAATAACTTCATCAGCCGAGGAAATAATTGATATTGCAGAACCGTATAATGGTTTTTTGCGCAATACACCAATGAGCGCTTTTTTGCCTGCTGTTTTTGCCGCATCAGGACTCCCATGTATAACACATGGAGTTGAAAATGTTGGCCCAAAGTTTGGCTTAACAATTAAAAGAATTTTAAAGACCTCGGGCGTTAATGTCGAACAAGATGTTTACCAAGCTGCTGAATCTATAAGCAATAACGAAATAGGATGGGCTTATGTTGATCAAGAAAAATTTTGTGAGCCTCTATACAAATTAATAGATTTAAGGACAAGAATGGTGAAAAGAACTATTTTAACGACCATTGAAGTTTTGATTGGCCCAATTAGAGGTAAAAATAAAACTCATCTTATGACAGGCTATGTTCATGCAGCTTATCCGCCGGTTTACTCCGATCTTGCAAAAGTTTCTGGTTTTGATTCTGCTATATTAGTTAAAGGAGTTGAAGGAGGAGTTTCTCCGTCTTTGAGAGGTGATGGTAAGGTTTTTTATTATGTTGATAACAGTGAAATGCAAGACATAAAATTTAATGCCAAAGAGATTTCAATTATTCAAAATATGAGAGCAGTTCCGTTACCTGAATTAGAAAAAGTTGAGGAAATTAAATTGGACGAAATTTCAAGCGATATCAATGTTGTAGACTTTTCAGAAAAAGCTGCAGATATTGGAATAAAGGCTTTAAATGGTGAAGACGGTCCTGCAAAAGATACATTAATTTATACTGGCTCCATTGCGTTATCAATTGTAAAGCAAATTAGTTTTACTGACGCAGCTGAACAAGTAAAAAAGGCCATCAATAGTGGAAAAGCAAAAGAATTTTTTTATAATGCTTTTAAAAAATAAAATTGATAAAATATTTATTAAAGTAAGGTGAAAATATTATGAATGAAACATATAGAAACGCCATTGTTAAGATGGAAGAACAAGATGTTGACGAGGAATATATTCTCGGCTGGCAGGGTGGGTTTCTAGGACATCCGCCTAGAGAAGAGCAAAGAACAAACGAAGCATATGATGCTGGTTATGAGGATGGCCAAGAGAATAATTTAGCTAATATTGGCGATTGGAAGAAAAAATAGGCTTATTTATTTACTAATGACTTGATCGGGCGCCTAAGCGATTGCAAAATTTTTGGAACCTCTTGGTCAATTACATACATGCGAATCCAATTATTATCAAGTTCCCCCATATGTTGCATCAGATGGTTGCCTAAAATTATGCTAGCTTTATAACTTGGCTCATCTTTATATTCAAGTGCAGTATATTCATCCATTCTTTCATTTAGGAGATTTATAAATTTTACCTTAATATTTTCTTTTGGGATTTTAAGATCAACTTGATTTATATTTATTGTTTCATTAAGTTTCTTTGCAATATCGGTAATGAAATCAATTTTTCTTTCGTCATCAAAACCAGTTATCTCGTTTATCGTAACATATACTTGAAAACAAGAAATTTCTCTAAGTATTTCAATTCTATCTGTCCATGTGTCAGTATCAAATCCTTCATTTTCTAAATTCAGCAGAGTTTTTTTTGATATTTTCCATATGCTGACCGCCAACGCACTTGCAATTTGTCCAATCTGCCTTTTTTTGCCTTTTTGATTCCAACCGCTATGTATTCTTTGTATACTCATTGACAACTTTTTAATAAATTAATTCTATACACTATATATTATTACGAATGAAAGAGATAAAGCCAAATACTTTTATATTTGAATTTGATAATGCAATTAATAAGCAGGATTGTAAGACTATTATAGATTTGTTTGAGCAAAACAAAGACGAGCATTATCAAGGTAAGATCGGACAGAATCTAGACGAAGACTTGAATATTAAAAAATCTACAGATTTATTCATTAGTGGTAAAAAAGAATGGAAAGAAGTAGATAAATTATTTTTTAATGTTTTAGCAAAATCTTTGGCAACATTAAAAAAAGAAATTGAGTTTTTTCAAGGGCCTTTCAAAGATATGGGTTATGCGATTCAAAGAACTGAGCCAGGCCAATTTTATCACTGGCATATTGATGGAGGTAGCCATGAATTTAGTTATCGACAGTTGGTTGCAATCTTTTACTTGAATAATCTAAGTGAAGACCAAGGCGGGGGAACAGAATTTTTTTATCAGGATGTAAGTATTAAACCAGAAACAGGCAAGTTAATTCTTTTTCCACCTTTCTGGACACATAAGCATAGAGGTAAGGAAGTAATTAGTGGTAAAAAATATATAGCAACTACTTGGGTTGTCTTTGCTTAGCTATGAAAAAGAAGTTTCTTCCATATTTCCGGAAATATCAATATCAATAATTTTTACATTTGGCATTTGATTGATAATATAAGCTGCCATCATAATAGCAGTTTTCTTTTTATTGAGATGTATCGAAGTAAATAAACGATCTGCAACAATTTGGCATTTTTGAAATTGGCTTGGATTCTCAACCCAATTTTTGCTCATTTGCCAGCCTTTATTCATATCTGAATCCATTTTTTCAAAAAACGAACCTGCCTCATTTACGATAGCTTCTTTTATTTTAAGAGGGTACTCATTCTCACCGAGAATGACAGTAAGTTCATACATTTTTTATTTTTTAGAACCCTTGTCTTTGTGAGCAAGGTCAACAATATCCATTGCTAAATCCCTATACTCTTCTCTAAATCCCGCTATTTCAGAATCATCATCCGGAGAAAAATACTCAGACGCTTCGACACCTTGTTCTCGATCCAACGCAATAAATTTTTTTTGCATCGCGAGAAGTTTTTTTATTTTCTCTTGTTTATCTTCACTCATAATCCACCCCATATAAACTATGGATATATAATATCCCAAATTAGCGTAAAAAATCTACAATAATTATAATGAGTTATTAATACCCACCTTTTCTTCGGCTTTCTGGCAAACCAGATATTCTTCCACCTTGTTTGCTTGGATCCCCAGGGAAAAGATCATAAAGAACTTTTGCATCAATTTTTTCACCCCAAAGTTTTTCAAAGTATTTACAAAGTTTTCTGGTATTAGGTTGATTACCACCATTATTAAAAAATTCATCTCTCAAATGGTTGATTACATCCCAATGCCTTTCGGTTAATTCCAATTTTTCATTTGCTGCGATTTCTTTGGCTAAGTCCTCGGACCAATCTTCGGCGTTAATCAAGTATCCCATGTCTGTTGTTTCAATTTGTTTTCCTGCTATTTCGATTGTTGGCATTTTAACCTCCTTGACAAATTATGTTATTCATTACTTTTCGAGATAGCTACAGGAGCTATACTTTTATGAGGTAAAAAGATACCACATCCAAATAATTTTCCAATACCTATTCCGAGCTCCTGTAATTTAATTGAGTCATGTTTCTCCAAGTCAGTTATTAGAAGGGTTTTTCCGATTAACGCCTTATTTGGAGTTTGAATAATATGCTCTTTTCCACAAAGCATTTTTTTAACACTGATACTCATCTCAGCTAAGGATAAACTTACATCTTTAAGGAATTCTTCTTCGCTGTTATTATTATCAACAACAACTGTTCTGCAAAATAGCGTGTCGGTTATCCCTAACTTTTTGATTGTTGGCTTCGAAAATGACATTTCATATTTTCCAATTTTTAAAGTTTCTCCATCAAGATCATGAAATTCCTCAGAATACTCAATCGGTGTACGTATACAGAATCGAGTTCGTTTTGAAAGGTAAATTTCTGTCTCTGGTCTTTCCCACCCCGCACCAGATTCTGCCCCATGAACTGAATGAATAGCTAAATTATCAATAGTATTAATCTTTGGGAATCTTTTTGAAACAGCTTGAAATAAATCGTATGCATGATCAGCTGCAATTTTATTGCAATTTACTTTAAAAGATATATCTACGATCTTTTCACTAGATTTCTTTTGCTTCTCTTGATCATCGTCTTCCCAGTACATAAGCTTAATTTCTTGGTGAGGTAAATAAGTTTTCTAAATCGGTTTCCCAATGGTCGGGAGTATCTTCAAAACTTGGTTTGATATCTATAGACAGGAACCTCTCGCCTTCGTCTATTTTCTTTAATATAAAATTTCTAAGTTCCTTATAGGACTTCATCTTATATTCTGTTATTAAAATTTCACTCAGTGTTAACATTTTTTAGCTCACTCGATTCAGAAAGCGTATTCTTTTAAGCAGTCTTTTTTTCTTACCATCATTGAACTCCTCACGCCTATGCAAAATATTATTAGCAATATAACCTTGGTTTTCTTTGAGTAACAAATCAAAAATATACCTTTTATCATCGTTAATAAAACTTTCTATAAATCTTTTTATATCGTTAATAATATCATCTTTTTTCCAAATAATATTTTGTTTCCTTGATGTGAATCTCATATTTAGACTACCATCTTTATCAATATAAAATACAGGTCCTTTAATAGCCTTACTCTTTTTTATGTTTTTATTTCTTGGAATTTCCATAATGTCTTTTTGCATTAAGATATCAATGTAATCGGGATTATGATCTCTAAGAAATATATAAATAATTTCATGATCTATAAGAAAGTTTTTTCCACCTTGTTCAGCTTGGCTTTCACAATGAAGTAAAAAAGACTTTACAGAAATATCTATCGGGTAGTAGTAACCATCTGTATGCCAGTTCAGTTTTTTGTTTGTGTAAGGAATATATTCAGTTTTGCTACTATTATTAATCTTAAAAGCCGAATTGTCTGTAATATTCGAAATATTATTTATATCTGATAAAGGATTTGATACCGACTCGATAAGTTTAAGTTTCTTACAAAATTTTTGCAAAAATTCATCATCGATTTTTGAATTAAATTCATAAACTGCAAAATTATATTTTCCTATAATTTTTTTTATCTTTTTTAAATCACTTAATAATAAACTGTCTTTGTTCAGTTGAATAAGAAGATTTGAAACACTCTCTGGATAAAGTGAAAGTTTTTCATTACGCCATCTTTTATAATCTGTTTCGTTCTCAAGAAGAAAAGGGGAATTAATTTTATGACTATATGACATTTGATTTTAAATTTGGTAAAATTAATTGATTATATATTCAATGATTTACAAAAATCGAGTATTTTAAGTCATATCTATATAGAGATATGTAACAAAGTTCAAAAGAGATATATCCGCCCTCCCAAAGGTACGATGTCATTACCTAAAAATAACCCATAAAATAAAATTATCTGGAGATAAATATAATGATAATGTAAGGAGAATAGAGTGGCGGATAAACATAAAACCCCAATGTTAGACGAGCTGGAGCACGGCCCATGGCCTAGTTTCATTTCCGGCTTTAAAAGATTACGTGATCAACATCCAAATGAAAGAATTTCTGGCATGGCAAACTCATTGCTTGGTCAATTGGAACATTCTTACGAAACAAGAAAAGGTTATTGGAAAGGCGGAACTGTAAGTGTATTTGGATACGGTAGTGGTATTATACCTCGTTTCTCTGAAGTAGGAGATGCTTTTCCAGAATCAAAAGAATTCCATACTCTAAGAGTACAACCTCCAGCCGGTAATTATTATACGACAGACATGTTAAGACAACTTGGTGAAAGTTGGGAGAAGCATGGCTCTGGTTTACAAACTTTCCATGGCCAAACTGGTAATATCATGTTTATCGGTTCTACAACTGAAAACACCCAACACTTTTTTGATGAAATTAATGAGTATGGTTGGGATCTTGGTGGTGCTGGACCGTGCGTTAGAACAGGCATGTGTTGTGTCGGTGCTGCAAGATGCGAGCAATCGAATATAGACGAAATTAAAATTCATAGAACTCTTCTCAATAATTTCACTGATGATGTTCATAGGCCAGCATTGCCTTACAAATTTAAATTTAAGGTTTCTGGATGTCCAAACGATTGTGTTAATTCTATCGAAAGAGCAGACTGCGCGATTATAGGGACTTGGCGAGATGATATGAAAGTCGATCAAGATGAAGTTAAAGATTTTGTTGAGACAAAAGGACGAAAATATGTAATTGATAATGTAATTACAAGATGCCCAACAAACTGCTTATCACTCAACGATGACGACACCCTTGAAGTTGATAACAGAAATTGTGTTAAGTGTATGCATTGTCTTAATGTAATGCCGAAAGCATTAAGTCCTGGCGATGATAAAGGTGCAACAATACTAATGGGCGGTAAGAGAACGCTTAAAGTTGGTGACTTAATGGGTACAGTTATTATCCCATTCATGAAACTAGATACAGAAGAAGATTACGAAAAACTTACTGAGTTAGCCGAGGAAACAATCGATTTCTGGGCAGAAAATGGACTAGAACACGAGCGTTGTGGTGAAATGATTGAAAGAATTGGACTTGTCAATTTCCTCGACGGTATTGGTGTTGATGTTGATCCAAACATGGTCGCAGATCCTACAACTAGTTCATATGTCCGTATGGATGGATGGGATGATGAAGCTGAGAAATGGTTTAAGGATAAACTTCAATCATCGGCAAAAGCATAAGAATAAAAATATTTACATATAAGGGAGAAAGATGTCAGAACAGCAAGCAGAGCAAGCAAATAGACCGCCGATAGAATCAGGTTGCCCGGACGCATTTCAATATATGCATCCTGTAATGCGCAAAAACTATGGACAATGGGCATATCATGAAGATCCAAGGCCTGGAGTACTAAAGCACGTTGCGCACAGTGGTGATGCAATATGGACTGTGAGAGCAGGCACTCAAAGAATTTTAGATGTAACTTCTCTAAACATCTTATGTGACATTGGAGATAAGTATGCTGATGGTTATGTTAGATTTACTATAAGAAGTAACATTGAGTATATGATCGACCAAGAATCAAAGGTTGGACCATTGATTGTAGAGTTAGAAAAAAATGGTTTCGTTGTTGGTGGAACTAAAAACTCAGTTGCAATGATTTCTCATACGCAAGGTTGGTTGCATTGTGATATACCAGGAACAGATGCATCCGGTGTTGTAAAAGCAATGATGGATGAAGTGATAGATGAGTTTAAAGGTTGGAATATGCCGAATAGAGTTCACATGACTACATCTTGTTGTCAGATTAATTGTGGTGGGCAAGGCGATATTGCTATTAATGTTCAGCACACAAAGCCACCGAAAATTAATCATGATTTAGTTTCTAATGTTTGTGAAAGACCCTCTGTAGTTGCTCGATGTCCAGTTGCGGCTATTCGACCAGCACAAGTAAATGGAAAACCTTCCTTAGAAGTTGATGAGAAAAAATGTATTTGTTGTGGTGCTTGTTTCCCTCCATGTCCTCCAATGCAGATTAATGATGCAGAGCATACAAAATTATCTGTATGGGTAGGTGGAAACCATTCTAATGCAAGAGGCAAACCTTCTTTTCAGAAATTAGTTGCTGCTGGAATACCTAATAATCCCCCAAGGTGGCCTGAAGCTACTGCGATCGTAAAAAAAATATTAAGAGCATATAGAGATGATGCCAGAGATTGGGAGAGAATTAGTGACTGGGTTGAAAGAATAGGATGGCCAAGATTCTTTGAGTTAACTGGTCTTCCATTCACAAAATTCCATATTAATAACTGGAAAGGAGCAAGAAACAGTCTTAATGCTTCAACACACATTAGGTTTTAATAAAATAGTGAGGAGATATTTTGAAATTAGGAATATTAATCAATGAAGGACCATACCAACATCAAGCATCAGATACAGCTCTTCAATATGTTAAAGCTGCTTTAAAAAAAGGTCACGAAATATATAGAGTGTTTTTCTACAATGATGGTGTCAATAATGCAACAAGATTAGCGACGCCACCTCAAGACGATAGAAATATTACGAAAGAATGGGCCTCCTTAGCTAAGGACCACGGTATTGATTTAGTAGTCTGTGTTGCGGCAGCCCAAAGAAGAGGAATCCTTGATAAAGGTGAGGCCGAAAGAAATGGCAAAGACTCAGATAACATTGAGGATGGTTTCAGGATATCAGGGCTCGGACAGTTGGTTGAGGCCGGAATTCAAGCAGATAGATTAATTACTTTTGGAGATTAAATAAGTGAGTGAAGACGGAGTTGTAAAAAAGTTTATGTACGTAAATAGAAAAAGCCCATACGGGACAATCTATGCACTCGAATCTTTAGAAGTTGTTTTAATAACCGCGGCATTTGATCAAGACGTAAGCTTAACATTTACTGATGACGGAGTTTACCAACTAATGAAAGGCCAGCAAACAGAAGGTATAGGTATGAAGAATTTCTCTTCTACATATTCAGCACTGGGAGATTACGAGATTAATAAAATATTTATTGATAAAGAATCTTTGGAAGAAAGAGGCCTATCATTATCCGATTTACAGGAACTTGTTTGGGAAGATGAAGACGAAGATTATGCTGAAAAAAGTTCGATAAACTTAGTATCAAGAGCAGAGTTATCAGAAATAATGAACAATCAAGATGTTGTCCTGAGTTTTTAGAGAAAAAATATGAATATGCTGCATACAATTAATAAGTCGCCTTTTGAAAACTCTACAATGTCTTCATGCATTGCAATGTGTTCTCAAGATAGCAGTATTTTATTTATTGAAGACGGCGTGATATCGGTCATGAAGTCTACAAAATTTTCAGAGTTAATCGAAAATGCTTTAAAAGAATTTAAAATGTATGTCCTTAAACCTGATTTAGAGGCAAGAGGCTTATCTTTAAATAATGTGATAGAGGGTGTCGAGATAGTTGGATACGACGAATTCGTTGATCTAACTACTGAACATAAAACTGTTCAATCTTGGCTATAAGTTTTTTTTAATAACCGGAGGTTAATGTGTCGTTAGAAGTAAATGGTAAACAATACGAAGTCGACGAAGAAGGGTATCTTGCAAATTTAAATGACTGGGATACTGATGTCGCAAATAAAATGGCTGAAATAGATGGTGCTCCTTTAGAAGAAAACCATTGGGAAGTAATTAACTTTCTTCGTGAGTATTACGAGGAATACCAAATTGCTCCAGCTGTTAGAGTATTAACAAAACAAATCGGTAAGAAACTGGGTAAAGACAAAGGTAATAGTAAATATCTTTATGAATTATTTCCATATGGACCTGCTAAACAAGCTTGTAAATATGCGGGATTGCCTAAGCCAACTGGTTGCGTATAAATTAGAAGTGTAGGATATGCAGATATCAATGTTAAGTTTTTCAATTGCTGCATTATTTTATATAGCTTTTTTTATTTTGGCATATGGTCTTGTAGCAAAAATTCTACAATACAAAAATACGCCTGCGCCCCTTAAAATTCCGACGATGCCTGCTCCTACGACGCAGGCGGGTGTTGTTTTTAGAATGTCTAAAGAGGTAGTTTTTTTTGAGAGTCTTTTTAAGTCAAGTAAAATCACCTGGTTATTTGGATGGCTTTTTCATTTTGGCTTATTCTTAGACATGTTGAGACACCTGAGATATTTTATTGATCCCGTTTGGTTTTGGGTTGTAATTATTCAGCCTTTTGGAAAATATGGCTCAATATTAATGTTAGTTGGATTGGTTGGACTACTTGCGAGGAGAATAGTTGTAGATAGAGTTCGATATATTTCAGCTCCGTCAGACCACTTAATTTTAGTTTTGCTTTTATGTATAACAACCACAGGCATGGCAATGAGTTTTTATCTTGGTGCTGATGTTATAAGTGTTAAATCTTTTTTTGTAGGATTATTAACTTTTAATATACAGAATATTCCAGCTGACCTTGTGCTGATTTCTCATTTAGTGATGGTTGCTTTTTTAATGATAATTTTCCCATACAGTAAATTATTACATGCACCTGGGTTATTTTTTAGTCCATCGAGAAATCAGGTTGATAATGCTCGTGAGAAAAGACATCTTGCAAAATGGGCACAAGAACTAGAGAAAACAAATTAATAGATAGAAGATATGGCAGATAGTAAATTTGATACACCACAACTTAGAGAATATCCAATTATCCCTAAATTAAAAAAAGGGGTGATGTCTCATAGTAAGCCATTTATAGCAAAAGAGCCACATCAAGAGCCTCTTGGATTTCCTGGAGAACTCGTTGATGATTGGGAAAATGTAGCAATAAAAAAAATGGCTGACCTACAAGGTAAATATAGATCTCTGCAAGTTTATTTGGATTCTTGCGTCAAGTGTGGAGCTTGTACAGACAAGTGTCATTATTATGTTGGAACAACTGATCCAAAAAATATGCCTGTAGCAAGACAAGATTTATATAGAAAGGTTTATAGAAGATACTTTACTTTTGCTGGAAAATATTTTCCAAAATTAGTCGGCGCAACAGATCTTACAAAAGAAGTTTTAGATGATTGGTATTCTTATTTTCATCAATGCTCACAATGTAGAAGATGTTCTGTCTATTGTCCGTATGGTATTGATACAGCTGAAATTTCAATGGCTGCAAGAGAAGTAATGGACACAATCGGCGTTGGTCAAAAATATTGTAATGAAATTATTAGTAAAGTTCACAAAATAGGAAATAACTTGGGACTTCCAGGACCTGCATTAGAGGATACGCTTGAGGGTTTAGAGGAAGATGTAGAAGATGAAACTGGTGTAGCTGTAAAATATCCTCTTGACGTAAAAGGCGCAGAAGTTCTTCTTGTTACTCCATCCGCAGATTTTTTTGCTGAACCACATGTTGACGGTTTAATTGGATATGGAAAAGTTTTTCATGAAGCTGGAATATCTTGGACAGTAAGTTCTCATGCAAGTGAGGCGGCAAACTTTGGTATGTTCATTGGTAGTTACGATAACATGAGAAAACTTGCAGTAAGAATTAGAGAAGCTGCCTTAGAACTCGGCGTAAAAAGAATAGTATTCGGAGAATGTGGCCACGCATGGAGAGTTGCATATAGCTTTTTAAATACACTTGCGGGTCCGTGGGATTTTCTAGATCCTAAATATCCTGTGCCACAGCATATTTGCGAAGTAACATATAATTTAATACAAGAAAATAAACTCAGATTTGATAAGTCATTAAATGACGATATGGTATTAACTTACCACGACTCTTGCAATGTTGCCCGAGCATCAAGAATGGGTGATAGTGCCGGCGGACAGTTTTTAATCCCTAGAGAAATTATAAAAGCAACCTGTAATAATTTTTATGATATGTCCTCAGATACTATTAAAGAAGGGACGTTTTGTTGTGGGGGAGGCGGTGGTCTTTTAACAGACGATTTGATGGAATTGAGAGTAAAGGGAGCCCTCCCAAGAATGGAAGCTTTAAGAAGAGTTGTTGAAGAAAAAGGAGTGACACATATGGCGGCGATTTGCGCAATTTGTAAGAGCCAATTTTCAAAGGTTTTCCCTTACTATGACTTTACCATGGATCAAATTGTAAGTGTGCATCAGTTAGTGAGTAACGCGATTATTCTTACAGGCCAGAATGATGAAAATGACGAAGGAGACCACCCACAAGAGGATATAGATGAAGCAGCTTAGTGCTTTATAATTTATGGGACAAGGAGAGAATTATGGCAACAAATAAAGATGTAGTTGAAAAGAAGCTTACCTTCAGGAAATTCCAGGATGGGGTACATACCTATGAAAATCTAGGTAATAAAATTTTTCAACAAGACAAATCTCATAAATGCCCTACATACGTCCATAGAACTCCACCATGCCAAGGAAGTTGCCCTTCTGGAGAAGATATTCGTGGTTGGCTTGATATTGTGCGTGGAGTCGAGAAACCACCAGCTGATATAAAAATGCAAGAGTATGCTTTTAGAAGGTCAACTACTGCAAATCCATTTCCATCAATGATGGGCAGAGTTTGTCCTGCACCATGTCAAGATGGCTGTAATAGAAATAATGTTGAAGATTTTGTTGGTATCAACGCTGTTGAACAATATATAGGTGATCAAGCCATCGCTGAAGGATTTACTTTCTCATGTACTGAAGAAATGAGTGGAAAAACAGTAGCAATTATCGGAGGTGGCCCTGCTGGAATGTCAGCTGCATATCAATTAAGAAAGCTTGGGCATGCTAGTGTAATTTTTGATTCTCATGACAAGCTGGGTGGAATGATGAGATACGGTATTCCTAGTTATAGAACACCTGATGCTTATTTAGACCCTGAAATTGATCGAATTCTTGCAATGGGTAATATCGAAGTTAAATTGAATACAAGTGTTGGAAAAGACGTATCAGCAGAAAGTTTAGAAAAAGATTACGATGCAGTCTTATGGGCTATAGGATGCTGGACAGGTAGAGCATTACCAGTTCCAAATAGTGATGCGCCAAACTGTATCTCTGCAATTAAATATCTTGAAGCATTTGCACAAAAAAGACTTCATGTAACAGCAAAGAAAGTAGTTTGTGTAGGTGGTGGAGACACCTCGATTGACGTCGTTTGTTCGTCAAGAAGAATGGGAACCCTTAAAGAGGAGTTACCAAATGATATAAAACCAGAAAATATTCTAAAAGAAAACTCTACCCAAGATGAAAAGCTATCGTCTGAAAGAATACATAATGATGTAACATTAACAACATTATTTAAGAAGTCCGAAATGACAGCTGCTGAACACGAAGTTCACGATGCAATGCGCGAAGGGGTTCAAATCCTAGATGAAGTTATGCCACTTGAAGTTTTAGTTGATGAAAAAACAGGAAATGCGTATGCACTTAAAATGGCAAAATGCACAATGAAAGAAGGTAGGCCGGAAAAAATTGAAGGAACAGAGTTTGAAATAGAAGCTGACTTAATTGTTGCTGCTATCGGTCAAGGTGGTGTTTTAGATGGTCTCGAAGAATTTAATAACGGAAAGAATCTTATAGACGCTGATCGTAATTATTCTGTACCAGGAAAGCCTGGACACTTTGTTGCTGGTGATATTATTAGACCCCATCTTCTTACAACAGCAATTGGTCAAGGTTCAATTGTGGCTGAGACTATAGATCAGTATCTCGCTCAAGTTGACTTAAAAGAATTGAAAAAACGTCCTAAAGTTGATGTTCATCATTTCAATTTAATTGAGAAACTTAAAGAGTCAGGACTAAAACCAGCTGAGTACGAATCTGGATCACACTGGGGAAGTGATAGTAAAGAATTCTCAGTTCATAATTATGAAGATAGGTCGGCACAAGAAATAATTAATACGGATAAGATGTTTCTTGGGCATTTCCCATATACACCAAGAAATATTAGATCAGATGTAGGACCAGAAGCAGAAAATATTCTTGGTAATTTTGATGAAAGATTAAAATGCTACACAGAAGAGCAAGCAATTGAAGAAGCCGGAAGATGTATGAGTTGTGGTATGTGTTTTGAATGTGACAATTGTGTAATTTATTGTCCACAAGACGCGGTATTTAGAGTGAAGAAGGATAAAAGTACCACTGGAAGGTATGTAGACACTGATTATAAAAAATGTATTGGATGTCATATATGTTCTGATGTTTGTCCAACAGGCTACATCGACATGGCTCTTGGTGATCATTAATTTAGGTAATTATTAAACATGTAGTCATTATCTGAATTATGAGGAGAGATTCAGTATGTATAAGATTTTATCTATAAAGATTTCGCTAGCCCTTTTTTTGGTTCTCTTCAGTGGTTCATCAATTACTCACGAAAATATAAAACATAACATAGACGCTTCCTCTGGTGATAAATGTGTTGAACCAACGGATGTTATGCGTGCTCAACACCACATATTTATAAATCACCAAAGCCATGAAACTGTGGTAAATGGAATTCGAACAAAAAAGTATAGTTTAAATAATTGTATTAATTGTCATATTAAACCACTTGCAGATGGATCATATCCAAGTGTAAAAACCGAGGAACATTTTTGTTCAGCCTGTCACATTGCAGCAGCTGTAAAAGTTGAATGTTTTGATTGTCATGCTTCTAAACCTTATAAAAAAGTTGCAAAAAAAAATATTGAGGATTCTTCTAAATAAATGAAAAAATATAAAATAAAATTAGATAGAAGAAATTTTCTTAAGTCCAGCGGCATGTTAGGCATGTCATCTTTAGCGCCAGGGGTTTTTTTTCAAGAACTTGCGCAAGCAAGACCATTGAATGAACCAGCATCGTCAAAAAATCGATGGGGCTTATTAATTGACGCGAACCAATGTTCTGAAGATTGTAATGCATGTGTTACTGCTTGTAATGAGGAACATGGGATAGAAGATTTTGGAAGACCTACAACGGATACTCAATATATTAGAAAGTTAAATTTAACACATGAAGATTCAGGAGAATCTTTAACAATACCAATGATGTGTCAGCATTGCGAAAATCCTCCATGTGTTGATGTATGCCCAACTGGAGCGTCATTCATTCGCGCGGATGGCATTGTTCTAGTAAATAAACATACATGTATTGGCTGTAGATATTGCATGATGTCGTGCCCATACAAAGCAAGATCTTTCATTCATGAAAATCTTGAAAATCAAGTTCCACATACACCAAGAGGAAAAGGTTGTGTTGAAAGCTGTAATTTGTGCGTGCATAAAGTAGACAAAGGAGAGAATACCACTGCTTGTGCAGAAGCATGCAATAAAGATGGTCACCAAGCCATTCTATTTGGTGATCTGAACGACCCTGAAAGTGAAATTTCAAAAAAACTAAATAAATACAAAACAACTGAAGTAAGAAGTGACTTGGGTTTAAATACGGCTGTTCGTTACAGAGGAATATAAAAGTGAGAGATAAAACAGACTACATAATAATTGAGTTTTCAAAAGCTATATTTATTTATGGTCTTGTTGCTGTGTCATTTATTGGATTAGGTTTTTACTCATTTGTGACACTTGAACATGAAGGACATTGGTTAACGGGAATGAACAACCAAATTGTTTGGGGCTTACCACATGTATTTGCAATTTTTTTAATCATCGCGGCATCAGGTGTTTTAAACATTGCTTCAATTTCTTCTGTTTTTAATATAAAAATATATAAACCTCTTGGGAGGCTTTCTGCACTTTTGGCGATAAGTTTGTTAACCGGAGGATTAATAGTTTTAGTACTTGATCTTGGCAGGCCAGATCGTCTCATTGTGGCAATGACCACTTTTAATTTTAAATCAATTTTTGCATGGAACGTATTTTTGTATAGTGGCTTTATGGCCGTTGTAGCTTTGTATTTATGGATGATGTTTGAGGCAAGATACAATAAGTTTGTTGGTAAAGTTGGAACCTTCGCTTTTGCCTGGCGAGTCACACTAACTACTGGTACAGGTTCAATTTTTGCATTCTTGGTTGCAAAAGAGGCATACAATGGTGCTCTTTTGGCGCCATTATTTATAGCTTTATCACTGCTTGTTGGAACTGCATTTTTTTATAAAATATTATTTTGGATGGATAGAGGACTTGGGATTCCTCTAGGATCTGAAATAATAAAAAGATTTAGAAAATTATTAATATATTTTATATTCACAGTTTTCTACATCACAATACTTTCACATCTAACTAATCTGTATGTAACAAAGAATCATGGTTACGAATTCTTTTTATTATTTTCTGGAAATATTTATACTTTTTTATTTTGGGGTTGCCAAATGATAATAGGCACGCTTTTCCCATTATTAATTTTATACAATAAGAAATTATCAAAATCTGCTTCAGGTTTGCTTTATGCCTCTATTCTGGTTTTGTTTGGTGGATTTTCCATGCTATATGTAATTATAATTTCTGGACAGGCGTTTCCGCTTGATTTATTTCCAGGCTATATTGAAAGAAGTTCCTTTTTTGACGGAGTGGAAGCAACTTATGTTCCAAGTATTTATGAATTCATGTTGGGCTTGGGTGGGGTTGGTATTGCTGCAGCGATTTATTTATTTGCGATCATGGTTTTAGACTTTACGCCTAGAAGCCTTGATAATGCCGCAACTGCTATGGCAAATGTACCTGAACCGGTTACAGAAGAAAAGCTTGAGGAAGAAAAGGAATCTCAAAAAGAAGTTGTTGGTGAAAAATCGAGCATTCCCCCTGATCAAAAAACAACTGAAGAATTAGAAACAGATGAAAAAAATAAATCTGCAGACGAAGGAAAGCCAGCAGAGGAATAATTTATTTTGAATAGTTTTTTTATATCTGCCGCCCACAAATCTTCTGGAAAAACAATTTTCTCAATTGGATTTTCAAGAATGTTGTCAAACCTAAATTATAATCTGCAGTCTTTTAAAAAAGGGCCCGACTATATTGATATGAGCTGGTTATCACTTGCCTCTAAATCTAATTGTTATAATCTTGATTTTAATACCCAAACAAATTCAGAAATAAAAAATTTCTTTAATTTAAAAAAATTAGATTTCAATATAATTGAGGGCAACAAAGGCTTATTCGATGGTGTAAATGAAAGTGGTCAAGACGATAATTCAGCTTTATCAGTTTTATTAGAGATACCCGTATTATTAATTGTAGACACGGAAGGTATTACACGTGGTATTGCACCACTTCTTCAAGGATATTTAAATTTTAATAAAAAATGTAATATTCAGGGAGTCGTTTTAAATAAAGTAAAAACCGATCGCCATGAAGATAAACTGGTAAATGCTGTAAATAATTATACGGATATAAAAGTTCTAGGTTCGATTCGAAAGAGTAAAGAATTACTTATATCAGAGAGACATCTAGGGTTAGTTCCAGCAAACGAGAAAAAATATGCAGAAAAGAAAATCAACACCGTGTCAAAAATCATATCTAAATCTATTGATATAAAAAGTTTTAAAAAAATCGGCTTAAATATTACAAATAAAACAAAAAAAACTGTTAAGAAAAAAAATTTAATTAATAATTTATCAGGCAGTAAAATAAAAATTGGTATTTTTTACGATCAGTCTTTTGGATTTTATTATAAAGATGACTTAGAGAGGTTTAAAGAATATGGCGCAGATTTAGTTTTTATAAATTCTTTTAAGGATAAAAATCTGCCCAATGTCGATGGGCTCTTCATTGGAGGGGGTTTTCCTGAAATTTATGCTGAAAAAATAGAAAAAAATAAGACTCTAATTCAAGATGTCAAAAATTTTATAAACTCTGGTCTTCCAGTTTACGCAGAGTGCGGCGGCCTTATGTATTTAACAAGAAGTATAAAGTTTAAAAATAAAAGCTTTAAAATGGTTGGCATATTGCCTGGAAGAACAACGATGTCCGAAAAGCCAATTGGTAGAGGATACGTAAAAATTGAAACCTCTGCAAAGCATCCATGGGGGTTGAAAAAGGGCCTTCAAGTAAACGCACATGAATTTCATCACGCCGATTTAACTTTTAGTAATAAAGAAAAAATACAGTTTGCTTATAAAATAAAAAGAGGATATGGAATTAATGGTAATGCAGATGGTTTTATATATAAAAAGCTTCTAGCAAATTTTTCTCATTTAAGACACACAACCAAAATGCCGTGGATAAAATATTTTATTAACTATGTTAAAGAGAGCAAAAATGATTAAAATTACAGAATCAGCAGCTTCAATATTTAAAAAAGAGATTGCAAAAGAGGAAAATAAAGGTTTCAAGCTTAGAATAGCAGTCATGAAAAGAGGTGGAAATAATTTTCACTACGCTTTGGGTTTTGATGATAATATTACTAGTAATGATAAGACACTAAATATTGATGATATCGAAATTATTATGTCAAACGCATCGCTAGAAATATGTAATGGAATGACAGTTGATTATGTAGAATTAGAAAAAAATCAGTTCAATTTCATTTTTCTTAATCCTAAAGATCCAAATTATGTCGAGCCCAAAGAGTAAAACTAGTCAACTTGGTGAATTTATAGAAGATCTTAATGAATGGGTTCTTAATATTATGTCAGGAGATTTGTCTTCCAGAATTCAATGTCAAACAAAATCGGAAGATTTGAAAACATTATGTAGTAATTTGAATATTGTTTCTGAAATGCTTGAGAATCAACTTAATAAAACAAATGTTCAACTAGAGCAATTTGCCAAATATAAAGAAGATAAAAACAAAGAGGCAAATCGTTTGGCTATCATGGAAGAAAGAGTTTTTATTGCTTCAGAGTTACATGATTCACTTGCACAAACTTTAGCAAGCTTAAGGTTACAAGTTCGAGTACTCGATGAAAGTCTACAAGGAATAATATATATGAAGAATAACCGTAAATACAAAACTGCCGAACTTTACTCAGACAAAAGAATAACAGATGAACTTGAGACTCTCGAAGAAAGTATAGAATTGGCAAATACAGAAATACGTCAATTAATAGGCCATTTTAGATCTCCTCAAGAAATAGATAATATAGGAAGAGAAATTTCAAATCTTGTAGACAGTTTTAAATCTGAAAACAATGGAATAAAAATATTTTTTCAAAATAAGATTCCAGTTATAAATCTAAATAAGAATGATGAGCTTCACATCAAAAGGATAGCTCAAGAGGCTCTTCTAAATGTTAAGAAGCATTCACAAGCAAAAATTGTTAGAGTGTTATTAATGTCATATGAAACTGGGAAGTATTCTCTTATTATTGAAGATGACGGTATTGGAATAGCAAAATCATGCTTTATTGGACATGATAATGAAGATTCAGGGGAACATGTGGGTTTAAGTATTATGAGAGATAGAGCAGCTCAAATAGGTGGTCATTTAGCAATTGAAAGTGAGCCAGGCGAGGGAGTACGTGTTATTCTTTCCTTTAATGAAAAAGAAGATTAATTTTATTAATGAAAATCAAAGTAACAATAATTGACGACCATACGCTTTTTAGAGAAGGCTTACAGAGATTACTTGTAAGACATGATATCGATGTAATATCTTCGGTTAGCAATGGTGAAGAGGGAATCAAATCGATAGAAAAAATCGAGCCAGATATAATTTTGCTAGATCTCAGAATGCCAGATATATCTGGTATCGAAGTTTTAAAGAAATTAAGAGAAAAAAATAAGACTTTACCAATAGTAATGTTAACAACAAGTGATGACGAGAAAGACTTAATTGAAGCATTGCGTAATGGCGCAAGTGGTTATTTATTGAAGGATATGGAGCCAGATAATTTAGTTGTTGCATTAAAAGATGTTCTTAAGGGAGAAACAATTGTTGCTCCAAATTTAGTACAAATATTAGCTAAGTTTCATCAAGGAGATGATGATGAAATTAATATCAGTAATTTGATTAGCACTTTAACTCCTAGAGAAAATGAAATACTTGAATTATTAGCCGAAGGACAAAGTAACAAGTTAATCGCGAAGAATTTAGGCATATCGGATGGCACAGTTAAACTTCATGTAAAATCAATATTAAGAAAATTAGATATACATTCACGAGTTGAGGCAGCTGTTATAGCAGTCGAACATGGCCTAAAGAAAAAAAATTAACAAAAATTAGAAGTTATGAGAGGATGGCAAAGAAATAGATTTGGATTAGCAATTTTAATATTCGCTTCAGCAATTGTTGCGAATATTGATACTTTAACGCAAGGTCAAATAATATCATTGATAGGTTTATTTATTGTTATATTCTATATGTATGTAATTTATGTGAATAGATATAAAAAAAAATAAATGGAAAAATTTATTATAAAGCCAAAAGATTTAAACAAAATTTTAGATGATAAAAATTTAATAATTTTTGACTGTAGATTTCATTTATTAAAAAAAGAATTAGGATTTAATAACTATCTTAACGCGCATATTAAAAATGCACATTATGTTAATTTAGAATCCCAATTATCTTCAAAAGTTTTGGAACACTCTGGAAGACATCCTTTACCTGATATTAAGAATTTTTCAGATTTGTTAAACAGGTATGGCATAAATAAAAATTCAAAAATAGTGATTTACGATGACGAAAACAATTCAATGTCAGCGAGATTTTGGTGGATGCTACGTATTGTTGGAATTGAAGATTGTGCTGTACTTGACGGAGGTTTTAAATCTTGGAGCTCTCAGAATCTGCCAATGGACAACTTGCTACCAGAAAATGTTCAATATCAAAATAATACTTATTCTTATAACGAGGAAAGTATTGTAACAACAAAAAACCTAAAAAAAATGATAAATGAAGAGGGTTTTTGCCTCGTAGATGCAAGAGAAAAGGTTAGATTTATTGGTAAAAAGGAACCGATAGATAAAAAAGCAGGGCATATTCCTGGGGCGTTAAATATGCCTTTTAAAAATAATTTGAATGAATTTGGAAAATTTAAAACCCAAACAGAGCTTCTTACTATGTTTAAAAAAACAAAAAAAGATTCAGCAGAAAAAATCATAAATATGTGTGGTTCTGGCGTTACGGCTTGCCATAATTATTTAGCAATGGAGTATAGTGGTTTCGGAAAGTCAAAATTGTATGTAGGGTCTTGGAGCGCTTGGTCAAGTTATAAAGAAAATAAAATTGAAGAGGGAGAATAAATGGAAGCAAATATAAAATGGATTGATGGAGTAAATTTTTCTGCTTCTACAGAAAGCGGAAATACTATTTTAATGGATGGCCCTGTTGAAAATGGGGGAAATAATAACGGCTCAAGACCAACAGAACTTCTTATATCTGGCATGGGAGGCTGTACAGCTTTTGATATTGTTTGCATGGCAAAAACAAAAAAAATAAAAATTAAAAATTTCAATTTAAAAATTAATGCTCAAAGAACAAATTCAAAACCCTCACTCATTAACAAGATTCATTGTACTTATATAATAAATTCTGATGAGAAAAATAAAGACGATTTGGAAAAAATTATAAAATCCTCTTTAAATAAACATTGCTCATGTTGTATCGTATTAGGCAAGGCAATAGATATAAGTTATTCTTTAGAGCTTATTAGTTCTTAATTAAACAATGTCATTTAGATTTTTTTTAATAATTTTCACCCTTTTATTTGCTTTTTCCAAATCCTATTCAAAAAGTGTACATAATTTAAAATGTCAAAATATTGAAAACAATTCAGTGCATACTTTCAAGATATATAAAAATTATAAGGTAGTAAATATTTTACCAAATGGCTATCGATTTGATTATATTATTGACAATGAAACGAAAAGTCAGGTAACAGCTTATTTCTTTCAAAGAAAAGAAAATTTGATTAAAAAGTTTTACTTAGAATTTAATCTTGATAAAAAAGTACTGTATGATGAAATGTACGTTGGAAATAATATTGATAACCTCTTTTTAAAAGATAAGAAAATTTTTAGTTGTAAAGATGATAAATGATGACAAATTATATGTATGGCATCCATATGCCGCAGCGATTGATAAGAATCCAGTCTACTCTGTAAAGAAAGCAAAAGGTGTGTATATACATTTGGCAACTGGAGAAAAGTTGGTTGATGGCATGTCCTCTTGGTGGTGTGTGATTAATGGATATAATCACCCGAAGCTAAATAAAGCAATAAAAGATCAAATTAGTAAATTTTCCCATGTAATGTTTGGTGGATTTACACACAAACCCGCAGTAGACCTTGCAAGAAAATTAAATGCGATTACTCCACGGTCAATTCAAAAAGTATTTTTTTCTGACTCAGGTTCAGTAGCAATTGAAGTTGGGATGAAATTCGCAATTCAATACTGGTATTCAAAAAATCTGGAGAAGAAAAAAAAGTTTTTAACCGTGAAAAGCGGGTATCATGGCGATACATTTGCAACAATGTCGGTTAGTGACCCGATTAATGGAATGCATTCTGTTTTTAAGAAAACTTTACTGAATCAAATATATGTTTCAAAGCCAGAAGACTCGCGTGATTTTAATTTAAAAAAAAGTAAAAGTCTTAAACAAATCGAACAAAAATTAAAGGAGAAGCATTCATCAATAGCTGCGGTAATTATTGAGCCAATTTTTCAAGGCGCTGGAGGAATGAGAGTTTATCATCCAGACTATTTAAAAAAACTAAAAAAATTGTGTGAAAAATATAATGTACTTCTGATATTAGACGAAATTGCAACAGGCTTTGGAAGAACCGGAAAATTATTTGGGTTCGAACATTCTAATATTGTGCCTGATATCTTGTGCTTAGGAAAATCAATAACTGGTGGTTACATGAGTTTAGCAGCAACCATGGTTTCTAAAGAAATTGCAAAATCTATATCAAATAAAGATCCTGGAATCTTTATGCATGGACCAACATACATGGCAAATCCACTTGCATGTTCTGTAGCACTAGCAAATATAAATTTACTTCTATCATATGATTGGGAAAAAAAGATAAAAAATATTGAATCAGCTGTTTTTAATTCATTTAAAGAGATATCAAAAAATAAATCAGTTAAAGACTTTAGAGTTCTTGGTGCGATTGGAGTCTTAGAAATGAAAAATAAAGTAAATGTTAAGTCAATACAAAAAAAATGTGTTGAACATGGGATTTGGTTGAGACCCTATTCAAATCTAATATATATTATGCCACCATACGTAATTTCAAAGAAAGATTTAACTTTCTTATTAAATAAGCTAAAAAAAGTTATTGAATTAGAGTATTAAAAGATTTTAAATTCTGAAAGATACCTCTTTCATAATGTTTGCAGTGTATTCCATAATTTTTTTAATTGGCTTAGGAATTTCTTGAGCTCCTGATTGGTGAGCTGTGTTGCTATGTTTTTCCTCATCTGCTTTCATTTTTTCTAGGACAATCTTTGTTTTTTTATCATTTTCTGGCAATCTTTTTAAGTGCGACTGAAGGTGCTCAGCAACCTGTATTTCTGTCTCCTCTAGAAAGCCAAGAGCATTTCTGTCACTTGTAAAGCTTGATAGAATACCTAGTCCAATTGAGCCAACAAGCCAAACTGGGTCAAATACGCTTGCTCTTCCACCCAGCTCGTTTATTCTTTTTTCACACCACAGTAGATGATCTTTTTCTTCTGAAGCCATTTCTAACATCATCTTTCTTTGGCTCGAAGATTTTGCCGCTAAAGCATGACCAATATATAGTCCTTGCGCAGCAACTTCACCTGCGTGGTTAACTCGCATTAAATTTGTTACCAATTTTTTATCTTCTTTTGATAGTTCACTATCTTCTATTTTTTTTGCCGGGTAAGGTCTTCCAGAACTCTTTATATTAAAAATATTTAATATTTCATCTACTTTTATAATAAGTTTGTCAATATCAGAATAATTTCGCATTTACTTAAGTCTCTCATTTAAAAATGTTATAGGATGTTTAACTTCTACTTGTTTCATGTTGTTTATATTTATTGAGTTAATAAAATTTAGTGAGCATCCGATATTATACGTAAGAATCAAGTCAATATTATTTGATTTAATGAAATCAATCTTTGGCTTAATAATATTAATCGAATTTTCCGAATTATGAATAAGATTTTGAGCACCAGCTCCACAACAATAATTATCTTCGAAAGTGAAAATATTTAAATTAGGAATTATTTTGAGAATATCTATTAACTTTTTAAAATCAATTTCTGCGGACTTCGAGGTGCAAGGCTTGTGTATGCAAATATTTTTTTTTGTTATTTTAAATTCATTTCTTTTATTTTCAATTAGATCTAAAATAAATGAAGTTGCATCTTGGTAAATTTTCGTATTGCTTTTTTTGTTAATAAATGAACTACATCCACTTGCATAGCCTATAATTTTTTCATATTTACCACTACAAAATTCACTATTCGCATGTTGGTTATATTCAAGCCCCTTTTTAATTCTTCCTGAGTTAAAGTCAAGAGATCCACAACACTCTACATTTTGAATAATTTCCGATTCTAATCCATTTTTTTGTAAAACTTCGATACAATCATTTGCTACATTCTTTTGGAAAATATCAGAAGCGCAACCCGCAAAAATTCCAATTTTATCTTTTGCTTTGTTAATGTCGTGTTTTGCGTGCTTATTAACAAAGTTTCTTTTATGGTTGTAAAAGCCTAAATTCATAATAGATGCCTCTTCTAGAATATAAAATAATTTACTTAATATTTTTTTAGACAATTTGTTTGTTAGAAAGATCGATATCAATAGTGATTTAAGTTTAAACGTAACTTTTTGCTTTTTAAAATATCTATCTCTTGCTTTTGTGATCAATCCATAAAAATCAACTTTTGCTGGACAAGCCGACTCACATGCCAGACAAAGTGTACAAGAGTTTATGTGTTTTAGCGCAGATTCTGACGGCTCAAGAAGAGAGGCATTTAAGCCGTGTATTATTGAAATTCTACCTCTGGGAGATTCAGATTCATTGTTGCTTATTTTATAAGTCGGACAGTGATTTAGACACATTCCACACATTGCACAATTGTCAGGATCTAAAATCCGATATGGAGCAGCATTATTTTTCATTATTCAATATTTCTAAAATTCAAAAAGACGTATAATTAAATTTGACATCTATATAATAATATCATAAAATACTAATATATATTACGACCTCCTATAGAAGTATATATGATTTCCTCCAACCACTAATCTTGAGTGGTTTTAAAAGCGCAGAGCCACTGCGCTTTTTTTTTAGTGGTATCTTTTATGATATTTCCTTCTTTTTCCAGATCTTTGTGTCACAACACCAATTATAGAGCTTTTATCTTCTATCTCTATATCCTGGAATTTCTCACTATAAGCCTTTAACACAGTTTTATCAGATATCATAATCTCCCTGATTATAATGCTATTATTTGTCTCAAATACCACAAAATCACCATTCTTTGGGGTAATACTTGGGTCTATAATGATTATGTGATCAATTTCAAATTCTGGAGACATGCTGGAATCAAGGATTCTAAGAGCAAATGGTTCATTAGCCGCGCAATTCTCACCACTATTTTCGTTTCCAATAGCATTAATCGGTATATTCTTGATATCACTCATAACTAGCCATCTTATCTTTTTTTTTGGAACTTAGTAATTCATTTATATTGTATTTTTCTTATATTAACGCTCAAAACCCTTATTCATAAAGCTTTTTTTGTAACTTATTCTCTAATTTTATCCACAGCTTATAACCATGATAAACAATGCTTAAACACAGTATATTGTGCTTGACTACACCACTAAACACATCTTATAGTAGTATTTTAAAAAAACAATAAACAAAAATAATAGTATGGAAGGAAATAATGGATAATAATAACGAGTCAGATTTAGGATTAGGAGTATTGTCAGTTTCACAGGGACCGTCAGATGCAATGCAAAGTACCCGTGATATGGGTGAAATTAATTTAGTTGCCCCCGGCAATTATAGGGTTGTAAGAAGAAACGGAAGCATTGCTTCATTCGATATCGACAAAATTTCTGTTGCTATGACAAAAGCCTTTTTAGCAGTTGAAGGAAATCAAGCTGCAGCATCATCTAGAATTCATGAGACTGTTTCAAAATTAAGTAACAACGTTTTTAATGGCCTAACAAGAAATATTCCTGACGGTGGCACATTTCATATTGAGGATATTCAAGATCAAGTAGAATTAGCTTTGATGAGAGATGGTCATCAAAAAGTTGCACGATCATACGTTTTATACAGAGAACAAAGAAATTTGGAGAGGGCTTCTGAAGAGAGTCCTCAGGACGTTAACAACAAAGTCGAAATTAGTGTCACAAGCGGAGAAAGTAAGTCACCTTTAGATACAAAAAGACTCGAAGTAGTAATCAATGAAGCATGTTTTGGTATAGATGACGTATCTCCTGAGCCAATTATGAACGAGTTAAAAAAGAATATATATGATGGAATCACTCAAGATGATGTGTCAACTGCTTTAATTATGTCTTCAAGAGTTTTAATCGAAAGAGAGCCAAATTACACTTACGTCACAGCAAGATTGTTACTGGATAATTTAAGAACAGAAGCTCTAACGTTTATTTATGGGGAGAGCTTATCAGCAACCTCAAAACAAATGAAAGAAGTTTATGGAGACTATTTTAAGAAGTATTTAGAGAAAGCATGTGAACTAGAGTTATTAGATAAAGAACTCGTAGATAAATTCAATATAGATACTCTAGCTGCATCATTTGAACCAGAGAGAGATCTAAAATTTACATATCTAGGGCTTCAAACTTTATATGACAGATATTTTATCCAAACAGAGGATACTAAAATTGAATTACCACAAGCTTTTTTCATGCGTGTTGCAATGGGATTAGCAAATAACGAGGTTAATAAAGAAGAGAAAGCTATAGAGTTTTATAAGCTTTTATCTTCATTTGATTTTATGAGCTCAACACCAACGTTGTTTAACTCCGCAACTTTACGCCCGCAGCTCTCATCATGTTACTTAAGCACCATTCCTGATGATCTGCGTGGCATCTTTGATGGAATAACAGATGACGCTATGCTTTCCAAATTTGCTGGAGGTTTAGGTAATGATTGGTCAAGAGTTCGAAGCATGGGTACTCATATAAAAGGAACAAACGGAAAGTCACAAGGCATAGTACCATTTTTGAAAGTTGCCAATGACACCGCTGTTGCTGTTAACCAAGGTGGAAAAAGAAAAGGAGCTATGTGTGCTTACCTAGAGACATGGCATCTCGATGTCGAAGAGTTTTTAGATCTAAGGAAAAATACTGGCGATGATAGAAGAAGAACTCACGACATGAATACTGCTAACTGGATACCAGATCTATTTATGAAAAGAGTAGTTGAAGAAAAACAATGGACTCTTTTCTCGCCCGATGAAGTGCCTGAGTTACATGAGCTTTCAGGAAAAGAATTCGAGAAAAAATATGAAGAGTATGAGGGTAAAGTTAAGTCTGGAAAAATTAAAAAGTTTAAAGAAGTTGATGCACTAGATCTTTGGAAAAAAATGCTTGGAATGTTGTTCGAAACCGGACATCCCTGGGTAACATTTAAAGATCCATGCAATATCAGATCTCCTCAATCTCATGCAGGCGTAGTTCACTCTTCTAACTTATGTACCGAGATTACCTTGAATACATCTGACGAAGAAATAGCTGTTTGTAATTTGGGCTCAATCAATATTGCTGCTCATGTTGATGAAAATGGAATAATGGTAGACAAGCTTGAGAAAACAATTAATACAGCAATGCGAATGCTAGATAATGTTATTGACTATAATTATTATAGCGTCGATAAAGCTCAAAACTCGAATGCAAAGCACAGGCCTGTTGGTTTAGGGTTGATGGGTTTTCAAGATGCCCTTTATAAACTATCTATACCATACTCTAGCGAGGAAGCTATTAAGTTCGCTGACGAATCAATGGAATACATAAGCTACTTTGCTATTAAAGCATCAACAAATTTGTCTGAAGAGAGAGGGGCTTATGAATCTTACAGTGGCTCATTATGGTCTCAAGGCATTCTTCCAATTGACTCAATAGAACTTTTAGAACAGGAAAGAGAAAAATATATCTCAGTAGATAAATCTAAAAACTTAGACTGGGAATCACTTCGAGAAAGAATCAAGTCAGTCGGTATGCGTAATTCAAACACAATGGCAATAGCGCCAACAGCGACAATTTCCAATATCACTGGAGTAACTCAGAGCATTGAACCTACGTATCAAAATTTATATGTTAAATCTAACCTTTCTGGAGAATTCACTGTCATAAATTTATCTTTAGTTGATGACTTAAAGAAGAAAGGTCTTTGGGATGAAGTTATGGTAAATGATCTAAAGTATTTTGATGGAAGTCTCAAATCTATAGACAGAATTCCCGAAGACTTAAAGGACTTATATTCCACTGCGTTTGAGTTAGATGCAAGATGGTTAATTGAAGCTGCTTCTAGAAGACAAAAGTGGATCGACCAAGGTCAATCTTTAAATCTCTATATGGCTGAACCCTCTGGGCCTAAATTAGATAATCTCTATAAGTTGGCTTGGGTACGAGGTCTTAAAACAACATATTATCTAAGAACCATGGGGGCTACCCATGTTGAAAAGAGCACAATGGCCGATGGTAAGTTGAATGCCGTCGATAATGAAAATGAACCGAGCGCATGCTCGATATTAGACCCTGACTGCGAAGCATGTCAGTAAAACTTTAGGAGTAAAATTATGTCATCAATATGGGACGATCCAATAGCACAGACGCTAGAACCTATTAAAAAGGAAGAAGTTAAAAAGGAACCAGAACAGGTTCAAGTTAATATTGCTGAGCAGTCAGCAGAAGCTGGATTAACAGGATTTGAGGATATTGAGACTGGAGCCGGAAGGATTCAGGTTGATGATAAAAAGATAATAAACTGCAGAGCTGACTTAAACCAGCTTGTTCCTTTTAAATATGATTGGGCTTGGAGTAAGTATCTATCAGCATGTAATAATCATTGGATGCCACAAGAAGTCAATATGACAGCTGATATTGCTTTATGGAAAAGCGAAGATGGGTTAACAGATGATGAGAGAATGGTGATTGAGAGGAATTTAGGTTTCTTCTCTACCGCAGATTCCTTAGTTGCAAACAATTTAGTTCTTGCTGTTTACAAACACATAACAAACCCTGAATGCAGACAGTATTTATTAAGACAAGCTTTTGAAGAGGCAATTCATACACACGCATATCAGTATTGCATTGAGTCCCTTGGTATGGATGAAAGCCGTTTGTTTAACATGTATAGAGAAATTCCATCAGTGGCTACAAAAGCACAATGGGCTTTGCCTTATACTCAAAGTCTGGGAGACATCAACTTTAAAACAGGAACCCAGGAAAATGATCAGCGATTATTAAGAGACCTTATTGCATTCTATGTTGTTTTCGAAGGAATATTTTTCTATGTTGGCTTCACACAAATTCTTTCTATGGGCAGAAGAAATAAAATGACAGGAGTCGCTGAACAATTTCAATATATTTTAAGAGACGAATCGATGCACATGAATTTTGGTATAGATGTAATAAACCAAATTAAGCTAGAAAATCCACACTTGTGGAGTGATGATTTTAAGAAAGACATGGTTAAATTAATTCTTGAGGGTGTTGAGTTAGAGACCAAATACGCTTATGACACAATGCCTAGAGGTATATTAGGATTAAATGCTCCAATGTTTGAAGAATACTTAAAGTACATAGCAAATAGACGTTTAACTCAGATTGGATTGCCTGAGGAATTTAAAAATGCTAAAAACCCATTCCCATGGATGTCAGAAGTTCTTGATCTTAAAAAAGAGAAGAACTTTTTTGAAACAAGGGTTACTGAGTATCAAACTGGTGGTGCATTAAGCTGGTAAAGTTTTGATCTGACTCCTAGATGATCCCCTGGCAAAGGACTGCTTTTTTTTGTTTTTGTAAAATTATGAAACCAGTCTAAGCGTAATAAAAATTTATTTTATTTAATTTTTATCCTTTTTATATCAAAACCATATTGATTCTCTAGCAGATATAAAACACCTTTTTTACCTAGCAAGTGAAGAGCGCCTATACACACAAAGGTACCACCTTGTCCTTTATATCTATCTAGGCCATATAAAAAAGGAAGCAGCATATAGTGAGCCATAACATGATTCCTATTGTAAACTGAATGTTTAAGGTAGATATCCAGATGTCTTTTCATGGCTTGGTCATTTTTGTCTACAAAATTTGTGCTGGCATCCATTAGTGCTTGAAGATCCTCGTCAAGGTAGGCTTCTAACATACTATCTAAAGTTTCTTGTATTTCGGGAAAATATTTTATTTTAGATTTTAACAAAGCTACTTGAGAATCCATTGGCATCGCATAGAAAGCAGCAAGAAGTTCTTCGGGAGATTCAATTTGATAAATCTCTTTTTCTTGAATGCTTGCTAAGTCTAAAAGCTTATGATCGACAATTGGGCCAGTATGCTTTGATTTCGCAGATATGCTAAACATTGCAGCCCATGGTTTAATTTTCGTGGCATATTCTTCGCTTACTCCATTTTTTGTTAGTATTTGAAAAACATCTTTTGCAGTTTTTTCGCCTGCTACGTCTGCCAATGTTTTTCTACCACTAAACATCATTCTTTTTTTAATGTTTTCAAAGCCATGATAGGGATTCCATAGATGGCTACTAGGAAAAGCTTCGATTGAGTAACCTACAGAGTTATCAAATATTTTCATTACACCTTTATTAATCCTTGTTACTTTTTCGTCATTCATATGGATTGTTCCATATATATGGCCTAGGACTTCGCCATCTTTGCTTACCTGCCAAAATATACCTTCGGTGTAAGGTTCTTTATTGTATGCTGATACTGCAGAAAATACTGCGACCATTAATAGAATTACCAATAAGAATTTTCTTGAACCACTCAGACTTTTAAACATATTTATTTCCTTGTTATTATCTTTTTTTATTATATATCTATTTCATAAAAAAAACGCCCTTTTTAGGGGGCGTTTTTGATATAACTAAATAAACTTCTAAGGTTAGCCAGTATAACCAGCGATTTTATTCATCTCGCCAGCGATTTTTAGTTCGCCTTCTGAAGCTTCTTCTTCATCCCACTTAGCTAATTGCTCATTCATGTATTTGTGGAATAAAGGTGGTATTAGTGCCATTGCGAATAATGTAAAGTAACCATTACCACAGTTTGGCGCTCCTACTTCATCTAACTCCCAGAAGTGAGTTTCACCTCTGTCGTGATGATCAGCCTGTCTACCAATTTCGATGAAGAACCAGCTTGTGAATAATGTTGAATTATCCCAGCTGTGTCTGTAGTCAATTGGCGAACCAGTTTCTCTGATCAAGCCGTAGTGCTCTAAGTAGTTTAATGCTTCTAACTCAAAGTTAGAGATTAACCATATTAGTGCCATACATGCTATACCTGTCCATGCACCTGCATACCAGAATAGTGCGATTGTAGGTAATGACATTGCATAACCTCTAATCCATCTGTTTTGCCATGATAGGAAAGGCACACCTAATCTTTTTAGACGTTGTTTTTCCATTGTGTATAGGAATTTACTTTGTCCAAAATGTGACTTAGGTAAATGCGCATATATACTTCTTCCTCTTGGAGCTGTTGCAGGATCGTTTTCACATCCTAACTCTAAGTGATGGTTGTATACGTGTGCGTAACAGAAATGTGCTGATCCACTTAATGCCATCATCCATCTAGCAATTAAGAAACTGAACCCTTTTGTGTGGGCAAGTTCGTGACCATAGATGATTCCAATACCTGCAAATATACCTGAAGATACGACAGCACCAACTAACTGTGCTCCTGTAATACCTGTGTAATAAGTCATTCCTAAGAATGAAGCTGTTGCACCTGTATATTCAATACCATTTACGTATTGAAAAATTCTCCAAGCGATTGCTATTTGTATCATTACGAATACAGCTAACATTGCGTACATTGTTATGTTTAACAATGTTGGATTTCCGTTTGTATCACCATTTTCGTCAAATCCAGCACCCATAGTTTGAGCAGGAGTGATAGTATCAACGATGATACCTACACCAAGTAAAAATACACCTGTCCATACCCATGGTCCACCTGCGATCACACCGAAAAGCGATGCAAAGATCAATAGTGGTGCCAGATAGTATCTAGCGTTTATTAAAAATTTTTTCATTACGTCCTCCTTACAGAATGAATGAAAAGTACCAAGTCAGTATAGCAAACCTATAAAGAAAGAAAATACTTTTTTACATTTTTATTTACCTATTGTTATGGACAATAGCTTTACAAATGACAAAAAATTAGCTATTATCTTTAACAGAAGATTGACATATAGTTGAACAAAGATATAACAATAGAAATCTGCTCAATGTTTATATTATGTACACTTCTTAGCTATAGGTTTCTAAACTTCAACAGAGTTGATTATAACAGAGGAAGTAATAATGAGTGAAACAAAACACCCTATACAAATAGTATCTAGAAGAACTGGCCTCAGCACAGATGTCATTAGGGCATGGGAGCGTCGCTATAAAGCAGTAAAACCAACAAGAAGCTCTAATGGAAGAAGACTTTATTCAGATAACGATGTAAAAAAATTAATGCTCCTTCAGAGAATTATAAGTGGAGGCAGAAGAATTGGTGATATAGCGAAGTTAAATATACAAAACCTTGAAGATTTAATTGAGTCTGATGAATCAGCTGCCATTGTAAAAACATCTTTGACAAATAGACCAAGTACTGGATCTGTAATGGAACACTTCGATGGATCAATTGAAGCCATAAGAGAATTAGATGCTACAAAATTAATTCAACTTTTTGAAATCGCATACAAGGAGCTTGGTCCAGTTTTTTTACTTGAAGACTTATTCGCTCCTTTAATTCAGCACGTAAGAGATGAGTGTAAACTTGGATCGTTTCGACAATCTCAAGAAAAATTTGTCGTTGAATTAATGAAATCTTTTCTTTTAATCAATTCAAGCAAAGTAAAAAAACCTCTTAATAATAAGATACTAATAATTTCACCAATTTCACATAATGATAATTTAAGTATGCTAAGATTATGCCTTGTTTGTGAAGACTCTGAATGGATGCCAATTTATGTAGGCACTTCAACTTCAGCAGACGAGGTTTTGTTTAGCTATGAACAAGGAAGATGTGATTTGCTAATGGTGGTCGTAGACCCAAATGGTAATCAGCAGTTTTTGCCAAACGAATTAAGAAAAATTAGAAGTCTTATAAAAGACGATGAAATTATAATATTTGGAGATACTGCGTCATCATACCAAGATGTAATTAGAGAAACTGGGTTTACGTCAGTCAATAATATAGGGGAACTTAGATTAGCTCTTGATAGAATTAAAGTTCTAACTGAATTCAAACCAGTAATACTCCACGCACAACCGGAGCAAACCTAAATGATACAACAAAAAAAATCTTATAAGCATGAAGAGCTTCTTGAGTGTGCAAAAGGAAACATGTTTGGCGAAGGTAACGCACAACTTCCAAATACTGGAATGTTGATGTTCGACACAATCTCAGAGATTAGCTCCTCAGGAGGCGAGTACAATAAAGGTTTTATTGATGCATCTTTAGATATCAAACCAGACTTATGGTTTTTTGATTGTCATTTTATTAATGATCCAGTTATGCCGGGTTGCTTAGGACTTGACGCTATGTGGCAGCTAGTTGGTTTCTACTTGGGTTGGGCGCAATATCCAGGAAAAGGAAGAGCACTTGGTGTTGGAGAAGTAAAATTTACTGGACAAATATTACCAACAGCAAAAAAAGTAACCTACAAAATTCATGTAAAAAGATTGATTACGCGAAAATTAATTATGGGCATTGGTGACGGAATTGTATCTGTTGACGGAAGAGAAATTTACACTGCAAAAGATTTAAGAGTAGGCTTATTTACCTCAACGGAAGGTTTTTAATGAATTCTAGCAACTTGACCTGCTTAAACACCACTGGATATAAATTTATCAATATAGATGATCTGAATAAAACGCTCGAAGAAGTTAAACTCATTTGCTCCAATAAAGGATTACTAGGAACTATATATATAGCTAATGAAGGTGTAAATATTAATTTGGCTGGCCCTGAAAATAAAATAACCAGCATAGAAAATTTTTTCGATAATCATGAATTATTTTCTGGAATCCATTTTAAACACACATATTCAAAACAACCACCTTTTAAAAAACTCAAAATAAAGATCAAGCCTGAAATTATTAGTATCAAGCAGAAAACTAAGAACTTGTCGCGAGTTAAAAAGAACTATGTTGAGCCAAAGGAATTACAAAAAATGCTAAACAATGGACAAGAAATTCATTTATTAGATACAAGAAATAATTATGAAATAAATATAGGTACTTTTAAAAATTCAAAAAATCTCAATATTCTTAAGTTTGAGGATTTTGTCGACAAATCTGATGAACTTAAAAATCTTGATGGTGAAGTTATTATGTTTTGCACCGGTGGCATAAGATGTGAAAAAGCTCAAGGTTTTTTATCTGAAAATGGGATTAGCTATTTTAAACAGTTGAAGGGCGGTATAATTAATTATTTAATAGAGACAGATGGAAAATATTGGGATGGAGAGTGTTTTGTATTTGATGATCGAATTACTATAGACAAAGAATTAAATCCTACTTATAAAAATTTGTGTCCAAATTGCCAAGTCATAATTAATTCCATTGATAGAAAAAGCTGTAATTGTAATATAACTTCATGAATAATAATTTAGTTGATATTTGCGTAAATCTAACCGATAAAGTTTTTTCAGGAAAAGAAGACACTATTATTAATGAAGCTAATAAAAAAAATGTCACCAAAATGGTATTGGTTGGCAATGATCTATCGTCGAGCAAGAAATGCCAAAGACTTGCAAAACAATATAATTTTGTTTCAACAGTTGGATACCATCCTCATAACGCCAAAGAATGGAAAGAGGATAGCTATGCAAAACTACAAAAATTGATAGAATTTGAAAATGTTAGAGCTGTAGGAGAGTGTGGCCTAGATTTTAATCGAAACTTTTCTCCTCCAGAGATACAGCATGAGGTATTTGCTAAACATATTGATTTGGCAAAAGAGTCAGGTTTACCGTTATTTGTGCATGAAAGAGATGCCTTTCACCAGATGCATAAAATAATCAGTGAAAACATAAAAGATTGTAAAAAAGTATTAGTGCATTGTTTTACTGGAACTAAAAATGCATTAGAAGACTATTTATCTCTTGGTGTTTATATCGGGTTAACCGGATGGATATGTGATGATAGGCGAGGGAAGCATCTTAGAGATTTTATCAATATTATCCCTGATGACAGGCTTCTCATTGAGACTGATTCTCCATATTTATCTCCTTATATATCGTCAAAAGAGTCAAACATCACTTCTGAGATGAAATACTTAAATAAACCTGCTTATTTAACAGAGATTGCAAAAACGCTAGCAAAACACAGAAATCAATCTTATGATCATATATGTGATATAACTTACAAAAATTACATAAATTTTTTCGGAACTGATAAATGAGCGTAGAAAAAAAAATTGAACATACTTTAAGTGATAATTTTGATTTAAGTCATCTTGAGGTTATCAATGAAAGTCATATGCATAGTGGGCCTAACACTGATTCGCATTTCAAAGTTATTTTGGTCTCTGATGAATTTAAAGACGTGAAATTGGTCCAGCGACACAGAAGAATCAATGAACTTTTAAAATTTGAATTAGATAATGGAGTACATGCTCTATCACTACATCTATTTACCAAGGATGAATGGAAAGAAAAAGAAGAGTATGTCAAAGATTCTCCACCTTGTGCCAACTGATTTATTTTCAAGCATCCGCCCATGAATTTGAATCAGTAATTACTTTCATTTTTCGGATAATAATTGTTCTTTTTGTAATATTTTATGTAATTTTCTTGCAAAGCTAATCAATATAATTAATACAACAATCATAAGGAAAACATTTCGTGTTGCAAAATAGTTATATACTGCATGAAAACCTATAGCAAAGAATAAAGATTTAAATAAATTTAATGTGTCTTTATTTTTAAACATATAAAGACCAAAGTAATAGCCCATAATTATTCCACAACAAGCATGCAAAGGAATGGCAGTAAATGCTCTTATGATGGCAACTGCATCTGGAGATCCGCCAGAGTAATAAACATATTGGAGATTTTCGAAAGTTGCAAAACCTAAAGAGACTAATGTTCCGTATACAATCGCATCCATAGGTTCGTCAAAGTTTGTGCTTCTGCTAACATAAAAATAAATTGTTAAGAATTTCAAAGTTTCCTCTGTAAAGCCTGCTAAGTAAGCATAACTAGCATCTGGTATTAATTTATCATTTAGAATTGCTGCCGGAACAATAATAATAGTGCCTGCAACAAAAGTCAGAAAGCATGTGCCCTTAGGTTCAGGAAACCTGTCGGCTTTAATAATGTAAGCAACTATTAAAAGAGGCGGGGCAACTGCAAGTAAGAATGTAAGATCCATATCTCTATATTAAATTATTCATTTTCTTTTCTTGTGTTAATAAAAATATCCTCATTATGACTTATTTCAACATTTATTATAATTGGACTACAGCACACTTCACAGTCTTCAACATATTCCTGTTGATCAATAGTTCCGTCTACAAGAATTGTAATATTTTCTCCACAATATGGGCAAAAAGTGATTTGTTCAGATACATCCATTACATTAATTACGGGTTATTATGTATTCATTATTTATTTTATCAACGACTCCTGTATGTGGCTTATTTGATAATTCTTGACCATAAAACAATTTTAAATTTTCTGTAATTATTGGAAATGCTAAATCATCCCAAGGTATCTCATCTTGAGAGAATAATTTTGTGTCGAAAGATTCTTCGGGGCCTGGGCTGTGTTTTCCATCTTTTAAAGTTCCATAATACATTATATAAATTTGGCTAATATGAATAAGACTGTAAATCGAGAATATTCTTAGATCATCAGAATATGCATTTGCTTCTTCTATACTCTCTCTTGCAGCACCTGCTTCAAGAGGCTCCTCGTTTTCTAAAAAACCCGCTGGCAAAGTCCAAAAATTAATTCGAGGTTCAATTGCTCTCTTACAAAGAAGTATTTTTTTTTCCCATTCAAGAATACAACCCGCGACAATGTTAGGGTTTTGATAGTGAATAAATTTACAACTTTGACATATGTATCTTGGTTTGTTATCACCTTGCGGTACAGAAAAATCTATTTCACTAGATCCGCATTGACAACAATTTTTAATCTCAATTTTCAATTTAATTTATAAATATTTCTTTAAATTTATTTTTTGGATCTTTGGCAGTCATTAATGATTCACCAACTAAAAAGGTATTTATACCGCAATCATTCATTATTTTTACATCATTACTTGAATGTATTCCACTCTCCGCAATAATAAGTTGATCATTATTTATATATTTTATAAGGTCAATTGTTGTATTTAAATCAACTTCAAACGTATGCAGATTTCTATTATTAATTCCAATAATATCACAATTGATTTCTAAAGCTGCTTCAAGTTCATTATGGTCATGCACTTCAACAATTACATCTAAATTTTTTTGTTTAGCCTCCTTATAAAGTTTTTCCATTAGTTTCTTATCAAGGGCTGCTGCTATTAAAAGAATGCAATCAGCCCCCATAACAATTGATTCATCAATTTGATACTCATCTATGATGAAATCTTTTCTCAGAATTGGAAGATTACATCCTTTTTTTGCCATTTCCAAAATTGCACCTGAGCCCTTAAAATATTTTGCATCAGTTAATACGGAAAGACATGCTGCACCCATTTCTTCAAAATCTGAAGCAACCTTAGCCGGTATTATATTCATGTTAATGTCACCTAAACTGGGGGAGGCTCTTTTTATTTCAGCAATCACTGCTGCTTTATTTTGCTCGATTTTTAGAAGCAAGGCTTGTTTAAACTTTCTTCTGAGAGATTTCATATAATCAATTTCTACCAAATCTTCTAGAGGTATTTTAGCTTTTCTTTCAGAAACCTCTTTAGCTTTATTTTCTAAAATCTCATCAAGTATCTTTGGAGTTTGAATTCTCTCGGGCATGGACTTTTTAATTGCATTATATTTTTTTAAACCTTCTCCCGACTCTATAATTTCTTTTGCAAATAGAATACTTTCCTCAAGAGATTTTTTTATACCGCTAACATATATTGCTGCACCTGCATTTAAACTGATCATATTTACCGCTTCTTTATTTTTATTTTCAAGCATTTCTAAAAAAATTTTATAACTTTCTTCTACATTTTTTACTTTAAGAGATTCAAGCGAACATGGTTCAAGCCCAAAATCTTTAGGATTTATTTTATATTCTTTTATCTCGCCATTATCTAGTTCTGCTACATAGGTATTTTTCTCGCAAGAAATTTCATCTAAACCCTCTTCTGAGTGAACAATCAGTGCTTTCTCTACGCCAAGCTCTTGAGCAACTTTTGCAATCGGCGTAACAAGTTTTTTATCATATACACCAAGTATTTGAAATTTTGCATTTGCTGGGTTAGACAAAGGCCCAAGAACATTAAAAATTGTTCTGGTTTTGATAGATTGTCTTACCTTCGCAACATTTTTCATAGCTTTATGGTATCTCGGAGCAAACATAAAAGTAATTCCGTGTTCTTCAAAACATTTTTTTGATTGTTCCTCATTTAAATCTATATTTATTCCAGCATGTTCTAAAAGATCAGCACTACCAGATTTACTTGAAATAGATTTGTTTCCGTGCTTTGCAATCTTAACTCCAGCTGCAGATGCAACTATTGCAGAAGCTGTTGATACGTTAAAGGTGTTTTGACCATCACCACCTGTCCCACAAGTATCAACAAGTTTATCTGATAGTAAATTTAACTTGTGGCACATTTCTCTTAAAACTTCTGCTGCCCCAGTAATTTCTTCAACACTTTCGCCCTTCGTTTTCAGTGTCATTAGAAATGAAATTATTTCAGCATCATTGCATTCATTATTCATAATGCTTAAAAATACTTTTTTTATTTCTTCTTTCTTAAGACTATTGCCCGACGAAATTTTTTCTATAGCTTCATTTATATTCATTTAATATCAAGAAAATTTTTTAAAATTTGATGGCCATGCTCGCTCATGATTGATTCTGGATGAAATTGTACACCATAAGTATGATAATCTTTATGCCTAATTGCCATGATTTCATCGTCTTTTTTATTTTCGGAAATTGTTCTTGCAATAACTTCTAAACAATCTGGTATCGTTTCTTTTTCAATCACCAATGAATGGTATCTTGTTGCAATGTATGGTGTAGGCAAATCTTTAAAAATAAAGGATTGATCATGATGAATTTTAGAAGTTTTTCCGTGCATAATTTTTTTCGCCTTAATGATTTTGCCTCCAAAAGCTGCTCCAATACTTTGATGTCCTAAACAGATTCCAAGTATTGGCAATTTTTTATGAAAATGGTCAATGGTTTTAATTGATATGCCTGCTTCCTTTGGCGTGCAAGGGCCGGGAGAAATAACTATTTTTTCCGGCTCCATAATTTCAATATCTTTTAAAGATATCATATCATTTCTTACAACTTTAACATCACAACCTAGCTCACCCAAATATTGGACGATGTTATATGTAAATGAATCATAATTGTCTATCATTAAAATCATTTATTTCCCTCTTTAGCATTTGCTATTTCTGATGCTTTTAACAGCGCCATTGCCTTATTCATTGTTTCCTCCCATTCTGTTTCAGGAACAGAGTCATAAACAATTCCAGCCCCTGCTTGAACATGAACAAAGCCATCTTTTATTATTGCTGTCCTAATTGATAAGGCTGTATCTAAGTCTCCAGTCCACGACAAGTAACCGATTGCTCCAGAATATATTCCTCTTTTTAAAGGTTCAAGCTCATTGATAATTTCCATTGCCCTTATTTTCGGAGCGCCTGAAACGGTTCCCGCAGGGAAGGTTGCTCTTAAAACATCTAATGGCCTTGTTTTATCTGCAACTATACCATTTACATTTGAAACTATATGCATCACATGAGAATATCTTTCAATTATCATTTTTTCGGTAAGTTTTACGGTCCCAACTTTTGAGATTCTTCCAATATCATTCCTCCCTAGATCAATGAGCATTAAGTGCTCTGCTAACTCTTTAGGATCACTTAACAAATCTTTTTCATTTTTTTGATCTTCTTGCTCACTTTCCCCCCTCGGCCTTGTTCCTGCAATTGGCCTTACTGTAACTTTATCATCTTCTAACTTAACAAGAATTTCTGGGGAAGATCCAATAATTTGAAATCCATCCATATCAAGAAAATACATATACGGAGATGGATTAAGTTTTCTTAGAGCTTCGTACATACCAATTGGCTCACCATCAAATTTTTTTGAAAGCCTTTGGGATAAGACAACCTGCATAACATCACCTTCAGAAATATATTCTTTGGTTTTTATTACTGCATTTAAAAAATTTTCTTTTTTGAACGATGAGGTAAATTCGTTTTTTAAAACCGCTCCTTTAATTTCACCAATTTGCTTTTCTCTATTAATACTTTCTTCAAGCTCTTTTAGTCTTTCTATTGATTCTTCATAGCTGTTTTCTTTACTTGTTTCAGCATTGAGAATAATATGAGCACAGTTTTCTTGGTTATCAAAAATAATAATTTCATTGCAAACAAATAAAAAAATATCTGGAACTTTAAGAGTATCTTTTTTTTCTATTTTTAACTTATTTTCTATAAATTGAATAGTCTCATAGCCAAAATAACCAACTAAACCACCAGCAAATGGTAAATCTTCGGGCAAATTTTTTACTTTATTTTGAGTATAAAAATTTTCAATCCAGTTCAAAGGATTGTCTGTTTCGAATTTTTTTGTTCCATTCTTGCTTACATAGTGGATTTCATTACCAAAAACTTTTATTGTTTCATCCGAGCACGTTCCAATGATTGAATATCTACTCCATTTACCTTTTTGAGAGCCTGACTCAAATAGAAACGAATTTTGATCTTTTATTTTTTTATATGTATCGAGAGGGCTTGCGTTAAAATTTTCTATGATTTTATTTACTGATATTCTGGTATTTCCTTCACTTGCAAGTTTTATAAATTCTTCTTTTTGCATTTTGTTGATTAAGCAGAAATCTCTTGCTTCATTTTTGAAATTGCTTCTTCATAATTTTCAGTATTAAATATTGCTGAACCAGCAACGAATATGTTCGCTCCAGCATCGTGAATTGTTTTTATATTTTTTATACCAATTCCTCCGTCTACTTCAATTTCAACATTACACCCTGAGTTATCAATCATTTCCTTACATTTTTTAATTTTATCAAGTGAATTATCGATAAATTTTTGTCCACCATAACCAGGATTTACGGACATAATTAATATGAAGTCTATTTTATCTAAAATGTGGTCAAGCAAAGATAGTGGCGATGCAGGATTGAGAGCAATACCAGCTTTACAGTTTTTACTTTTAATAAGTTCAATACTTCTATCAACGTGCTGAGTTGCCTCAGGGTGGAAAGATATCATCGAAGCACCAGCATCACAAAACTGCGTTATTAGATCATCAACAGGTGTTGTCATTAAGTGAACATCGATAGGTTTTTTTACCCCAAAATTGATCAGTGATTTACAAACTAATGGTCCAACTGTAAGATTTGGAACATAGTGATTATCCATAACGTCAAAATGAATTATATCAGCGCCTGCTAATATAACGTCATTGACCTCTTTACCAAGCTCTGCGAAGTTTGCAGACAAAATTGATGGGGCTATAAAATTTTTCATCTTAATTAAAGTGTGTTTTTTTTAGTATTATATTAATATATGCCAATCATACCGTAATGAAGGTAATAAAGAAATTATAATAAGACGTATTGAGTAAGTATTGGAGGGGAAAATGATAAAACCACATGGCTCACAAGAGCTAATGCCAAGAATAGTCAACACAGACGAAGAAAAAGAGTCGCTTCTAAAATTAGCTTCAGAAATGAAAAAAATAAAAGTTACTTCTGCCGCGGCAGCAAATTTAGTAATGCTTGGAGCTGGCTACTTTACTCCACTTGATGGATTTATGAATAAAGATGATCTTGTTTCAGTTGCGGATGACATGAAATTAAAGAACGGTATGTTTTGGCCCACACCGGTTGTAAATCTAACAAATCAAAAAGTTGATTTCAAAGAGGGTGAAGAAATAGCTTTAGTTGATCCAAATTTAGACGGCGATAATATTTTAGCAATTCAGAAAATTGATAAAATTGAGAAATTAGACTCAAAAGAAATAGATAACATAATAGAAAAAGTTTATGGCACAAAAGACTCCTCACATCCTGGCGTTCAAACTTTCTATGAGCAGGGCGACACATTATTAAGCGGAAGTGTTCGTGTTTTAAATTTTAGTTATTTTGAAATTGATTTCAAAGATACATTTAGAACTGCAATGCAAATTAGATCTTCTATAGAATCTAAGGGCTGGAAAAATGTAGTTGCATTTCAAACAAGAAATCCAATGCATCGCGCTCATGAGGAGTTATGTCGAATGGCTGGGGAAAGAGTTAATGCTGACGGAATTTTAATACATATGCTTTTAGGAAAACTAAAACCTGGGGATATTCCCGCTGATGTAAGAGATTCTGCAATCAGGACCATGGTCAAACATTATTTCCCTAAAAACTACGTGATGATAACCGGGTACGGTTTTGATATGTTATATGCTGGCCCAAGAGAGGCTCTCCTACATGCAGTTTTTAGGCAAAACTGTGGTTGTAGCCATTTAATTGTTGGGAGAGATCACGCTGGAGTAGGCGATTTTTATGGTGCTTTTGATGCACAAGAAATTTTTGATCAAATACCAAAAGACGCATTATTAATAAATATTTTTAAGGCTGACCACACAGCTTATTCAAAAAAATTAAATAAAGTTGTTATGATGAATGATGTTACAGATCATGCAAAAGAAGATTTTGTAATTTTGTCTGGCACAAAAGTTAGAGAAATGTTATCAAAAGGAGAGACTTTACCAAAGGAGTTTGCAAGGCCTGAAGTTGCAGAGGTATTAATGAAACACTACATGGAAGGTTAAAGGAATATTAATACATTTATAAAAAACATTGGATTGTTAAGATTTTTACTAATTTTACTTGGTTTTATATTTCTTATATTTGTCCAAGATAAAGATACAGAGCTTGTATTAGACGAATCGATAGAAACTATTCTTACTCTAGGCTTACCAGCAACTTTTCCGATTTATTTGATGGTTTTGATGTTTGATATTGTTATGGTGATTGTAAGATTTTCTTCTTCAGAATCTGAATTTGAATCAGCTTTTTTTAAAAAAGTTATGATATTTGAAATTGGTTTTATAGCAATATTGATTTATGCTTGGAGCCCATATTTTATTTCAGTATTCGTATAGAATCTTTTAAGAGTTTGATTTAAAAATATTGTAAAGTTGTTTTTTATAAGCGCATTGTTCACATCCTTGGCCATTCCAGCCACCACCCGTTTTTGGTAGAGTTTCAGAATTCAAACACTCAAACATTTCATTTAAAACCTTATCTACCCAATCAGTCTCACAAACAAGTGGAAAAAGAAATTCGTCAAAAGTCAAGTTACCACCAAACTCGTTTTTATTATCCTTGCCATTAGCATAAACAATGTAACCGATGTTTGAAACACTAAAACCGTTCTTTTTAAAAAGCCATTGATAAATTTCTATTTGTCTTTTATAACAAACTTCCCAACCTGTATCAAAATTAGGTTTAAAGTTTTTCTTAGCTGTTGCTTTATAATCTACTATATGAAGTTCTTTATTTTTATTTATCCAAATATCATCAATACCTCCAAAAATTATAAAATTTGTCTTTTCGTCATGAAACTTTACTCCTTTAAAAGCGTTACGCCATTCTGATAAACTTTCGTGCTCATACGGAATGCAATCAATTTTATTTTTTATCATTATTGGATGGGGTTTTTTTTCTTTTCTATAAAAATCAAATTCATTTTTATATAAATTATCTACAGCTAGATTCAAATTAAATTGCGGTCCTGATGGCGCTTTTATACCTCTTCTCTCTTGCATGTAAAAGCATCTTGGGCAGTTTTGAAAATTATCAATTCTTGATCGTGACAGTCTGTAAGGCTTATCTGATAAGGGGTTATATAGGTTTCTGAAGTACTTTCTCTCTACCATATTATTTTGGAGTCAAGACATATATTTTCTCGAGATCATTGTCTTTTTCTAAATTGATTTCCTTTTCAATTATATCAGAGTAATGATTAATAGTCTTTCCAGCTTCTAATTTTGTCGCAACAATCGAAGAATAAACACAAAGATTGTAATCTTTTTGCAAAGATTCTAATATGCTTGATTGTCCATAGAAAATAATAGTAGCTTCTGGCAATATGTCGTGAATTTTTTGTAAGTAATTATGATTATTTTTATTATTTATGATCGATACTATATTTGGTTTATGAACGGTTAGCTTTTCCAATTCTGATAAATTTAAACTAATAAACTCATTTTTGTTTCTGTAAGAAAAGTAGTTTATAAAATCGTTACATAACAAAACATTATCAGAACAAACTATAGTTTTATTAATACATATGTAATCACTAACACTTACTTCAAAAGCTAAAGATGGATTTTCAGATATATCCGCATACACCACTTTTCTCTTTTGATATTTTTCTAAAATAATTTTTTCTAAGATTGGGCTAAATTTACTTGTTGACCAAATATTTTCAATAATCACTTTATTTTCTAAATTTTTTCCATTAAGTTGGGAGCGGTAAAATTGATTTGAAATTTCATCTAAAAAATAGTTAAGAGTACTATCAGGTTTTTTTGGAAATTTCTTACCAATTCTCATTGACATGACTCCATCATTTTCAGCCCAAACATTATTTCTTCCAGTCCACCCTGTTCTACTAGTAAATATATTTTCTAAAAAACTTCTAGACCACATTCCTTTCTCATCAGCTTGCTCTTCAGGATATACTGGAAGAATAATAGAACCATCTTTTTTAATAATTTTTAGAAGGTATCTAAGATACGATGCCGCCCAATTATTTGAGAAAAGAGGAAAGCTTAGGCCAATATATATTTTGTCTATACTATTTTTCTTAAAAGGATAGAAAACATTTACAATTTCTTTTTTGTTTGGGATAGCAAGAATATTTGAATCAACGGTCATGCTGATTAAATTCTCTTTCATAGGTTTTATCATAGAGTGTTTATCTCTTTGATCACTTGTATAATAAAATATATCTTCTTCAATATACTTCTCAGATTTATGAAAAATTAGTTCCATCTTTTTCCTTATTCTTGAATTATGGTATCGTAAATAGTGATTTTATTTGCCAGCGGTTTTATTACTTCGTTTGCAATCTTTACATGAATCGGATGAACCAAATAGTCTTTTAAATATTCTTTTGAAGCAAATTTAATAATAATACTTACGTCAAAAGTATCATCAACAATTACTCTAGCACTTCTAAGAACCTTTCCTGTTGAAACTTCCAGAACACCTGGAATATTTTTTAGTTCCTTACTTGCATTTATAATTTTATTTATTCTCATTTCGTTCCTGTAACTTTTTAACCAAATTAAAACTACATGGTAAATTGGATCTTCGTTTACGAAGTTATCTGCTTTAGAAGGGAAGCAAATTAAACTTAGTATTATTAATATAGATGTATATTTGACAATTAATTTCATAATTATTACATATTTTAATTTATACTATTATGCATGATTATTATTAAAATGTTATATTAACATTTATTATAAAGGCGCGTAGCTCAGTTGGTTAGAGCGCTACCTTGACATGGTAGAGGTCGTTGGTTCGAGCCCAATCGTGCCTACCAACAATTTTATATGAATAGATATTAGAATGCCAAAAATCACACTACCGGATGGCCAGGAAAAGGAATTCCCTGTAAATACAACCTTATTTGAGGTTGCTAAAGATATTAGCAATTCTCTTGCCAAGGTGGCTGTTGCAGGAAAAATAAATGGTAAATTAAGAGACTTATCTGTTGAGATTAAAGATGGTATTGAAGTAGAAATTGTTAAAAAGACAGACGATGAAGGTGTTGAAATTGTAAGACATTCTTTCGCTCATCTCATTGGCCATGCGATTAAGCAGCTTTATCCAAACGCCAAAATGGCTATAGGTCCTGTCATTAAAAATGGCTTTTATTATGATATTGATTGTGAAAAGACATTTAATGTTGAGGATTTAACAGCAATTGAGAATAAAATTGTTGAGTTAACAAAAAAAAATTACGAGGTTGTAAGGAAAGTTGTTACTCCAAAAGAAGCTTTAGATGTTTTTAAAAAAAGAAATGAGCCATATAAACAGGAAATCATCAACGAAATCCCAGCCGGCGAAGAAATTGCCTTATATTTTCATGAAGAATATGTTGATATGTGTCGTGGGCCTCATGTGCCAAATACAAAATTTTTAAAGTATTTTAAATTGACCAAAGTTTCCGGAGCATATTGGCGAGGAAATTCCGATAATAAAATGTTGCAAAGAATCTACGGAACAGCTTGGGACACAAAAGAAGAACTCGAATCATATATTGCAAAGGTTGAAGCAGCTGAAAAAAATGACCATAGAAAAATTGGCAAACAACTCGATCTTTTTCACTTTCAAGAAGAAGCTCCAGGTATGGTTTTCTGGCACAGCAAAGGGTGGACTATTTATAACATTTTAATTGATTATGTTCGCGAGTTCACATTAAAAAATAATTATTTAGAAGTAAATACACCTCAAATACTAGATAGAAAATTATGGGAACAGTCAGGCCATTGGGATAAGTTTGGCGATATGATTTTTACAACAAGCTCGGAAAAAAAAGATTACGCCATTAAACCAATGAACTGTCCAGCGCACGTACAAATATTCAATCAAGGTTTAAAAAGTTATAAAGATTTACCGATAAAAATTTCTGAATTTGGTCTTGTTCATAGAAATGAACCATCAGGAACATTACACGGCTTAATGAGAGCAAGACAATTTGTACAAGATGATGCACATATTTTTTGCACCGAAAATCAACTTAGCAAAGAAATTTCGAATTTAATAGAAATGACATTTTCGGTTTACAAGCATTTTGGATTTGAAAATATTTCGATTGCACTTTCAACAAGACCTGAAAAGCGAGTTGGAGATGAGTCTCTATGGGACAAATCAGAAAAGATTTTAAGAGATGTTTTATCAAAGAGTGTTAAATCTTTTTCTGTACAAGAGGGGGAAGGAGCATTCTACGGACCAAAGATAGAATTCTCTTTAACCGATTCTTTGGATAGAGTGTGGCAATGTGGCACAATTCAACTAGATTTTTCCATGCCAAACTCATTAAATGCTTCTTACGTTGATGAGAGGGGAGATAAATCCGTGCCTGTAATGATTCACAGAGCAATTCTTGGTTCTATTGAAAGATTTATTGGAATATTAATTGAACATTACGGAGGCAAATTACCGTTTTGGCTAAGCCCACAGCAAATTGTTGTAGCTAATATTACCGATAAACATGCTGAATTTGCAGTGGAAATTAACGAAACCCTAAAAAAAGACGGTTTTCGTTGCTCACTTGACTTGAGAAATGAAAAGATTGGATATAAAATCCGTGAACTAATTATTGCAAAAATTCCTTATATTGTAATAATTGGTGATAAAGAAGTTTCAGCCAGTAAAATTTCAGTAAGAGAGAATGATGGCACTGAGCATAGTCTAATCAGTGTAAAAGACTTTTTAGTAAAACTTCGAAATAATGGATAATTGCTTAGGAGATAAAAGATTAGTTCAGATAAATATACAAGATTAAATCAGAGCATTAAAACCTCAGAAGTAAGGTTAATTGGTGTTGAGGGCGAAAATTTAGGAGTTGTGAAAATTGATGATGCATTAGAAATAGCAAAAGAAGCTGACCTTGATTTAGTAGAAGTTACACCAAATGCAAAGCCTCCGGTTTGTAAAGTAATGAATTATGGAAAGTTTAGGTTTGAGCAAAATAAAAAGGCTCAGCAAGCAAAAAAGAAACAAAAACAACAACAAGTAAAAGAAGTAAAACTTAGACCCAGCACTGAAGAAAATGATTATCAGACAAAGCTAACAAATTTGCGAAGATTCATTACAGATGGCGATAAGGCAAAAATAACAATACGTTTTAGAGGAAGAGAGTTAGCTCATAAGGAACTTGGTATGAAACAAGTTGAGAGAATTGAGAAAGATTTAGAAGATATTGCTGAAGTTGAGCAAAGCCCAAAATTTGAGGGTAGACAGATAGTAATGGTAATTGCGCCAAGAAAGTAAAATATTAAATTAAGGAAATTTTATGCCCAAGTTAAAAACAAATAGAGGAGCCGCAAAAAGGTTTAAATCAACTTCTTCAGGTAAGTTTAAATGCAAGAAATCACATTTAAACCATATTTTGACAAAAAAAAGCACGAAACGTAAACGTGGTTTAAGATCTCCTGATATTGTCGATAAAGTCGATACCCCATCAGTAAAAAAACTGTTACCATACAGTTAAACGGAGAATGACATGTCAAGAGTAAAAAGAGGCGTAACCGCTCGAGCAAAACATAAAAAAGTCAAATCTAAAGCTAAAGGTTACTACGGCGCAAGAAAAAACGTTTACAGAGTCGCGACGCAGGCTGTAACTAAAGCTGGTCAATATGCGTACAGAGACAGAAAGCAAAAAAAGAGAGCTTTTAGATCACTATGGATAGTAAGAATAAACGCTGCAGCTAGGATGTATGATTTAAGCTACAGCTCTTTAATTAATGGTTTAAATAAGGCAGAAATTGAAATAGATAGAAAAATCCTTGCAGATTTAGCAATGAATGATATTGAGACTTTTGCAGCAATTGCAAAAGAGGCAAAATCTCAGTTAGCAGCATAATGTCTGTTGAAAAACTAAAATCTGATTTAGAAAAAGTCTTAAAAAAAGCATTTGAATCCATTCAGAAGAGTGAAAATTCAGAAGAAATAGAAAAAGCAAGAATTCTTTATTTAGGTAAAAAGAGTCAGATAAACTCTTTGATGAAATCTTTGTCAAATTTAGATTCACAACAAAAAGCAGAATTTGGTAAATATCTAAATGAGGCAAAGGCAAAATTAACTTCTTTTCTTGAGGACAAAAAGCTTTCTATTTCAAGTAAAGTAAAAACCATAAATGATAACTTTGATTTCAGCATGCCTGGAAGAAATTCATCCATCGGAAGTCTGCATCCAATTACAAAAATTATGGACTACTCAATTGAAATTTTTGAAGATTTAAAGTTTGAGTGTGTTGAGGGGCCGGAAATAGAAGATGATTTTCATAATTTTACCGCTCTAAATATCCCAGAGTCTCATCCTGCAAGAGCTATGCATGACACCTTTTATTTTGAGGACGGCTATTTGCTAAGAACACATACTTCGTCAGTCCAGATTAGGGCAATGCGTGAAAAAAATTTACCCATAAGGGTAATCGCTCCTGGAAAAGTTTATCGAAAAGATTCAGATATTACTCATACTCCAATGTTTCACCAAATTGAAGGACTATATATTGATACAAATGTTTCCTTTTCAAACCTGAAATCAATAATAAACACCTTTTTAAAAAAATTTTTTGAAAATGATGATTTGAAGATTAGGTTTAGACCATCTTACTTCCCTTTTACCGAACCTTCAGCTGAAGTAGATATTGAGTATATCAATAGCAGGGGAGAGAAAAGCTGGTTAGAAATACTTGGATGTGGAATGGTTCATCCAAATGTTTTGAAAATGGCAAAAATTGATCCTTCAATACATAGTGGATATGCTTTTGGCTTGGGAGTTGAACGACTTGCAATGTTAAAATTAGAGATATCTGATTTAAGATTATTTTACGAAAACGATTTAAGGTTTTTAGAACAGTTTAAAAGAGCAAAGTTATGAAATTAACCAAAAGCTGGCTTGAAGATTACTTAGATATTGAAGAGAATATCGCGAATCTTTGTAACGACTTAACAATGGCGGGTTTAGAGGTAGATGAAGTGGCCACTTTAACAAGCGACCATTTAATTGATATTGATTTAACACCGAATAGAGCTGACTGTTTATCAGTGATGGGAATAGCTAGAGAATTGAATTGTATTAACAATAAATATAATTTGAAAAAAATAAAAAAAGAAATTGACCTAGAACCAACATGCGAAAATATAAATTTACAGCTAAAGGTTATTGATAAAGAGATATGCCCAAGATTTGCTTTTATGACTTTAAGAAATATATCAGAAGCAAAAAAAACTCCAGAAAATGTTGCAAGAAAACTTCAAGATATTGGGATAGGTTTGGTTCACCCAATTGTCGATATCTTAAACTACATTAACATTGATTTAGGGCAACCTATGCATGCATATGATCTTGATAAAATTAGCAATGAAATATCGATTAGATTATCAAAAAAAGATGAGGAGTTCGTAGCACTTGATGGAAAGAGATATAAGCTTAATAAAGGAAATATTATTATATGCGATAATAATCAGATCATCTCTTTAGCTGGAATTATTGGCGCAGAGCATTGTGCTGTAAGTTCATCGACAAAAAATATCTTGATCGAGAGTGCTTTTTTCCCACCAAAGTTGATTGCAAATAAAGCGAGGGCTTTAAAATTACAGACCGAATCTTCACAAAGATTTGAGAGAGGAGTTGATTATAATTTACCAAAAATAGCACTAAAAGCATTAAGTAATATTATATCCTCCAACCAAATATGTTATTTCTCAGAGATTGGAATGTTCGAAAGCAGGGAATTTTTACCAAAAGCAAAAGAGGTAAACATAAGTTTTAAGAAAATAAGACAAGTCCTTGGTTTTGAGATTGATGATGCCGAGATTGAAAATATTTTGATATCTTTAGGGGGTGATTTTGATCGAGAAAAGAATAAAATTATAAATCCGAGCTTTAGGTATGACTTGGAAATTCACGCAGACTATGTTGAGGAAGTTGCGAGGCTTTACGGCTATGACAATATACCAATAGTTTCCGAAAAAATAGATTTAAAACCAGATGCCAAATTTTTGTCAAACATTATATCAAGGCAAGTTAAGGATTACCTCTACAAAAACAACTTTTCTGAGTGTATAAATTATTCTTTTACAAACGATGACCCCGAAGAAAGTTTTGATTGGAAAAATGATTCATTCACTGAGCACAAGAGAATTTCTAATTTCATGAGTATCGAGCAAAATAAGCTAAGAAGTAATATATCATCTTCCTTAATAAAAAATATTGAGCATAATTTTAATGTAAATCCTAAGGAATCATATCGCTTTTTTGAAATAAGCACAGTTTTTGGCAAAAAAGAGGAAAATATTCTTACATGTGTTTTGAGTGGAAAAAAAAATGAGGAAAATTGGGACGCTGAACAGAGAAAATTTGATAAATATGATATGACAACAATTATAGAAGATTTGTCTAGACTTTTTGGACTTAAAAAAAATGATTTTTCATATAAAATTTCTTCAATTACCAAAAGTAAGAAAGACTATATCATTCTCTCTGTTTGTTTAGATGATTTAACTAAAAAAATTAAAAATAACCAACCTGAAAGTTACGAAAACTATTCAAAATTTCCATATATAAGGAGAGACTTATCCTTTTTTATTGATCATACTGTAAGTTATGAAAAAATATCAAAATTAGTAGAAGAAATTAATGTACATTCACTAAAAAAAATATTACTCTTTGATTTATATGATGGAAAAGGTGTTCCCGAAGGTAAAAAAAGTTTAGGAATAGGCTTTATTTTTCAAGACGAGAACAAAACCTTAACTCATGAGGAAGCAGATAAAAATATCGAGAGAATATTGAGCGAGTTAAAGAATCATTTCGATATTGAACTAAGAAAATAATCTTATTACACGGAAAAAAATGGCATTAACGAAAGCAGACATTGCTGAACAGCTCTATGAAGAGTTAGGCTTAAATAAAAGAGAAGCAAAAGAATTTGTAGAAATATTTTTCTCTGAGATTTCAGAAATATTGGTGTCTGGACTCGATGTAAAGATTTCTGGATTTGGAAATTTCATTTTGAGGGACAAAAAAGCTAGACCAGGAAGAAACCCAAAGACCGGTGAGGATGTAATGATTAGCTCAAGGCGAGTTGTTACTTTTAGAGCAGGTCAAAAACTAAAAGCAAGAGTCGAGAATAATGCAATTAGTAACGAATAACGAATCCATACCAAGTAAAAGATACTTTACCATAGGAGAAGTCAGCGATTTATGTGATGTTAAATCCCATGTCCTAAGGTATTGGGAGCAAGAATTTCCTATGCTATCTCCAGTTAAAAGGAGAGGAAATAGAAGATATTATCAAAGACATGATGTTTTATTAATAAGGCAAATTAGAAGTCTTCTTTACGAACAGGGATATACGATTGAGGGTGCAAGAAAAAAATTATCTGGAGAGGATGCAAATAATGATAATTCTTTATCATCTCAACTAGTACACCAGCTTGTCTCAGAACTTGAAGACGTTCTGGCAGTTTTAAAAAAAGATTAATTTATATTAAATACATACATTTAGGTGAACAGCATAGACTTGGAATTTATATTAGTTTTATTAATTTTTATTAGTTTTCTTTTAATATTAATTAGTAAAACAGGATATAAAAAAGATGGCGTGATTTTGAACTGGCTTACTTATCAAGCTAAATCATTTCTGCCAATACTTTTAATTGTACTCCTTTTAAGATCTTTCTTAGCTGAGCCATTTAGAATACCTTCAGGCTCAATGTTGCCCACACTTCTTATCGGTGACTATATTCTTGTAAATAAGTTTACTTATGGTATCAGGCTTCCGGTAACTAAGACAAAAATATTTGAAATATCAAGTCCAAAAAGAGGTGACGTAGTAGTTTTTAGATATCCAGGAAATGAAGAAATAAATTTTATAAAACGCATTATTGGATTACCAGGCGATAGCATTTCATATAAGAATAAGACTATTTTTGTTAATAATTTCGAACACAAGAAAATTTTAACAGTGGAACATGACTACCTTAGTGAATTTTCTAGACCTGAAATTGATATTTTTTTAGAAAATAATACAAAAAAAATTTATTCAACCCTTAATGACAATATGAGTCCACCTAACGATGAGAAATTTATCGTACCTGAAGGGAAATACTTTGTGATGGGAGATAACAGAGATCATAGCAGTGATAGCCGATATTGGGGTTTTGTTCCAGAAAAAAACCTAGTTGGTAAAGCCTTTTTAATATGGTTAAGTTTTGATAGTAATAAATTCAGTATAAAATTAGACAGAGTTGGTGATTCAATTAATTAATTTTAAAAATGACTAAAGACATAGAAAAATTACTATCTCCAAAAGTTTTGAATTCGCAGTTGTATTTAAATTCACTCACACATAGAAGCGCAAGTAATAAAAATAATGAACTTCTTGAATTTTTCGGCGATGCTATCTTAGGCTTTATTATTGCAGAATTCTTATTTAACAAATATCCAACTGATGACGAGGGTTCGCTGAGCAGAAAAAGATCATATCTAGTTAGAAAAGAAACGTTAAGCAAAATTGCTAAAGATTTTGATATTGGAAAAAAAATTATTCTTGGTGAGGGTGAAAAAAAAAGTGGTGGTAATAAAAGAGATTCTATTATTTCAGATGCCCTTGAGGCTCTTATCGCCGTTGTCTATATTATTGATGGCTATGAAGAGACCAAGAAATTTATCAATAATATTTTTAAAAATTATCTTGAGGAACTTCCCCTCGACGATGATCTTAAAGATTCAAAAACGAAGCTACAAGAATTTCTCCAGTCACAAAACTGCGAGCTACCTAAATATGATACAGAAGAATTTATATTAAAAAATGAAATTAATTTTAAAACAATATGTAAAATTTCAAAGTATAACATTTACGAAGAAGGTATTGGTTCTAGTAAAAGAAAATCACAACAAGATGCCGCATCAAGAGCATTAGAGAAAATTAATAATATGGACTTTAAATTATAATGATAGGTGGAAATATTTCTATTGTCGGCAAGCCTAATGTTGGAAAATCCACTTTATTTAATTTACTTGTTCAGAAGCATTTAGCTGGAGCAACACGGAAACCGCAGACAACTAGACATACAATTGATGGAGTATTGGAAGAAGGCAGTATAAAATACCAGTTTATTGATACTCCAGGCTTAAATTTTAATATAAAGAAAAACTTTAACAAAGTTTTAAATAAGAATGCTTTATCCGCTATATATCAATCAAATCTTATTTTGCACCTAGTAAGATATAACCAAATTAATAAGGATGATGTTAAAGTTCTTGAGAATATTAAAAATTTAGAATTACCTAAAATTCTTGTACTTAATAAAATTGATTTAATTAGAGATAAAAAGAGATTAGTGAATATCTTGTCAAAAATACCAAGTGAAATATCGGATTATTATGATGAAATAATTCCCGTTAGCTCAAAGAGCTCAAAAAATATTGACAAATTGAAAAAGGTTATAAAAAAATCTTTATCAAAAAGAAAGAATCAGGTTGAAAGTATTTTCAACAAGAAGCCAACTGAATTTTTTACAGCAGAGTATATTAGAGAAGCATGCATAAGATATTTATCCGAGGAAATACCATACTCTCTTCATGTTGAGGTAAATAAATACGAAGAAAACAGTAAATTAATTTCAATCGCTGCAACTATTTATTTAAGAAAAAAAAGTCATTTAAGTATTGTTGTTGGAAAAAATGGTTCAATGATCGTAAAAATAAGCAAAGCAGCAAGAATTTATTCAGAAAAATTATTGAACAAAAAAGTATTTCTAAAAATATTTGTAAAGTATGATCCGAAATGGAAAGAATCCGAGCATTTTTTAAACTCATACTACTAATAATGAATAATTCTGAAATATATATTATTAAAATATCGGCATACAGAGAATCAAGTAATCTTTATGATGCGATAGCTAAAGATTATGGGAAGATCACATTGATACATAAAGGTATCAAAACAAACAAAAAAAACTTTCAGTTAGAATTGTTTACATCATATAACGTAAGTTGGTCTGGCAAAGGAGATATTAAGTTTTTGCGCAGCTTTGAAATAAATTCAGAAAATATGTTAGACAAAAAATATTATGTTATTGGAATGTATTTTAATGAATTAATATACCATTTAATAAAAAATGATTATCAAATTGAAAAACTTTATGATCATTATCTTTTATCACTTAATCAGCTTAAATTATCCGACCGTTTTTTGATAACTTTAAATAATTATGAAATAGGGCTTTTAAGTTTAGCTGGTAACTATTTAAATTTTGATTTGGATGTAAATGGAAAAGAAATAGATAAAACTCTCAAATATTTTTATATTCCGGAAGAAGGCCCAAAGATTAGTTCAAATGAAAATGAGCATTATTCTGGTGAAACATTTTTAGCCTTATCTGGAAAAGTTTCATATAACAAGAAAATTCTTAGGGAATCAAGACTATTAATGAAAAGATTAATAGATTATTATATACGTCCAAAAAAAATTAAGACAAGAGAAATACTACAATTCACTAAATTCGATTATTAGGTAAATTATGATAAAGCTTGGTGTAAATTTAGATCATGTAGCAACTATAAGACAGCAAAGATATACCCCTTATCCTGATATGCTGACAGCAATTAAGATTTCAGAGAGTAGTGGTGCCGATAGTATTACTATGCACCTAAGAGAGGATAGAAGGCACATCCAATTTGAGGATATAAAAATAGCAAAGAAAAATATAAATACAAAATTAAATCTTGAAATGGCTGCGACTGATGAAATGTGTGAAATCGCAAATCAAATACAGCCTGATTTCATTTGTATTGTGCCAGAAAAAAGACAAGAGCTTACTACTGAGGGAGGCTTAAATGTTAGTAGAAATTTTGATAAATTAAAGATTTCAATTTCCAATTTAAGAAAATCGAAAGCAAAAATTTCTTTATTTATTGAGCCTGATATTGAAACTATAGATCTTGCGAAAGAACTTGGAGTTAGCGCTGTAGAATTGCATACTGGGAGCTATGCTGAGGCCTCGAGTGATAAAAAAAGTTATTTTTTAAATGAGATCACTTCCGCAGCCGATTATGCAAAAAAGATTTCATTAGTTGTTAATGCAGGGCATGGACTTGATTATACTAATGTGCAAGAAATTGCTAGAATTGGCAGCCTAAATGAACTAAATATCGGTCATTCTATAATTGCTGAATCAATATTTTTAGGATTATCAGAGGCCATAAAGAAAATGAAAAATTTGATTGGGAATGCGTAAATGAATATTTTTGGCGTCGGAATAGATATTGTCGAGATACAGAGAATAAAAGAAATATACTCGAGATATGGAGAAAGATTTGCTAGGAAAATTTTAAGTGACAACGAACTAAATAGCTTTTTTAAAAATACAAATAAAGCGTCTTTTTTGGCAAAAAGATTTGCTGCAAAAGAAGCTGTAGGAAAAGCTATTGGAGTTGGTATTAAGAATGGGTCAATTCTCAAAAACATAGAAATAGAAAATGACATCAATGGAAAACCATTTGTGAAAATAAATAATCTCAATATGACTGAAAAAAAGGAAATTCATATTTCACTATCAGATGAAAAAAAATATGCAGTCGCAAACGCACTGATAATTTCAAAATAATTATGAAATATAAAACAATAAACTCTTTGATTGGAAATACACCTCTCGTTAGAATCCAACGACTTAATAAAACTGAAAATCATATTCTCTTAAAACTTGAAGGTGATAACCCTGCAGGTTCAGTAAAAGATAGAGCCGCGATGAATATGATTGAAGGCGCAGAAAAAAAAGGAAAAATTAAACTAGGGGATACCATTATTGAAGCTACAAGTGGTAATACTGGAATTGCTTTAGCAATGGTATGCGCAATCAAAGGTTATAAATTAATATTAATAATGCCTGATAATATGAGCCTGGAGAGACGTGCTTCAATGAAAGCTTATGGAGCAGAAATTATACTCGTATCAGAAGCTGATGGTATGGAGGGTGCTCGTGATCTAGCACTTAAAATGGAGAAAGAAAAAAAAGGATTAGTTCTTAACCAGTTTTCAAACATTGATAATGTTGATGCTCATTTCAATTCTACCGGTCCTGAAATTTGGAGAGATACTGAAGGTAAGGTTACTCACTTTATTGCATCAATGGGTACTACAGGAACAATAGTTGGCACATCAAAATATTTAAAATCAATGAATCCAAATATAGTTATAATTGGTGTTCAGCCAGATGAGGAAAGCTCGATTCCTGGAATAAGAAAGTGGCCAAAAGAATACATACCAAAAATTTATAGTGATGAAAATATTGATGAGATTATCTATATTTCACAAGAGCAAGCAGAAAATACTGCTCGAGATCTTGCTGAAAAAGAAGGAATATTTTCTGGACCATCATCTGGCGGCACTACATATGTTGCATTAGAAGTCGCAAAAAAAACAAAAAATGCCTTGATAGTATCAATAATATGTGACCGTGGTGATAGATATATTTCAACAGGAATTTTTAACAAATGAATATTTTGGTGTTTGATATTGAAACAGTACCTGATACTGAAGCTGGCGCAAAAGTTTTAAATCTCAAAAATTTAAACGAAAAGGAAATAATTAAAGCAATGGAACATAGCCAATTTCAGAAATCAGGATCAATGTTTCAACCGCTACATTTGCATAAAATTGTCGCAATATCAGTTCTACATAAAACTGACCAGAAACTAACTCTTATGACCCTTGGCGACAAAAACTCCTCTGAGAAGGAAATTTTGAAACAATTTTTTGATGGCATTGACAGGTATCAACCACAACTAGTCAGTTGGAATGGAAAAGGCTTTGACGCCCCAGTCATTCACTATCGAGCTCTTTTTAACAAAGTTTCCTCATTAAAATACTGGGATAAAGGCGAAGATGATAAAGATTTTAAATGGAATAATTACCATAATAGATTTCATGATAGACATTTGGATTTAATGCCAATTCTATCAGGTTACAACAAGGGCGCCCCTCTGACTGATATTGCGCAACTTATAGGAGCCGCTGGAAAGTTCGGAATTGATGGTAGCAAAGTCACTGAATATTTTTTAAATGGCGAAATAGAAGAAATTAGAAATTATTGTGAGACCGATGTAATAAATACGTATTTTATTTTTTTAAGATATCTTTTGATAACAAGCTCAGTTTCTCAAAAAAAATATAATGAACTTCTAGATGAAATATTTGAACATATGAAAAGTTCTGATAAAGAACATTGGAAAGAATTTTACTCTAATTGTAATAAAGGTTTATAGAAGTAGTTCGCAAAGAACGCCATAATAGATATCTTCTAACTTAATTAAGTCATCTATTTTAATATTCTCGTTAATTTTATGCGCAGACCTGTTTAAAGGACCAAACTCAATTGTTTCTTTTGCATGCGTTGATATAAATCTGGCATCAGATGTCCCACCTGTAGTTGATAAATTCGCTTGAACTTTTATTTTGTTTTCAATAACTTTTTGTAATACTTTTGTAAGATCACCTTCTTTAGTAACAAACGGTTCTGCTGAACAGTCCCATTCAATTGCATAATTAAGATTATTTTCATTAAGAATTTTTTCAAAAATAGCCTTTATTGCATGCTGAGTTAATTCATTCGAAAACCTTAAATTAAAAACTAAATTTATCCAACTTGGGATCATATTTGATGCTACTTTATCTGAAAAGATTGAGGATATTTGAAAAGAAGTTGGAGGAAAATATTTATTTCCTTCATCCCATTTAAATGTATTTAAGATACCAATTAATTCTCCTGCTAAATGTATCGGGTTTTTAGCAAGTTCTGGATATGCTATATGACCTTGAACACCAAATATTTTTAAATTTCCTGTAATCGAGCCCCTTCGACCATTTTTTATGGTATCGCCAAATACCTTATTGCTAGTTGGCTCACCAACAATACAATAATCAATAGACATTTGTTCTTCTTTAAATTTTTCTATAACTTTTTTTGTACCATATTTTGCAGGACCTTCTTCATCACTTGTTAACAAGAATCCAATAGAACCATTATGTTTTGGATTCTCTCCAATAAATTTTTGTGTAGCAGAAACCATTGCTGCAAGACTCGATTTCATATCTGATGCACCTCTACCATAAAGAGTATTATCTTTAATAACTGGCTCAAATGGATTTGTTTTCCATTCTCCAAGATTTCCTGGCGGAACTACGTCAGTGTGCCCAGCAAAAACAATAAGCGGTTTTTTATCTCCTCTTCTTAACCAAAGATTAGAAACATTTTCTAAATTTAAATTTACACATTCAAAATTAAAATCTTTTAACTCTTCTTTAATATATTCTTGACAACCATCATCATTAGGCGTTACAGAGTTTTTTTGAATTAATTGAGAAGCAATATCAATAACTCTAGCTTTTTCATTCATTTAATCTAAATCCCTCAATATATTGTTTATACCAACTTTTGAAAGAGTTTTTTCATCAACTTTTTTTACAATAATTGCTGCATACATACTGTACTTTCCGTCTTTAGATGGCAAGTTTCCAGACACTACGACGGAGCCAGCTGGCACAACGCCATAAGAAATTTCTCCTGTCATACGATCAAATATCCTTGTGCTTTTACCAATATAAACACCCATGGATATAACAGACCCTTTTTCAACAATAACGCCTTCAACAATTTCTGAACGAGCCCCAATAAAACAATTATCTTCAATTATTGTTGGGGTTGCTTGTAAAGGCTCTAAGACACCACCTATCCCAACACCTCCAGACAAATGCACATGTTTTCCTATTTGAGCACATGAACCAACAGTAGCCCAAGTGTCTACCATAGTATACTCATCAACATATGCACCAATATTAACATATGACGGCATTAAAATTACTCCTGGAGCTTGGTACGAACCAAATCTTGCAGTTGCCCTAGGCACAATCCTGACCTTATTAGCACGAGCTTGCTCTTCTGAAAGATTGTTATACTTTAACGGAACTTTATCAAAAAAATCTGAAATTCCACCCTCAATTTTTGTATTATCTGTTAACGAAAAATACAATAAGATAGCTTTTTTAATCCAATCATTCACAACCCAGCCATTCTGTCCTTTTTCAGCAACTCTAATTTTGCCTTTATCAAGATTATCAATAGTTTCTTTGACCGCATTAATCAATTTCTCATTCCCTGATATATCCATGGAATTATTTAAATTTTCATAACCATCTTCGATAATTTTTTTTGTCATAAGACCTCTTTGGTTTTATTAATATAGTTCAGATATTTTCAATTTTATTTTACTTTTTAATTCATCAATATTTTTTGAAGAAAAGTCTTTATTCTTTTCAAATGGGAAAACCACGAATATATCATTAGCCTCCTCACCCAGAGTTGATATTTTCGCATCTTTTACCATTAATTCGCAACTGTCAAATGATTCGCATATTTTTGATAAAAGTCCTGGATGATCTAATGTGCTAATCTCTATAAGAAGATCAGTCATTTTTTTTGATATACTTATATTAATAAATTTTTTAAAACTTGAGATATTTTCAGTTGGCCTTTTGGTAATTTTTTTAATTTTATATTCTTCTTTATTAACAATATCCTCAATCTTTTCTTCCAAAAATTTTAAGGTATGTTTGTCCTTAATGAAACTTCCACTTTTATCAAGAAGCAAATAAGTATCAATGGCTTGGTTATCTTGAAGTGTAATTACTCTAGCATCAACAATATTTATATTTAAATTATCAATAATATTTGCAATAAAAGTAAAAATATTCTTTCTTTTATTTTGATAAATAGACAGTTCTGTACAACCTTTAAATTCACTTTCTCTAATAGCAACAGCATTATTTGGCGAATGTTTGTTAATTAGCTCAATGTGCCATGCAACCTCATCGTCATTATGTCTCCTGAGATAATCTGTGTTTAAAAAAGACCATATGTTATCAAAATCCTTTTTTTTCATTTTTTCCGATAGAAATTTTTGAACGGAACTCTTTAAATTTCTCATATATCTATCAGGTTTTTTAACCTCAAAAATATTTCTTCTAAAATATGCCTTACAAGCTAAATAAAGTTCTTTTAACAAAGAATCTTTCCAATCAGTGTATAATTCAGGGTTCGTTCCCCGAATATCTGCGATTGTTAACAGGTATAGATAATCAAGCCTTTCTTGTGTTTTTACAATACTTGCAAATTCTTTTATAACATCTAAATCACTAATATCTTTTTTCTGAATTGTTAATGACATTATTAAATGATTCTCAACAAGCCAGCTAACCATTTGGGCTTGATATTTACTCATACCATGTTTCTCACAAAACTTTAAAGATTCTGCCGACCCAACTTTTGAATGATCCTTATTTTTTCCTTTTCCTATATCATGAAATAATGCGCCTAAATACAATATTTCTGGAGATGGGACTTTTTTAAAAATTTCAAAAACAAAAGGGCGCTTATCCATGCAATGGTTTGAGCTCATGTATCTTACATTTGATAAAACGGATAAAGTATGTTCATCGACAGTGTAAATATGAAATAAATCAAATTGCATCATGCCAACAACTTTTGAAAACGGCTTAAGATATGCAGCAAGAACACCATAATCATTCATCTTTCTCAAACATCTTGTTACTCCATTTTTTTGGTAAAATATGCTGATAAATATATCTCTATTTTTCTTATTATTTCTAAAATTATTATCGATTAGGTATAGGCTTTCTCGAATATGTCTAATTGTATCGGCTGAAATTTCATAGTGATTGCCTCTTTTATCTTTTAAGAGAAAAATTTCAAAAATTTTTGTAGGGTTATTTATAAAGACCTCTTTATTTTTTACATAAATGTTTTTATTTTTAATAATAAATTCTTCTTTAATTTTTAAAAAACTACTTTTCATATAATTCTTATTATCTATATCCTCAATATGCTTTATTAAAATTTCATTTAGTTGTCTTACCAAAGTAATGTGCTTATAGAATTCTTGCATGAATCTCTCTACACCTTTATTTGTTTCACATGAGTATCCAAAAAATTCTGCAAGTTTCTTTTGATTTGAAAAAAAGAGTCTTTCTTCTGGCTTATCATTAATAAAATGAAGAAAGAAACGAGCTTTAGACAAAAATCTATATGACCTTAATAATGATAAACGCTCTTTCTTTGAAATAATTTTCAAGTTGTATAAGTCATTTATAGAATTTGTTTTGAAATATTTCTTTGTAATCCACATGAGTGTTTGAAAATCTCTGAAGCCGCCTGGCCCCTCCTTTATATCTGGCTCAAGAAGATAGCCAGTATTTGAATATTTCCAATATCTTTCCTCTTGTTCAATTTTTTTTGCTTTAAGAAAATTTTCTTTAGACCAATTTGTATCTTTATATATTATCTGTGATAACTCTTCGTACATTTTTTTACTACCACAAATACATCTGCTCTCAAGTAAGCCAGTGTATATTGTGATATCTGAACTCATCGCTATTGAGCATTCTTGTATTGTTCTTACAGCATGACCTACAAGAATTTTAAAGTGCCAAATATCGGCAATAAATCTTTCTATATTTTTTAGAGCATCAGCATCTTCATAACTTTTTACTAAAATTAGTATATCAATATCGGAAAACGGGAATAGTTCTGCTCTTCCGTAGCCTCCGACAGCTACAAGACAAATATTTTTTCCACTAAGATTATTATTTTTCCATGCTTTTTTAATAAGTTTATCGATTATATTTGATTTATTTTTTACAAGTGATTTTATGTTCTTATTTTTTTCAAATTCATTGTAAATAAAATCGTTAATAATATTTTTTTTATTATGTTGGAAGGAAAAATTTCTTAATAAGTTGTCATTCATATTTATATATATTCGCCAGGCCTAATTGTTAGAACCTCATAGCCTTCCTTTGTTACAAGAATAGTATGCTCCCATTGCGCAGACAAGCTATGATCTTTAGTTACTACTGTCCAGTTATCGGGTAATAGTTTAACTTCTCTTTTGCCAAAGTTAATCATTGGTTCAATTGTGAAAGTCATACCTTCTTTTAATTCAATGCCTTCACCTTTATTTCCATAATGAAGAATCTGAGGCTCCTCGTGAAAATCTTTTCCTATTCCGTGTCCACAGTATTCTCTTACAACAGAAAAATGATTCTTCTCCGCAAATTCTTGAATATTATTTCCGATGTCACCAACAGTAGCCCCAGGTTTAACCGTATTTATTCCTATTTTTAAAGCTTCATAAGTTAAATCAACCAGTCTTTTTGCTTGAATTGAGGGCTTACCCACAAAAAACATCCTGCTTGTGTCCCCATGATATCCATCCTTAATAACAGTGACATCAATATTTACAATGTCTTTTTTTTTCAATATTCTTTCGTTTGGAATACCATGACAAACCTGATGATTTATAGAGGTACAGATAGATTTCGGGAAACCTCTGTAATTTAAAGGAGCTGGGACGCAATCGAGCTCATTGACAATATACTCATGGCAAATATCATTTAGTTGTTGCGTTGTCACTCCTGGCTTCACATGTTCCTCGATCATAACAAGTACTTTCGAGGCTAAAGTCCCAGCAAGTCTCATTTTTTCGATTTCTTTTGAATTTTTTATCATACGGTTCTGATTTACTAGTAAAATTTGCTATCATTATAACGATTGTTCTTAGACGAAGTCTATGTTATAAAGCTATCGCTATAAGATATTAAAACTAGCCTAAATTCTTCCAAGTTGTTTTGGGGTGCTTTTTAAGCTTTACAACTTTTTTAGGTGATAATTAACCCTAGGTGAAAATATGACAGACATTAGCATTGCAGCTTTGCTCGAAGCAGGGGTCCATTTTGGGCATCAAACCAGTTATTGGAACCCAAAAATGGCGCCATATATATATGGCAATAGAAACCATATTCACATTATTGACATCCAAAAGACGGTGCCTCTAATGAAGGACGCATGTTCTTTTGCTGAAAAAATAGCGGCTGACGGCGGAAAAATTTTATTTGTTGGTACAAAAAGAGCAGCTAGAGATAGCGTTGCTTCATCTGCCAACGATTGTAACATGCCTTATGTTAATCATAGATGGCTTGGAGGAATGTTAACTAACTTCAATACAGTTAGACAATCGATAAAAAGATTAAAAGCATTAGAAGAGGAGTCTGCCAAGGAAAATCAAGAGCTTACTAAAAAGGAGCAATTACTCCAGTCCCGAGAAATCGAAAAATTAAATAATAGTTTAGGCGGCATAAAAGAAATGAGGACAATTCCAGATGCGCTATTTATTATTGATGTAGGTTATGAGGATATTGCTGTGAAAGAGGCAATAAAATTAAATATTCCAATTATTGCCGTTGTAGATACTAATAATTCATTTGAAAATATTGATTACTTTTTCCCAGGCAATGATGATTCTATGAGAGCAATAGATCTATATTGTAAGCAAATATCAAATGCAATATCAAAAGGCCAAGAATTTTTGAAAACTCAGCAACCAGTTATAACTGAGGATGAATTAAAAGAATCGTCCGCAAAAAACGCTTCAGATGAAAAAGTTATTGTAAAAAAGAAAAAGGCCACAAAAAAATATAAGGATTTAGATGACAAAGCAAAATTAAGTTCTGAATCTGCAGCATCTGATTCAACAGCAGAAATAGCCACAACTAAAAAAGCCACAACCAAAAAAGCCACAACAAAAAAAGTAGCAACCAAAAAAGCAACAACCAAAAAAGCCACAACTAAAAAAACAACGACTAAAGATGACGAGAAATAGCATGAGCAATATAACAGCACAAATGGTAAAACAACTTAGAGACAGAACTGGAGCAGGAATGATGGAGTGTAAAAAGGCTCTTACAGAAGCACAAGGGGATATGGATAAGGCCGTAGATGCAATGAGAAAAGCGGGTCAGGCAAAAGCTGACAAAAAATCTTCCAGGGTAGCAGCAGAGGGTATAATAAAGTTAGTAACAAATGATAATAAAAATTTTAATTTGGTAGAGGTAAATTGCGAGACTGACTTTGTTGCAAAAGACAATAATTTTTTAGATTTCGCCGAGGAAATATCTAAATCATCATTAGACTCTTATAATGGAAATATGAAAGATTTTCATCAAGCAGAACAAGCTAATGGAAAAACAATAGAAGATATTCGCTTAGAGGTAATAAGTAAGCTAGGTGAAAACGTGCAAATCAGAAGAATAAAACAAGTGACTGTTGAAACAGGATTTATTGGTTATTACATGCATGGAAATAAAATTTGCGTAATCGCAATTTTAGAGAAAAAGAATGATTCTCTTGTAAAAGATTTATGCATGCATATTGCAGCAATGAAACCAGTAGCTATCGATGCAGAGGGAATTTCAAAAGATAACCTTGAAAAAGAAAAAGAGATTTTTAAAGCACAAGCAAATGAAAGCGGTAAGCCAGCAGATATAATTGAAAAAATGGTTGATGGTAAAATAAAGAAATATATTTCCGAAGTTACATTACTTAATCAAAATTTTGTAAAAGATAATGATATTACGATAGAGAATCTTCTGAAAAAAAATAAAAATAAAATTCTTTCTTTTTATAGAATGGAAGTTGGTGAAGGAGTCGAAAAGAAGGACGAAAATTTCGCAGACGAAGTAATGGCTCAAATAAAAAAATAGTCTATATGAAAAGATACTTGCTTAAATTAAGTGGAGAAGCGTTAATCGGGAAGTATGATTATGGGATAGACCCAGATGTAGTAAGTCAAATTTCAAAAGACATAGTTGAAGTAAATAAGACAAAAAATCAACTAGCTGTCGTTGTAGGCGGAGGAAATATTTTTCGTGGCGCTGGTTTAGCTGAGGCGGGTCTCGATAGAGTAACTGGTGATAATATTGGGATGTTAGCCACAGTAATAAATTCGCTCGCGTTACAAGATGCAATAGAGAAGTTGGGCATCCAATGCAGAGTAATGTCAGCAGTAAGGATAAATCAAATTTCTGAAGACTATATAAGAAGAAGAGCTATACGCCATTTAGAAAAAGATAGAGTTGTAGTATTCGCGGCTGGTACTGGTAACCCCTTTTTCACTACAGATACCGCAGCAAGCTTGAGAGCTATTGAAATTAATGCTGATATGGTCTTAAAAGCAACAAAAGTAAATGGAGTATATGATAAAGATCCTGTTAAATATAAAGATGCAAAACTTTATAAAAAACTATCGTATAATCAAGTTATAAACGAAGAACTTAAAGTTATGGATACAACCGCAATAGTTTTATGCAAAGAAAATAATATACCCTTAAGAGTATTTAACATGCTTGAAAAAAATTCTTTAGTAAGCATTATTAAGGGGGAAAAAATAGGAACCATCATCGAATAAAAATGATTGAAGATATAAAAAAAGAGTCAAACTTAAAAATGACAAAATCCATTGAGTCTTTAAAAACAAACCTATCAAAAATTAGGACTGGAAGGGCTCATCCCTCAATATTAGAAACAATTAAAGTTGATTACTATGGAAATGAAACCCCATTGTCTCAAGTTTCAACAATTAAAGTGGAGGACGCAAGAACACTTCTTCTTGTCGTATGGGAAAAGGATATTGTTGCAAATGTTGAGAAGGCTATAATAAATTCAGAGTTAGGTTTAAATCCTGCTGTTGCAGGTACAAATATAAGAATACCAATGCCTCCATTAACAGAAGAAAGACGCATAGACTTCATTAAGCTTGTAAAAGCAGAAGTTGAACAAGCTAGAGTTGCAATAAGGAATATAAGAAGGGATGCGAATTCAAAACTAAAAGATTTACTAAAGAAAAAAGAGATCTCTGAAGATGAAGAAAAGCAGGCGAGTGACTACATACAAAAAATAACAGACTCACATATACATGATGTAGAGGGAATTTTCAAAGATAAAGAAGCTGATTTAATGAAAGTATAAAGAGAAATGAAAAATATAAAAAATAATCCCAATCATATAGCAATTATAATGGATGGAAATGGAACATGGTCGAAAAAAAAGGGACTTACAAAAAAAGAAGGACACCAGAAAGGTGTTAAATCTGCAAAGAAGATAATTAACTACTCTTTAGATGAGGGTATAAAAAATATAACATTATTTGCTCTAAGTAACGAAAATTTAACAAGATCTAAATTTGAATTGAATAACCTTTTTGATATTTTTTTTTACTCTTTTACAAAAGAAAAAAAATTTTTATTTGATAACAAGATAAAAATAAAATTTATAGGTAATTTAAATAAACTCCCAAAAAAAATAAAAGATAATGCATTATTTCTTGAAAATGAAACTAGTAAAAATAAAAGACTTAATCTTTTTATTGCTCTTAATTATGGAGGTAAGCAAGATATAATTCAGGCTGTGACAAAAGCAAAAAAAGAAAAAGCGAGTTTTGAAAAATTTCTTTTCTCAAAAAATCTTCCAGAGGTTGATTTACTAATTCGAACAGGCGGTTTTAGAAGGTTAAGTAATTTTTTATTATGGCAGATCTCTTACGCTGAACTATATTTCACAAATGTTTTATGGCCAGACTTTAAAAAAAACGATTTTCATAGAGCATTGAGCTGGTATAAAAATATAAATAGAAAGTTTGGTAAGTCATAAAATATGCTAAGTAATTTGACAAAAAGAGTTATAACTGCTGTTATTATTTTTCCTTTGGTTATATCAATTATATTGTATCAAAATGATCTGTTTGTAAGATTATTACTTAATATTGTTGTTTTTTTGGCAGCATTTGAAATATCAAAAATGTGTTTTCATAATCAATCTCGTAAAAAAAGTTTTATATTTATTACCATTATTTTTATTTCAATTTTCTTATCAAATATTCTTATAAAGAACAATTTATGGATTTTTCTAATTATTCCTTCATCTTTACTATGGGCATATACTATATTTTATATAATTAGATTGAAGGATGTTCTTCCAAAAAAAAGTTTCAATAATTTTTATATTATTTTATTTGTATTATTTTTAAGCTCTTTATACTGTTCACTTTATACTTTATATTTAATTTCATATAGTTCGGTTATTTATTTAATATGTCTAATTTCAATATGTGATATAGCAGCATATTTTTCTGGTAAGTTTTTTGGAAAAAAACCTTTCTTTTCTGCAATAAGCCCTAAAAAAACGAAAGAAGGCTTCTATGGATCATTAATTACTTGTGGTTTATTTTCAATGCTTTTCTGTGCTTATCAAAATTACGATTTTATTTTCACAATAAAATTATTTTTTCTTTCTCTATTAGTCAGTATTATCTCTGCTTTTGGTGATTTATCGGTAAGCCTCCTAAAAAGATTGACCAACAATAAGGACAGTGGAAAAATTTTACCCGGACATGGTGGAATCCTAGATAGGGTTGATAGTTTGTTGTCTTCAGCACCAACTTTCTTAATATTTAGCTATTCTTTATCTGTTATAATCTAAAAATGAAAGAAAATTTGGTAATCTTAGGTTCTACAGGGAGTATTGGCACGAATACTCTTGAAGTTGTATCAAAGCATACTGATAAATATAAAGTTTTTGCACTATCTGCACATTCGTCTGTTGACTTATTATTATCACAGTGCCAAGAATTTGAACCGAACTTTGTTCATATATCAGATTCAATTCATTTAAAAAGAATTAAAACATCTCTTGAGAAATTAAATCTATCAACTCAAATTATTTCAGGAAGCTCTGAGCTTAATGAGCTTGTCGCAAATGAAAAAGTTGATACTGTTGTATGTGGTATTTCTGGCTCAGCTGGGCTTGAGTCCTCTCTTCAAGCTGTAAAATCTGGAAAGAAAATTCTTTTAGCTAATAAGGAACCACTTGTCATGTGTGGCAGTCTTTTTATGGAAATGGCCGCCAAGTACAAATCAAAAATTCTCCCAGTAGACAGTGAGCATAATGCCTTACACCAATGTTTTTCCAAAAATGAAAATAAATTAATTTCAAAAATAATTTTGACAGCTTCTGGGGGCCCTTTTCTTAATACACCACTAAAAGAATTTAAAAATATTACTTTGCCTGAGGCTTTAAAGCATCCAACATGGGTAATGGGACCCAAGATATCTATAGATTCTGCAACAATGATGAATAAGGGTTTAGAAATTATTGAGGCTATGCACTTATTTAGTTTTAAAGCAAAGCAAATTGAAGTTATGATCCATCCTCAAAGTGTTGTCCACTCTATGGTTTGTTATGGAGATGGCTCAATTATTGCTCAATTAAGTCAGAATGACATGAAGATTCCAATATCATATTGTCTCGGTTGGCCAAAAAGAATTAATTCAGGTGTAGGTTCTCTTAATCTTATTAATCAGCCTCCACTAAACTTTTTAGAGGTATCAAAAGATAGATACCCTTGTTTTTTCTTAGCAAAAAATGTCGCGGAAGAGGGCGATTCTTTGCCAATAGTGATGAACGCAGCAAATGAGATCGCTGTTGAAGCTTTCCTAAATGGAAAAGTTAAGTTTAAGAATATTCACTCTGTTATAGAAGATGTAATAACATCCCACAACAAACAAAAAATTCGCTCAATCGAAGATGTTTTTGAAATTGATAAGATTAGCCGAAATGATGCAATGGACCAGCTTAAAAGATATAATTAATCATGGATTTAATTTTTACAATTTCTGTCTTTGTCCTTACTGTAAGTATTATTGTTACTTTTCATGAGTTAGGACATTTTATTGCTGCAAGATTATGTGGAGTTAAGGTCTTGGAATTCTCTGTTGGGTTTGGAAAAAGATTATTTGGAAAAAAACTTGGTAAAGATAAAACAGACTATAAAATTTCAGCATTACCTCTTGGTGGCTACGTAAGAATGTTAGATGAAAGAGAGGGGGACGTAAGCCAGTTCGAAAAAAAACGTGCTTTTAACAATCAATCGCTCTTAAAAAGATCTTTTATAGTTTTTGCTGGACCATTTTTTAATTTTATATTGGCAATTTTTTTCTATTTTTTAATTTTTTCTGGAGGATATACAGGTTTTAAGCCAGAAGTGGGTGCTGTTGCAAAAAATAGTTCAGCTCAAGATATTGGGTTTTTGCAGGGCGACGTAATAAGTAAGATTAACTCAAAAAAAGTTAATACTTGGTCAGATGTATCACTTCAGGTTGTAAAATTTGCATCAGCAAAACAAGACATTTTCTTTGAAATTTTAAGAGACGGAAGAATAATTTCTTTGAAGAAGATTGACTTCAGAACTATAAACTTCGAAGAAAAAAACATACTAGGAAATATTGGAATTTTTAGCTTCACAAGTAAAACAACTAAAATTGGATTTATAGAGAAAGATAGTCCTGCTGATAAAGCTGGATTCTTAATAGGTGATAAATTTTTATCGATCAACGATAAAAATGTTGTTAACTGGCAAGAAATTGTAACTACTATTAAAAGAAGCCCGGGTGAGAATTTAAAAATTAAAATACAAAGAGATGATGCTCAAAAGATATTATATGTTTCACCTGAAAAATTTGTATCACCTGAATTGGAAATTGGACGACTTGGCATAGGTCCATTCGTTGATCCTGAAGTTTTAAATAATAATAAAATAATTGTCGAGTATGGTTTTTTAGAAAGTTCTAAATTAGCAGTACTTAAAACATATGATTTTACTTTTTTAACATTAAACTTTTTATCTAAATTATTAGTTGGTGAGGCATCTTTTAAAAATATATCAGGACCCGTTGGTATTGCAGGTTATGCTGCTGATTCTTTTAATAACGGATACACAAGCTTTTTAAGTCTTCTAGCAATGCTAAGCATAAGTATTGGAATTCTAAATTTACTCCCGATTCCAATGCTAGATGGCGGCCATCTAATGTATTATCTTGTTGAATTTATTATAAGAAGGCCTATTTCTGAAGCAGTTCAGCTAATCTTCCAACAAATAGGCATGACGTTTTTAATTTTGCTTTCTTTCTTTGCACTATATAATGACATATTGAGGATTATGTGATGTCATTTTTTAGAAAAATTTGTTTTATATTTATTATCTTCACTATTTTTTTTCAAAATACTAATGCAGAAGAAGAATTTATTATTGAGGATATTATTTTGGAGGGCCTACAGCGTGTAGACCCTGGCTCTATCTACGGATATCTTCCATTTGAGGTTGGCGATACATTTGATTCAAGATCTTCACCAACTATTATAAAAACATTATTTAAATCAAGATTTTTTAATGACATAGTTATTAAGAGAGATGGTAATAAGCTTGTTATAATTTTCGATGAGAGACCAACTATTGTAGACATTGATTTTGAAGGCTTAAAAGATATTGATGATGAGCAACTTGATAAAATACTTGATGCGGCAAATATTGCACCAGGAAGAATTTACGATAGTTCGATATTAGAAAAAATTAAATCTGAGTTGAGAGAGCAAAATTTTGCGAGAGGTATCTATTCAGTTGATATAAAAATCGAGGAAAATTTACTTCCTGAAAATAGAATTTATTTAAAGGTCATAGTTAGTACAGGTGTTCGAGCCAAGATAAAGCAAATCAAAATAACTGGTAATAGATCTTTTTCAGACAAAAAATTAAAAAAAAATTTTGAAACAGCGCTGCCTGTATGGTACATGTTTTGGTCTACAAGAGGAGTATATTCTTCTCCCATGCTACAAGGTGATCTAGATAGACTTGAGAGTTTTTATCAAGATAAAGGATTTATAGATTTTACAATAGAGTCAACACAAGTCTCTCTTAGTAAAAGTAAAGAAGAAGTTTATATTACAATAAATATTAATGAGGGAGAACAATATATTGTTGAGAAAATTCATGTTTCAGGCAAATTAATTGCACCCATAGAAGAAATTGCAAATTTGATAGAGGTTAAAACAGGACAATATATTTCAAAATCAAAAATTCTTCAATCTACTGAAAGTATAAAAGAAAGACTTAGTGAAGAGGGTTATGCTTTTTCAAGAGTAAATGCTGTGCCCGATAAAACGAATGAAGGCGATACAATTGATTTAAACTTTTACATTGACCCAGGAAACAGAGCATATGTTCGAAGAATTCATATTTCTGGAAATACTACAACCCAAGATGAAGTTCTTAGACGAGAAATGAGGCAGATGGAGGGAGGTTGGTATTCGTCAAGCGCAATCGAAACTTCAAAAAGAAGATTGAGAAGGCTTTCGTATATCGAAAATGTAATTGTTGAAGAGGTAAGAGTTCCGGGCTCTACAAATAAAATTGATTTACATGTAAAAGTTAAAGAAAAACTTTCCGGAAATGTAAACATAGGAGCTGGTTTAGGAGGCTCTGGTACTGGAGTTTCATTAAGTGCTGGTGTGTCACAAGATAATTTTTTAGGTTTTGGGAGTAAAGTCTCGCTAAGTTTCGATACTGGTAAAACAACAAAAGACTATTCATTCAATTTTTATAATCCATATCATAATCTTGACAGCGTAAGTAGAAGTTTTGGCTTTAGTTTTCAAGATACACAAACGGATAATACTGATACAGTTTCAGATTATGAGGCAGATAAAGTTTCACTTGATTATAGTTATGGCTTACCAATGACGGAAAATAATTTATTTACATTGCAACTTAATTATTTAAATTGGGAAGTCGCTACTACTTCAAATAGTGCTGATGAAATCGTTAACTTTATAAATAAAAATGGCAGTAAGTTTCATAACTTTTCTTTTAATGTCCGTTATGCGATTGATACCAGAGATAGTTCTGCGTTTACAAGAAGCGGTTTTAAAACTAGTGTTGGCGCTGAAGTATTTGTGCCAGGAAGTGACCTTGAGTACTATATGCTTCAACTAAGATCGGATTCATGGTTTGAAATTAATAGAGAAAGAGATCTTATTCTTAAATTAAAAGGCCTTGCATATTATGGCCAAGGCTATGGCGGCACTGACGGACTTCCTTTTTATGAAAAATTTAAAATGGGAGGCCCAAAAACTATTCGTGGATATAGGAAAAATAGTGTCTCACCACTTGATTCAACTGGTAAGCCCTTAGGCGGAGACTTCGCAGTTGCAGGCTCAACAGAACTAATCTTTACACCACCTTTTGAGCTTCCATTTGATAATCTTAAAACAGCACTATTTGCAGATTTTGGTGCATCATTTAAAGATTACGACTCTGCTAACTTTGGAGATATAAAAGGGTCTATTGGACTGTCAATAAAATGGATTTCACCATTTGGGGGAATCAGCATAAGTTTAAGCTCTCCATTAAACAAGGAGGATAGCGATAAAACTGAAAGCTTTCAGTTCAACCTTGGCACTAACTAGTTTATAATATTCATATCAATTTTTTAGGGGTAAATAGAAATGAGAAAAATACAACAAATTTTGACAATCTTTTTTATAATTTTTTTAGGAAGTCCAGCTATCGCTGCCGATTTAAAAATAGGGTATGTAGATATTTCTAAAATTTTAAATGAGTCTCCAGCAGCAAAGGCCGCACAAAAAAAATTAGAGCAAGAGTTTACTCCACGTAATAAGCAATTAGAGGCAAAAGCAAAAAAAATTAAAAAACAAAAAGAAAAGTTAAAAAAAGAATCAGACATTATGTCAAAAGATCAAATTGTTGCACTTCAAAGAAAAATATCCAAGGGAGAAAGAGATCTTCAGAGAGATGCAGCTGAGGCACAAGAGGACTTTAAATTAAGAAGAAGAGACGAATTAGGTAAAATTGAAAATAGACTTAAAGAAGTAATTCTATCCGTTGCAGAAAGTGGAAATTACGATTTTATCATGACGAATGCTGATGTTACTTATGCAAGCGACAAATCATCAATTAACATAACCGAAAAAGTTCTAAAAAAGTTCAATTCAAAATAAATTTGTGAATTATACGTTAAAACAATTATCAGAAATATTTAATTTCAAAATTATTGGTGACGAGGAATACACCGTTGACAAAGTATCAAGTTTAGAAAATGCTTCAGAAAAAAGTATTGTCTTTTTATCAGATAAAAAACTTTTGAACATGCTCGATGCTACAAAAGCTAGAACTATAATCACAACAAAAGAATATTCCGAATCGTTTAAGCATAATGTCATAATTACAGAAAATCCGTATCTACTTTTTGTAAAAATATCCCATCTTTTTAATCCTAATAAAAAAAATGAATATTACATTGATAAATCTGTTGTCTGTACAACAAAGAATTTAAATAAAAATTTATCAATTAGTCCAAACGTTGTTATTGGAAAAAATGTATTAATTGGAGATGATTCATTTATAGGAGCAAATTGCTATATTGGAGATAATGTAACGATTGGAGAAAATGCTTATCTACATCCAAATGTTTCAATTTATAGTAATGTTGTAATTGGAAAAAATTTCATAGTTCATTCAGGCACTGTAATCGGCTCAGATGGATTTGGCTATCTAAATGAATCTCAAAAATGGGTAAAAATACCTCAAATTGGCAGCGTTCAAATCGGTGACGATGTCGAAATTGGATCAAATACATCCATTGATAGAGGCACTCTTGACAATACATTCGTTGGGAATGGAGTCAAAATAGACAATCAAATTCAGATCGCACATAATGTGCATATTGGAGATAATACTGCAATAGCAGGCTGTGTAGGAATTGCAGGAAGTGCGAAAATTGGAAAAAACTGCACTATTGGGGGCGGAGCTGGGATTCAGGGGCATATTAAAATATGTGATAATGTCCAAATCACCGGAATGACAAAAGTTTCGTGTAATATTGATCATGCTGGAACATATTCATCGGGCACACCACTGATGACAAATAAACAATGGTTAAAAAGTGCTGCAAGATTTAAAAAGTTAAACGAATTGTTTGTAAAAAATAAAAAATAAAAAATAAAATCAACAGGAGTAATACAGTTGGAAAAAAAAGGAGACATATTAGAGATAATGAATCTCTTGCCACACAGATATCCATTTCTTTTAGTTGACAAAATTTCAGAGTTCAAAGAAGGCAGGTCAATTATTTGCCAGAAGAATGTTACCTTTAATGAACCTTTTTTCAACGGACATTTTCCTGGCCATCCAGTAATGCCTGGAGTACTTATTTTAGAGGCCTTAGCGCAAGCTTCAGGACTTCTTGTTTTTAAGACTCCAAGTTTATGCCCTCCCAACGAAAGTCTATACCTGTTTGTAGGTATTGATAAAGCAAGATTCAAAAAACCAGTTGTACCAGGCGACTCAATTCTTTTAAAAGTAGTTATGAAAAAAAGTAAGCAGGGGTTTGCAGTTTTTGATGCACTTGCTACTGTAGATAATGAAGTTGCAGCTTCAGCAGAATTAATGTGTGGTTTTAAGGAATTACCACAAAAAAAATAGGAAACTTAATTTGTCAAAAATCCACACAACAGCAATAATAGACAAATCTTGCGATATTCATCCGTCAGTTGAAATTGGAGCCTATACTGTTATTGGTCCAAATGTAACAATCGGAGAAGATACGGTAATCGGACCACATGTTGTAATAACCAGTGATTGTGAAATAGGAAAGAAAAATAAAATTTATCAATTTGCATCCCTAGCAGAAATTCCCCAAGACAAAAAATACGAAGGGGAAGATTGTAAATTAATAATCGGCTCAGGAAACACAATAAGAGAATATTGTACAATTAATAGAGGTACCAGAGCAGGAGGCAAATCGATTACGCGTGTTGGAAATAATAATTGGATTATGGCTTACGTGCATATAGCTCATGATTGTGTCGTGGGAGATTACAATGTAATGTCAAACGCAACATCTTTGGCTGGACATGTTGAAATGGGAAATAATATTGTTCTTGCTGGATATGTACTAATTCATCAATTTTGTAGAATAGGAAATTATTCATTTGCAGGAATGGGAGCGGCACTTAATCAAGACTTACCACCTTATTTGCTAGCAACTGGAAGTTTTGCAAAAACACATGGCTTAAATAGAGAAGGATTAAGAAGAAATAATTTTGACCAACAAACAATTAATGCTCTTCATAAAGCATACAAATTAATCTTTCGTTCAAGTAATAATCCAACAAACACAAAAGAACTTGAAGCTCTCAGCAAAGATTTTGAAGAAGTATCAATCTTATTAAACTTTATCGAGAAGAGCGATAGAGGTGTAATCCAATCATCAAAGCAAGATGAATAATCATAACATTTTGAAAATTAGTTCATTTACAGATATTTTAGAAGGCTCATCTTCTAACTTCTTTCTTAGATGAATAAATTCTTCAACCATTAATTTCTTATAATTTTTATCCTCAATTAGCTTGATAATTTCAGTAGATAAATTTTCTCCGTTTGCTTCATTTTGTATATATTCTTTAACTATTCTTTTATCCATTACTATATTAACTAAGGAAATAAAATTTGTTTTTACAAGTAACTTAGCAATTAAAAATGTCAGGTAAGAGACTTTATAAAAAACACACATAGGGATATTCATCAAAGCCAATTGCAAAGTAATGGTCCCTGAAGCTGCAAGTGCAACTTTACACATTTCGATTGTTTCATAAATATTATCTCTTTCAATGATCTCAACATTTTTTTCTTCTCTAAAATATGATTCATAAAAAGAAATATCGATATTTTTCGATTTTGAAATTAAAAATTTTTCATTAGGATATTTTTTTTTAATTTCATAAATAGTTTTTTTAATTAACGGCACATGTTTCTTTATCTCATTAATCCTACTACCAGGAAAGAATCCAATATAACGACCATTTTTCAAATCATACTTTTTGTAAAGACCACTTTCTACTAAAGGATGCCCAACATAGATCGCTTTTACATTGTATTTCTCATAATAACTTTTTTCAAAAGGAAATATAACAGCCATAGTATCTATATAATTTTTTATTTTTTTTATTCTACTTTCGCGCCAAGCCCAAACTTGAGGGCTAATATAGAATAGAACTTTAAAGCCTTTTAGCTTGGCATATTTGGCAACTTTGAAATTAAATTCTTGATAGTCAATCAATACTATTAAATCAGGTTTAATATCTTTTATGGTTTTTTTTATTGTATTTAATGCATTTGTTAGTTTTGGATAGAGTTTGATAATTTCAAAAAAACCAACTACAGCAAGATCTGATGAATCAACAATAATTTGAGCATTCGTATTTTTCATTTTATGAGATCCCATGCCGATAAAAGAGATATCTTTTTTTTCCGAAAAATTTTGGATTATATCAGCAGCATACATATCTCCGGACTCTTCTCCGGAAATTATTAATATTTTTTTTTTAATACTCATATTATCTTTTTTATTGCACTACAAACCATATGAATATGATCTTCTGGAAGATGTGGATACATTGGCAAGGATAAACAATTTTTCGTTAACTTATTTGAATTTGAAAAACGATTTTTTTCACTATATTGATTTTTATAAGCTTTTTGCTTTTCCAAGGATATCGGATAGTATATTGCCGTTCCGATACCTTTTTTTTCTAAGCCCTCTTTTATTTTATCTCTAATTGGAGAATAAATTGTATATTGATGAAAGACATGATGGCCTGTTCTCGACCTCTTCGGTAAAGATAAATTCTTAATATCTGAAAGATTTTCATCGTATTTATCTGCAACCTTTACTCTCATGAGATTAAATTGGTCTACGTATTTCAATTTAATATTTAAGATAGCCGCCTGAATTTCATCAAGTCTACTATTATAACCAATAACATCATGATGATACCTTTTTGATGAGCCATGATTCTTTAGCTTTTTAACAATATCAAAGACCTGCTCAGAATTTGTTGTAATCATACCTCCATCACCATAACAGCCTAAATTTTTAGTCGGATAAAAGCTAAAGCATCCAACATCTCCAATCCCACCGACTCTTTGGCAATTAATACCCGACCCAAAACTTTGCGCACAATCTTCAATAATTTTTATTTTATCATTATTTATTTCCCTTTTAAGATCTCTTACATCAAACGGATATCCAAACAAATGAACAGGTATAATAGCCTTGGTCTTTTTGTTTATTTTTTTCAATATCTCCGTCTTGCTAATATTATATGAATCTAACTCAATGTCTGCGAAAACTGGTTTTGCACCAACGTACATGATCGCCTCAAGAGTTGAAATAAAAGTAAAAGGTGTAGTTATTACCTCGTCACCTTTACCAATATTTAGAGACTTTAAAGCGAAATGAAGCGCGTCTGTTCCAGAGTTACATGATATTGCGTACTTTACACCAAGATATTTTACAATATTTGACTCTAAAGTAGTTACGTTATCACCACCAATAAAGTTTGTTTTTGCAAAAACTTTTTTAAGTTCATGTTGAATTTCTTCTTCAAGTAGAGCATATTCTTTTGTTAAATCAAACTGTGGTATCATCTTTTTATTTTATTTGAAATTTGTAAAGCATATTTTAATGCATTTATACCATCTTTTGAACTTACTATTGGTGATTTTTTTGATTTTACGCAATCAATAAAACTTTCAATCTCTTTTTTTAAAGAATCATTATTTTCATATTGATATGATTTCCTTTTTATACTTTGAACACTTTTATTACTTTCCTTAGTGTAGGTGTCTAGCCTATTTGTTTGATAATCTATCGAGAAATATGCATTTTTTTGAAAAATTCTAGTTTTACGTTCTACCTTTTCACTTATTCTACTTGAAGATAAATTACAAATACAACCATTCTCAAAGGTTATTCTTGCGTTCGCTATGTCTGCTTTGTTGGTTAAAACTTTTATTCCTTTGGCTTGAATATTTTTAATATTTGACTTATTTAATTTTAAAATAATATCTAAATCATGAATCATCAGATCCATAATCACATCTACTTCGGTACCTCTTATTTTAAAAGGTGAAATTCTGTTGCATTCAATGAACAAAGGTCGTTGAATAATATTTTCTAGTTTTAAGAAAGCTTTATTGAATCTTTCGAGATGACCTATCTGCAATATAATTTTTTTTTTATCTGCAATTTTTCCAAGCGTTTTAGCCTGCGCCAAAGTTGATGTAAAAGGTTTTTCTAAAAGTACATGCTTTTCATTTTCCAAGAAAATTTTACCAATCTCATAGTGAAGATTTGTTGGTACTGCAATTGATACAGCATCAACTTTTGGCAAAACTTCTTTATAGTTACTGAATTGAAGCACATTTAACTTTTTTGAAATCTCAGTACGTCTTTCTTTATTACTATCGACCACACCAACTAAATCAACTTTTTTATTAATTTTATATTTTTCAGCATGGAACTTACCGAGATAGCCAACCCCAATAACGGCAACTTTAATTTTTTTCATATTAAAATATATTTTTCAATAAAGGTTACTAATGTATGATTATATATAATAATTATAAGCTAGTTTATGACAAAAAAATATACAATTGTAGGCATAGATGAAGCCGGCAGGGGCCCATTAGCTGGACCAGTAGTTGCAGCCGCAATAATCATTGAGGAGAAATTTCTATCACAAGAAGTTGATGACTCAAAGAAAATTAATGAAAAGAAAAGAAATCTTCTGTATGAAATTCTTTTGAGAGATGCTGCGCAGATAGGCATTGGCATAGTAAATCCAGATGAAATTGATAAAATTAATATTCACAATGCAACATTAAAGGCTATGCAAAATTCTTATGATAAGATTAAATGTAATAATTGTATGGTATATATAGACGGCATTCATAAACCCGACCTGATTGAAAATGCTTATGCAATTAAACATGGGGATAGCTTTGTTCCTGCAATAAGCGCGGCCTCAATAATTGCAAAAGTTACTAGAGATAAAATTATGTATAAAATAGATAAAGAGTTCCCTATTTATAATTTTAAAAAACATAAAGGATACCCAACTAAGCAGCATATAGAAATAATAAAAAAATATGGCACTTGTAAGTATCATAGAAAAACCTTTAAACCAATAACAAACTTATGAATAGTAATTTTATACATCTTCATTTACATAGTGAGTATTCTATTTCTGATAGTTTAATTAGAATAGAGGATTTAATTGATCAGGCATCCGAAAATAAATATCCTGCTATAGCAATTACAGACTCGAATAATATTTTTTCTTTAATTAAATTTTATAAGACAGCAATAAAAAAAGGCATAAAGCCAATTATTGGAATAGAGGTCGATATTGAGGATTTTGACGATGAAAATAATTTTTCAAAAGTTATTCTACTTTGCAAAAATATCACAGGATTTAACAATTTAAGTAGTTTGATAACAGATTCATACGTAAATCTTAAAGAAGATCGCAAATTCGTAATTTCAAGAGATAGCTTAGCAAAAAAATCAAGAGGGCTTATAGCTTTATCAGGCGGGATAAATGGTGACATAGCAAAAGCATTAAAATTGGAGAGCGATAGTTTAATAGAAAAGTGTGTGAATTATTGGAAGAAAAATTTTCCAAATAGTTTTTATATAGAAATAACAAGAACCGGACGTGATTTTGAAGAAGAGTATCTAAGCCATGCAATTGAATTATCAGAAAAATATAATCTACCATTAGTCGCTTCTAATGATGTTAGATTTTTAGACGAAAATGATTTTCAAGCTCATGAAGTTCGAGTTTGTATTAATAACGGTAGTTATTTAAATGATGAACAGAGAAAATCAATCTACAACAAAAGTCAATTTCTTAAATCAAGCCTACAAATGGAGGAACTTTTCTCAGATTTACCATCTGCAATTCAAAATTCTTACGAAATTGCAAAGAGGTGTAATATTCAATTACCTCTTGGTGAAATTAACATGCCGATTTTCCCTCTTGAAAATAATGTAAATGAAAACGAGTACTTTTCATCGTTAGTTATGCAAAAGCTTGAAAAAAAAATCCGTGACCAAAATATACAAAACATAGAGCCCTACAAAAATAGAATCAAAATTGAACTTGATGTGATTATAAAAATGGGATATTCAGGATATTTTTTAATTGTTTCCGACTTTGTTACTTGGGCTAAAAATAACTCTATACCTGTTGGCCCTGGCAGAGGTTCTGGCGCAGGTTCTCTTGTAGCGTATGTTTTAAATATTACAAATATTGATCCAATTAAGTACGATCTTCTTTTTGAGAGATTTCTTAACCAAGAGAGAGTTTCATTACCAGACTTCGATATTGATTTTTGCATGGATAAAAGAGATAAGGTAATAGACTATGTTTCAAGAAAATATGGACAAGATAAGGTTAGTCAAATAATTACATATGGAACAATGGCTGCAAAAGCCGTAGTGCGAGATGTTGGTAGAGTTTTACAATATCCATATGGTTTTGTAGACCAAATTGCAAAACTAATACCATTTGAAATTGGTATTACACTTTCAAAAGCGCTTGAGGATAAAGAGCTTAAGAAATTATATGATAGTGATGACGATGTAAAAGAAATTATAGATATGGCTATGGTTTTGGAGGGTCTACCAAGAAATGCTGGAACACATGCTGGAGGTGTAGTAATTTCACCTAAAAAATTAATTAATTACACACCGCTATATAGAGATACTTCGAGTAGCACTTTACTGACTCAACTAGATAAAGATGACGTAGAGGAAATTGGTTTAATTAAATTTGATTTTTTAGGATTAAGAACTCTCACAGTTATTGAAAATACATTAAAAATAATTAATAAAAATAAAAAAGAAAAGGAGCAAGTAATTCTCGACAATATTCCTTTAAATGACCATAAAACTTTTGAGCTTCTAAGAAATCAAAAGACTAATGGAGTGTTTCAATTAGAATCAAGAGGATTGAAGGATATTATTAAAAGGCTAAAACCAGATAAGTTTGATGACCTTGTCGCCCTTGTTGCTTTATATAGACCAGGACCTTTGCAGTCAGGAATGGTAGATGACTTTATTGATAGAAAAAATGGAGCAAATGTTGAATATCTTCATCCCTTGATCGAAGATGTTTTACGTCCAACTTACGGGGTAATAATTTACCAAGAACAAGTAATGAAAATAGCACAAGTACTTGCAGGCTACAGCCTAGGGTCTGCAGATATCTTAAGGAGAGCTATGGGTAAGAAAAAGCATGATGAAATGCAACAACAAAGAGAAATTTTTGTTAATGGATGTACGAAAAATAATATAGATAGAAAAAGATCAGAATATATTTTTGATTTAATGGAGAAATTTGCTGGTTATGGATTTAATAAATCACACTCCGTTGCATATGCAATGATCTCTTATCATACTGCATACTTGAAAACTCATTACAAAGAGCCGTTTATAGCAGCTGTTCTTTCAAGCGACATGGATAATACAGACAAGGTTGTAAGATTTGTAAAAGAATGTGAAAAAATGGGAATTTCTCTCGAACCACCAAATATAAACGTTTCAAATTATTCTTTTAATGTCACCGATGATAATAAAATTACTTATGGTCTTGGAGCAATCAAAGGAGTAGGCAGTTCGATTATAGAAAATATTATTTCCGAAAGAAAAGAAAATGGAATTTTTAAAAATCTCGATGATTTTTTAAGAAGATGTGGAACATCAAAAATTAATAAAAGGCTTATAGAGGCTTTAGTCAAATCTGGAGCATTTGATATTTTTGGAGATACAAGAAAATCTTTAATGGCTTACTATCCTGATTCATTAAAAATGGCAGATCAAAATTCTAAAAATTTGCAACAAGGTCAAATAGATATATTCGGATTCTCTGATGAGTTAATCGAAAAGAAAGAAGAAAGCCAAGTTGATGAATGGCCTTCGAGCAAGAAATTATCTTTTGAAAGAGACGTTTTGGGGTTCTATTTATCAGGGCATCCTATTCAAGAATTTAAAGATGAGCTGAAAAATTTAATAAGCAATGATATTAGTTCTATAAAAAGAAATTTTAAGTCAAATTCTAGAGATAAAACATCCTACAGAATTTCTGGCGTGATTAATAATATTAGAGTTCGAACAACAAGCTCAAAAGACAGGATTGCACAAATTAATTTGAGTGATGACAAAGATAACATAGATGTAATTGCAAGTAATAGCCTTGTTGAGAAAATAGAAAATCGTGATGAAATTATTGTTCTTGAAGGTTATTTAAAACTTGATGAATATACAAACAGAATTAGTTTTAGAGCAAAATCGATCAATACCATAGAAAACGCAAGAAAACTATTCGCAACTGGAATTAAAATTAGAGTTATCAATGATAGTGACTTACCGAATCTTATAAAGACTTTTGATAATTTGTTCTCGAATAAAGATATTAATGGAAATTGCCTAATACGTATAGACTATATGAGATCTGGAGTTACTCAATCCTTGGTCCTCGGAGAAAATTACAAAATTATCCCAACTAATGATATAATTTCTCGGTTGAAAGGCTTGGATTGCGTTGACAGTTTAGAGCTATTATATACAAGTTAAAAATAAAATGGTGCATCATGCTTGAATTTGAAGAACCTATAAAAAATTTAGAAAATAAGATTGAAGAACTAAGAAACATTGGCTCAGATAGTCAAGTTAATATTGTAGAAGAAATAAATGTTTTACAAAAGAAATGTAATAAATTAATTGAAGATATTTATAGTAATTTAACTCCTTGGCAAATTACTCAAATTGCAAGACATCCTGATAGACCTTATACACTCGATTATATAAATAATATTTTTAAAAATTTTCACGAGCTTCATGGGGATAGAACGTATTCTGACGATAGCGCAATAGTTTCAGGTATAGCACAGTTTAATGATTTTTCAGTTGCAGTTATAGGGCATGAAAAAGGAAGAGGAACTAATGAAAAGATAAAAAGGAATTTCGGTATGGCAAGACCCGAGGGTTTTAGAAAAGCATTAAGGATTATGAGGTTAGCAGAACGATTCAATATGCCGATTATTACTTTTATAGATACTCCAGGAGCGTACCCGGGAATCGATGCAGAAGAAAGAGGGCAAAGTGAGGCTATTGCAAATAACTTATTGGAGATGTCAGACTTATCCGTGCCAATTTTATCTTATGTGATTGGTGAAGGAGGTTCTGGTGGAGCATTGGCTATCGGTGTTTGCGATCATTTATCAATGCTAGAATATAGTGTGTACTCTGTGATTTCTCCAGAGGGTTGCGCCTCGATCCTTTGGAAATCTCCTGAAAATGCACACCTCGCTGCAGAAGCTATGTGTATTACTGCCGAAAATTTACAAAAACTTAAACTGATTGACGAATTGATACCAGAACCACTCGGTGGCGCGCACAGAAATATTTCTCAAATTAGCAAAGCAATATCTTCATCAATTTCTAAAAATCTTGATATTTATCATAGTATCGATAAGGATGTTTTGATCAGAAATAGAAAAGATAAACTTTCTTCCATTGGTTTTTTTCAAGATTAGAAATGGAAACATCAGATTTTGACTTTGAAAACATTTTTTCAATTTTTCAAGATTCTTTTTTAAAAAACATAAATAAAGATGAAAATTACGAAATCTTAGTATCCTATAGCGGAGGAATTGATTCAACAGCATTATTGTATTTAGCTGATAAATTTGCCAAGCAAGAAAAAATTAATATAAGCGCAATTCACGTAAATCATAATATTAATATTGATTCAAAAAAATGGGAAAATCATTGCAAAACTTTTTGCAAAAATATTGACATACCATTAACTACAAAGAGTATAAATGTTGATTTAAGCTCTAAAGAGAGCATAGAAGAGTCTGCAAGGGATAAAAGATATGAGGCAATTCATTCTATTATGGAAAAAAATACTATACTGATGACTGGTCATCATGCAGATGATCAAGTAGAAACTTTTTTTTATAATCTTTTGAGAGGATCTGGCGTAAAAGGCTTATCTTCAATGCCCATGATTCGTTATGCACCAAAAGGCCTACACTTAAGACCCCTTTTAGGATTGAATAAAAATACATTAATAGATTTTGTAACTCAATTTAATTTAGATTTTATCAATGACACATCAAATGAAAACATAAGTTTTTCTCGTAATTATATTCGATCGGAAATTTTACCTATAATTAAAAAAAAATGGCCAAATCATTCTAAAACAATTCAAAGAGCAATTAACAATATTTCTATTTCTCAAAAACTTAACTCAGAATTAGCTTCTATAGATTTTGAAAAATTTAAAATTAATGGAAAGAAGAATGCGATAAATATTAATGTAAGAAACTTAGAGGAAAACCGCTTTAATAATGTAATAAGGTTTTGGATTGGGGAAAATAATTTTAAGATGCCAACTTTTGAGCAAATTAATTCAATTAAAAGAGATGTTTTTTATGCTGGGGATGACAAAAGACCATATTTTTCTTGTAATTCATACGAGATTCATAGATTTAAAGACTTAATTGAAATTATGTTACCTCTAAAGAAACATGATCCAACTAAAATCTACAAATGGAAGAGAGACGAAAATCTTGTAATTCCCAACCTATCTGTTGAATTAAGCTGGGAAAATCTTGAGCAAAGGCTTGGGCAACAAATACAGGATAATGTCGAGGTAAGATTTAGACAAAAGGGTCAAAATATAAAAATTAACAACACAAAAAGTTTGAAAGACTATATGAGAGAGAGAAATATTCCACCTTGGCAAAGAGATAGGACAATATTAATCTATATTAATAATGAATTGAAAATCGTTTGGGATAAATAAAATTTATTTATTCGTATTGATTTTAAAAGGTAAATAGACGGGGCACCATCCAAGTATACCCGTGATTACTGGAATTAATCCTATAAATCCCCATAACCTTGGCTCATTAGGATGAAGGACACCTAAGTAAAATATAGCGATGCCGAATAATACTCTAATAAGCCTCTCAACTTTACCTACGTTTATGCAGAACATTAAATATTTCCATACAGTTAAGATACTATTTATATTACATGAATATTAAGATTTTGGAATTGTTAATTTTTTTATAAAATTGTAGATTTTGATTATATTTGATAAAATGTATTCCCGTCTTGAATAACAATTAACACAATTTGACAAAATTCATATTTATTACTGGCGGCGTTGTTTCATCTCTTGGTAAAGGCATAGTGGCAGCATCCCTCGGCTCAATACTCGAGTCAAGAAACCTTAGTGTTTCTGTAATTAAATTAGACCCATATATTAATGTCGATCCAGGAACTATGAGCCCATCCCAGCATGGAGAAGTATTTGTTACTTATGATGGCGCAGAAACAGATCTCGATTTAGGTCATTACGAGAGATTTGTAAATTACAAAACAAATAAATCGAGTAATTATACAACTGGCCAAATTTATGATTGTGTTTTAAAAAGAGAAAGAAAGGGAGAATATTTGGGCAGCACTGTCCAAGTAATTCCCCATATTACTGATGAAATTAAAGAGAGTATAAAAGAGGGTTCATTCGATAAAGATATTTGTATTGTTGAAATTGGTGGAACAGTCGGAGACATAGAATCACTTCCATTTATTGAAGCAATTAGACAAATGGGTGTTGAGCTTGGAAGAGATATTGTGAGCTATATACATTTGACTTTAGTTCCATATATTCAGGCTGCTAATGAAATTAAAACAAAACCGACTCAACATTCTGTAAAAGAATTAAGATCAATTGGTATTCAACCCGATATTCTTGTATGCAGATCTGAAAAAAGTATTGATGATAGTGATAAAGAAAAAATTGCCTTGTTTACAAATGTTGAAGCGAGAGCCGTAATAAACTCGGTTGATGTTCAAGATATCTATGAAATTCCTTTAATTCTTCATGAGCAAGGTTTAGACGATATCATTGTCGAAAAATTAGACTTGAAATGCGATCCTACATCTTTAAATTCTTGGCAAAATTATAAAAGTAAAAGAGAAAAAATAAACAAAAATATCCATATTAAAATCATAGCAAAATATGGAAACTATACTGAGTCATATAAATCCTTGCATGAAGCAGTTAAGCATGCGGGTGTTCATTGCGGAGTAAATATTGAAATTGATTATATTGATGCTGAAGAGCTAAATGACAAAAATCTATTAGATTTAAATAAAGCTGACGGTGTGATTGTCCCAGGTGGTTTTGGCAGCAGAGGAATTGAAGGAAAAATTAGTGCAGTAAAGTTCTGTAGAGAAAATGATGTCCCCTTTCTTGGCATTTGTCTTGGTATGCAAGCTGCTGTAATAGAATTCGCTAGAAATGTATGTAATCTTGATCGCGCTAATAGTACAGAATTTGATAAAAATACAAAATTTCCTGTTATAGGTTTAATTGAGGAATGGCTTGATGAAAAGGGTTCTGTTGAATATCGGGATGCTAATTCAGATATTGGTGGTACAATGAGATTAGGAGAACAAGAGTGCATTGTTAAAGAAAATTCAAACATTTATGATGCTTATAATAAAATGAATTCTGTATTCGAAAGACATCGACATCGTTATGAGTTTAATAATGAATTCAAAAATCTCCTAGAAGATAATGGATTACTAATATCAGGAACTTCAGCAGATGGTACTCTCGTTGAAGTGGTTGAATTAAAAAATCATTTGTGGTTTTTAGGTTGTCAATTTCATCCTGAATTTACATCCAAACCTACAAAAGGACATCCATTATTTATATCATTTATAAATGCTAGTAAGGAAAAAAATGAAAAGTAATTTTAATTTTAATAAAGATAGGAAAAATTGTTTTTTTTTAATAGCTGGACCATGCGTAATTGAAAGTGAAAAACTAAATTTCGAAACAGCTGAAAAACTAAAAGAAATAACTTCAAAACATTCAATACCTTTTATTTTTAAATCTTCCCTCTACAAAGCAAATAGAACCTCACAAGATTCTTTTAGTGGAGTTGGATATTCTAAAGGGTTAGAAATTTTAAATAAAATAAAGAATGATTTAGAACTAATGATTCTTACGGATGTACATGAGGATTCTCCACTTGATGAAATAGCTGATATTGTTGATGTCTTTCAAACTCCAGCTTTTCTTTGCAGACAAACAAATTTTATTCACAAGGTTGTTTCATTCAATATCCCTGTAAATATTAAAAAAGGACAGTTTTTGTCTCCTTGGGAAATGCAAAGTGTTGTTGAAAAAGCAAAATCAACAGGTAACGAAAATATTCTTGTCTGTGAGAGAGGTTTTAGTTTTGGGTATAACAATCTTATTTCTGATATGAGGTCGCTGGTAATCATGAGAGATACTGACTGCCCTGTTGTTTTTGATGCGACGCATTCGACTCAGCTCCCCGGATTAAATAAGGATAGCTCAAGCGGGCAAAGTCAATATATTGCTCCTTTATCTAGAGCAGCAATTTCTGTAGGAATTTCAGGTATATTTATGGAGACGCATCCAAATCCGAAAGAAGCTTTGTGTGATGGAATGAACTCCCTTCCTTTGAATACCATTGAGAAACTGCTCGTAAATTTAAAAAAGCTAGATGAATTAGTTGAAGATTAAAAAATTTTTCGTCGATTACACATCATCTTTAAAGTAAAATATAAATATGAAATCAAAGATAAAAAAAATTAGTGCTCGAGAAATAATTGATTCTAGAGGTAATCCAACTTTAGAAGCAGAGATTGTTTTAAATTCTGGATCTATTGGGAGAGCAGCAGTTCCATCTGGAGCATCAACAGGCTCGAGAGAAGCACTAGAGCTAAGAGATAAAGATCCAAAAAGATATAATGGAAAAGGAGTTTTAAATAATATATCTTATATTGAAAATAAAATATCGGAATCCATAGTTGGACTTGATGCCGATGATCAAAAAAAAATTGATAATACTTTAATTGATCTAGATAAAACAGAAAATAAATCAAACCTCGGAGCAAATACTCTATTAGCTGTATCATTAGCAAATGCCAAAGCATCCGCTGAAAATAAAAAAATTTCGCTTTTTAAATCTTTAAACAATTCTCAAAAATTTATAACACCTGTGCCTATGATGAATATAATAAACGGAGGCTCACATGCAAATAACAGCGTTGATATTCAGGAATTTATGATAATGCCAGTTGGCGCTGATTCTATTAAAGAAGCTATTAGGTATGGCGTAGAAATATTTCATGCGCTTGGAAATATACTCGAAAGTAAGAATTATATTACAACAGTTGGTGATGAAGGCGGTTATGCCCCAAATCTTTCATCAAATAAAGAAGCTCTAGATGTTATTATGCAAGCTATTGAAAAAGCTGGTTATAGGCCTGAATCTGAAATTGTACTTGCTTTAGATGTAGCAAGTAGTGAGTTTTATAAAGAAGGATTTTATGAGTTATCTTCAGAAAATAAGAAGTTTACAAACTCAGAATTTATTCAACTGTTGAAATCTTGGAAAAAAGATTATCCTATAGTTTCAATTGAAGATGGACTAGATGAAAATGATTGGGATGGCTGGAAGGAATTAACAAAAGAACTCGGCAATGACATACAGTTAGTCGGAGATGATTTATTTGTTACAAATCCAAAAATCTTCCAACAGGGTATTGATAAAAATATTGCAAACGCCATACTGATTAAATTAAACCAAATTGGCACGTTAACAGAAACTGTAAATACAATTGAGATTGCAGCCCATAATAATTATAACTCAATTGTCTCTCATAGATCAGGAGAAACAGAAGATACATTTATCTCAGATCTTTCTGTTGCTTATTCATGTGGCCAAATAAAAACTGGCTCGCTCTCAAGGTCTGATAGGGTTTCTAAATACAACCAGCTTCTGAGAATTGAAGAGGAGCTTGGTAGTAAAGCAAGTTATCAAGGTACATCTCTTTTTGATAGGATAAAAAAAAGATGAATAAGTTTGTTCTAATTTTAATAATTTTTCTAGGAATTTTGTCGTTCAAATTTTTCTTTGGGGAAAGTAATTTCTTAGACTACCGCATACTAAAAGATCAAGTGCAGTATGTAATACTGGAGGAAAAAAATCTTTTAGAGAAAAATAAAATTCTGAGAGCTCAATTAGAAAACTTGAAAACAGGTCTAAAAGTTATTGAAGAAAAAGCAAGAACAGAATTAGGATATATTAAAGAGAAAGAAATATTTTATCAAATTGTAAAATAATCTATGAACGAAGAATTATCAAAAAATGAAGGTCTTTTTTTTATAATCCCCGCAGCAGGAAACAGCACAAGATTTAATGAAGGTAATAAAATATTTGAGAAAATTGATTACGAAAATAATTTCGATGTTCTACAATCTGTAATCTATCTTGCAATGTCTATTGGCGCAGTAAAAAAAGTTATTGTTGGTTATAACAGGAATTCTAAACATGGAAAAGAATCCATGAGAGGTTATAGAGTAGATCCATCAGAAGAAATTACGAATGAAGAATTAATTAATAATTTAAAAAAAGTGGATTTTGTTGAGGGTGGAAGTTCAAGGCAGGAAACAGTTTTTAATTGTCTAAAATATTTAAAAAATGAAAATAAAAATATTCGTGACGAGTGGATTATTATTCATGATGCAGCTAGACCATGTTTACTTATGTATGATATTTTGGAATTTATTAATAAAACCTTAGATTCAAATGAATCAAGTATAATGGCGTTACCATTGGTTGATACATTGAAAAAAGTAAATGAGGATAGAATAATAGAAGAAACGATTCCTCGTGAAAATCTATGGGTTGCTCAAACCCCACAAATGTTTAAATTTGATATTGTCTTTAACTCCCTAATGTATTGTATTGAAAATAAATTACATATTACAGATGAAAGTCAAGCTATTGAATTAAAGGGTCATAAATGTAGAGTTCATTATGGAAGACCGTATAATATTAAAATTACACATGAGATGGATATGACAGTTGCCAAATGTATTATTAACCATATAGAAAGATATATCTTGGAAGACGTAGAGTTCAATAAAAATAAGGATCAAATATGATAAGTGTAGGACATGGTTATGATTCTCACAGATTTAAGGACGGTGATTTCATATTACTAGGGGGTGTTAAAATTTCCTCAAAAAGATCTATTGTTGCACATTCAGATGGTGATATCTTAGCTCATGCAATATGTGATGCCCTGCTTGGTGCTTCTGGCAAGGGAGATTTAGGAAAATACTTTGATAGCTCAGATAAATATAAAGATATGGATAGTACTTTTTTTTTAAAGCATATAAACGATATTATTATTAAAGATGGCTTTAGCATAGTAAATATAGATGCAACTATAGTAACGGAAAAACCACGTATTTCAAAATATTCGAAGAAAATTGAAGACTCCTTGTGTTGTATATTAGACCTCAAAGAAAACCAAATTAATATTAAATCAAAGACAAATGACAAACTTGGCTATGTCGGAAGAGACGAGGGAATGGAAGCTCATGTCGCACTTTTATTAGAAAAAAAATGATATTATTTCTTGATACTGCTTTCAACGAAACAAAAATCGCTCTAAAGAAAGATGAAAAATTCTACAAAACGATAATTAGTGAAAAAAAAAATATCTCAAAAGAAATAATCAAAAGTTTAAATGATATATTGGAAAAGGCTAATTCATCTGTAAAAGACATTTCAATTATATATTTAAATAATGGGCCAGGTAATTTTACAAGCTTAAGGGTTGCATTATCGTGTATTAAAGCACTAGCTTTTTATTTGGATGTACCAATAATTAAGCTAAATTCTTTTCAAATTTTAGCTTTATCAAAAAAAGATTTTAATGAATCCTACCCAATAATCGTAGCAATAGATGCAAAAATGAATGAAATATATTGGCAATTTTATAATGATAAAGATAAATTATTCCATGAAGAACAGAATTACCATCTTTCCTCAAAAAATGATTTTTTTTTAGAGTTAAAAGAATATAATTTAAAAAAACACTATATTTTTAGAAATAACATTGATTTCTTATCTGATTATAAAAAATTAATGCCAGATGCGATCGAAGTTATTATTGAAAATAAAAAAATTGATCTGCATCATTTGATATTAATGGTAGAAAAACAACAACACAAATTGAAAAGTAAGATTGAAGACATAAATTTACTGTATTTAAGAGATAATATTGCAAAAAAGAATAAATGAATAATGTAATATCTTTAATGGGACCAACTGCATCAGGAAAAACTGATCTTGCCATATCACTATGTAAAGAATTTAATATTGAAATTATAAGTGTTGACTCAGTAATGGTTTATAAGAAATTTAATATAGGTTCTGCAAAGCCCAATAATAATATATTAAAAATTTATCCGCATAAGATGATTAACATTATTGAGCCATGGCATAAGTATTCGGTCGCTAAATTTTATAAGGATCTTATTCTAAATATTAAAGATATCCATAAAAGAAAAAAAACCCCACTTTTAGTTGGTGGATCAATTATGTATTTTAAGACTTTTTTCTCTGGAGGATTATCTGAAATGAGCGATGTATCTAAAGAGGTAAAAAACAAGATTCAGAAAATGCTCCATGAAAATAATTTATCTTATTTATATAGCTTTCTTAAAGATGTAGATAGGATCTCTGCAGAAAAAATACACTACAATGATCAGTACAGAATTATAAGATTGTTAGAAATATATTTTTCTAATAATCTGCAAAAACCCAGTTCCATAATGAGGCAGTGTGCAAAGAATGTTCAATATTTTAAAAACTTAAACATATCTATAATCCCCTATAATAGATCTCATCTACATTCTAAAATAGAAGCTAGGTATAAAGATATGATGCAAAAAGGACTTTTAGATGAAATTTCCCAAATAAAAGAAAGTCATAAAGGAATGGACTTACCAGCAATGAAAACAATAGGTTATCGGCAAGGATCAGATTATTTAGATGGTAAAATTGACTTAGATTTAATGAAATCAAGAACATTGGCAGCAACAAGACAATTAGCCAAAAGGCAAATAACATGGCTAAGACATCTTGATAGTTGCACAGTGTATACTTCATTAGATTATGGTAATATTCATAGAAGAATTGATAAATTTTTAGAGTGAGTAAATTTTACAGGTGAGGATATAATAATGACAAAAAGCCAAATACTTCAAGAGCCATTTTTAAACGCTCTTAGGAAAGAAAAAGTACCTGTTTCAATATATCTTGTTAATGGTATAAAACTTCAGGGACAAGTTGATTCATTTGACCAATATGTAATCATACTTAAAAATACTGTTAATCAAATGGTATACAAACATGCAGTTTCAACTATAGTACCTGCGAAAACTATAAAGTTTCAAACTGAGGAATAGCAGAGATATCAAGGAAATTATAGCTTGAAGAGAATTGATAATTTTTTAAATACAGCTTTACTAATTTATATTGACAATCCGATCTCGGATGCTTTTAATTATAAAGAAGAATTTCAAGAACTCGCTCGCTCAGCAAATGTTTTAGTCTCAGATACCATATCTCTATCACAAAAAAATAAGAATATCTCTATTAATCTTTACATAGGCCAAGGAGACGCAAAGTTAATTGAAAAACAAGTAAGAAGGACTGGAATAAAACTTATTATATTTAACGTCGATTTAAGCCCTAGCCAAGAAAGAAATTTAGAAAATCTGTTATCCGCAAGAGTTCTAGATAGAACTGGGTTGATTCTTGATATTTTCTCTCAAAGAGCAATATCTCATGAGGGGAAATTACAAGTTGAACTAGCCCAGCTAAATTATCTTGCTACAAGATTAGTTCGAGGATGGAGTCATTTAGAAAGACAAAAGGGTGGAATTGGCTTGAGAGGGCCAGGTGAGACCCAACTTGAAACTGATAGAAGACTTTTAAAAGCAAGAATTAAGACCATACAAAAAAGACTAAATAAGGTAAGTAATCAAAGAAAGTTGAGTAGAAATTTAAGGCTTAAGAGAGATATCTCAAGAATAAGCATTGTTGGCTACACAAATGCAGGTAAATCAACCTTATTTAATTATTTGACCGGAATGAATACATTGTCTGTAAATAAACTTTTTGCAACACTTGATCCTATCCATAGAAAAATTCACTTAAAAAATAAAAAGAATGCGGTTATTAGTGACACAGTAGGATTTATAAGAAATTTACCTCATCATCTTATAGAGTCTTTTAAATCGACATTATCCGAAGTTTCTGAAAGTAACTTGTTGATTCACGTTATAGATATTAGTGATAATAATTTTCCGAATTATATAAAAGAAGTTGATTCAGTACTTCGAAGTATTGGGGCAAATAAAATACCAAAAATTTTGGTTTTTAATAAAATTGATAACAACTATAATCCAGAAAATTTCTCGCATTTACAGCAAGATTCATCCTGTTATGTTTCTGCAAAAACAGGTTATGGAATAGATTTTCTCAAACAAACTATTTCAAATAGACTTTTTGAGAAATACCATGCAGTCAAAATCGAACTTCCAAGTTTTGATAATAAAATAAGATCACAAATATACGAAAAATGTATTGATGTAAATGAGACTTTTACAAAATCAGGACAATACAAAATGGAGTTTTTGGCAAACAGCCATTTTGCAAAGTATCTTAATAAAAAAGGTCTGATTGATAGAAATACACTAAAAAAATCAAAAAATGCACAAGAAATTTATAAAACTGGATAATTATTTAGATATAATTTTGCTATAATATTTAATAAGATAAAAATGGAGATAAAACTAATGCCTTGGAATCAATCAAACAACGATAAAGACCCTTGGGAAAGGAACAAAGGACAAAATCCACCGGATTTGGATGCCGTTCTTAATAAGCTTACTTCATCTTTAAGCAATATGTTTGGCTCAAAAAAAGTTTCAAATGGCGGTGGTGGCGGTAAAAAGGGGATGTCTGTTGTTACTCTATTAGTTTTTGTCCTTTTAGTGTGGTCAGCTACTGGATTCTATATTGTTAGCGAGAATGAAAGAGCTGTGATTCTTCGCTTTGGCGAATATCAGAGAACCGCTATGCCAGGACCTGGCTGGCACTTACCAAGACCAGTTGAAACCCATGAAACTATAAACTTTACTGGAATAAGAAGTGTTGAGAAAAGAACAACAATGCTTACCAAAGATGAAAATATTGTCGAACTTGCTTTCTCAGTTCAATATAGAATAAATAGCGCAGAGAATTATCTATTTAATGTTGAAAATCCTGATATACCAGGAGACAGAACCTGCAGATTTGGTAGTAGAAGCACAATTTGTGGTGTATTAGATTCTGCAATTAGAGACGTCGTTGGAAAAAATGATATGGACTATATTTTGAGAGAAGGAAGAACAGAAATCTCAAATAAGACAGAGACTTTAATGCAAGATGTGTTAAATAGTTACCAGGCAGGAATTCAAGTCATCACAGTGAATCTTCAAGACTCGCAGCCACCTGACGCAGTGCAAGACGCTTTCCAAGATGCTACAAAGGCTAGAGAAGATATGGAAAGATACAAGAATGAGGCCCAAGCTTATGCAAATGAAGTTGTGCCTAAAGCAAGAGGTGAAGCTGCCCGAATGATACAAGATGCTTTAGCTTATAAAGAAAGAGTAATTGCAAATGCCGAAGGGGATGCAGATAGATTTATTAAATTACTTAAAGAGTACAAAAGAGCACCAGAAGTTACAAAAAAACGTTTATACATGGATGCACTTGAGTCAGTATTATCTAATAGCTCAAAACTCATGATTGATATCAAATCAGGAAATAACTTGATGCTATTGCCCTTAGATAAAATTATTAATCCTGAAAAGACCAAGGAATCAATTGATAATTCGACTGAGGTTGAGGAACCTATGGAAAATAACACAAACAAAAGAGAGGGAAGGTAAAAATGAATACTAAAATTTTATTTCTATTAGGCGGTTTATTTTTAATTTTTTCTTCCACCGTTTTCTTCGTAAAAGAAACCCAAAGAGCCATGGTTTTCCAGTTAGGTGAAATCAAAAGAGACGATCTAAAGCCGGGTTTACATTTTAAACTTCCACTTGTTAACAACGTAAGAAAATTTGATGCAAGAATCCTTACAATGGACGCGAAACCAGAATTATTTCTAACAAGTGAAAAGAAAAATATGTCGGTTGATTTTTTCGTTAAGTGGAAAATTGCTAACGTAAAATCATATTATAAATCTACCTTAGGAGATAGAGCTAGAGCAGAAGGAAGGATTACACAAATTGTTAAGGATGAGTTAAAAAACCAATTTGGTATTAGAACTATTCAACAAGCTATATCTGGTGAAAGAGAAGAAATTATGCAACAACTCGAGTCAAAAGCACAAGTTGTTGCTGGAGAACTTGGCATAGAGCTCGTTGATGTAAGGATTAGCAGAATTGAGCTCCCAGAGGATGTTAGTGAGTCGGTTTATCAAAGAATGCGTGCAGAAAGAAGTAGAACTGCAAAAGACTTCAGAGCAAGAGGGCAAGAAACAGCTGAAAACATAAGAGCACAAGCTGACAAGAAAAGAACAGTTATTATTGCTGAAGCATATAGAACATCAGAGAAGGAGAGAGGCTCAGGCGATGCAAAATCAACGGCTATATATGCCGACGCTTATGGAAGAGATGCTGAGTTTTATGCATTTACAAGAAGTCTCAAGGCTTATATAAACTCTTTCACTAATAAGTCTGATATGCTTGTGATAGATCCTGATTCAGAGTTTTTTGAATATTTTAAAAATATAGAATAACACCAAAAATAAATTTGCCAATAACAATAATTAATCATTAAAATATACAAATGCCAACCAAAAAATGGATACTACCAGAGGGTATTGAAGATATCCTGCCTGAACAAGCTTATTGGCTTGAGCAAAAAAGAAGAGAAGTAATTGAGACCTTTTTGTCTTATGGCTATGGTTTAGTAATCCCCCCTTTAGTCGAATATCACGATTCTTTGTTATCTAATTCAAGCGAGGATTTGGATCTTCAAACATTCAAATTAATTGATCAAGAAACAGGAAGACAACTTGGGCTGAGAGCTGATATTACTAGCCAAATAGCTAGAATCAACACAACCTATGGTAATTCAGATGAAATCAATAGATATTGTTACTTCGATCATGTAGTTAGGACAAATAGTAAAGATTCAAAGGGCTCAAGAATACCAATCCAAGCAGGCGCAGAACTAATTGGGAATTCAGACGTTGAAAATGATGTAGAGATTGTAAATTTGATGTTAGATATTGTAAAAATATTTTCCAAAAAGAAAATATATCTTGATCTTGGACATGTTGGTATTTTTAAAAAATTAATTAATTCAGCAAACTTAAAAAAAGAAGATGAAAAAAACATAAAGGAGCTTATTAAAAGCAAATCATCTTCTGAAATTAAAAAGTATATGAATACTTTAGATGTCGATAATAATTTAGAGAATTGTATTTGTGATTTCCCAAAAATGCATGGGACGATAAAAAACATATTGAAAGATTCTAATCACATTATTTCTTTCGACACAGCAATTGAAGACGATATTAAGTATATGGTAAGCCTTTGTAATTTAATTAATAAAAATCACTCTGATGTTGAGATTAAATACGACTTCTGTGAGTTACCTGGATTTGATTATGAAAATGGTATTTTAATGAGCGTTTATATTGAGAATGATAGTCACGAAGTAGCAATAGGAGGAAAGTACAATTTTGATGATGGTATTCTCTTTGGTATTGGATTTAGTGTTGATGTTAGATACCTTATAAGAAATCAAAGTAAATCTAATATTACTAATAAATCCGGAAAGTGGATTTTAAAGGATAATTATGAATAAAAGTATTGCAATACTTGGTGCTCAGTGGGGAGACGAAGGTAAAGGTAAAATAGTCGATCTTTTAACAGAAAAAAGTGAAGCTGTCGTAAGATTTCAGGGGGGGCATAATGCAGGGCATACAATTGTTGTAGAAAATAAAAAAACTATATTACATTTAATTCCGTCGGGTATCTTGCATAACGACGTAAAATGTATAATTGGTAATGGAGTGGTTCTTTCATTAGATGCTCTTTCTGATGAAATTGAAGTTTTACAAAAAAATAATATTGATGTGAATGGAAGACTTTTTATATCTGATAATTGTCCTTTAATTCTTCCGGTTCATATTGCTTTAGATCAAGCGCGAGAACAAAAAAAAGGTAAAGAGAAAATCGGGACTACAGGTCGCGGTATTGGACCAGCTTACGAAGACAAGATTTCAAGGAGAGGTATTCGATTTGGCGATTTAGCAAATCAACAAAATTTACATGAAAAGCTTAAAGAGCTTCTTGAATATCATAATTTTATTCTTAAAAACTATTATAATTGCGAGATATTTGATATTGAAGAAACATACCAAAATCTTTTATCTCATTATGATGTTTATAAAAACTATCTTATTGATGCACCATTATATATTGAGCAATTATTTTTAAATAATAAAAAAATAGTTTTTGAAGGTGCGCAAGGCTCTCTATTAGATATAGATCATGGAACCTATCCTTTTGTAACTTCCTCAAACACTACAATTGGGGGAATATTTACAGGATCTGGAATATCTCCAAAAAGAGTTGACTATACATTAGCAATAGTAAAAGCATACACAACAAGAGTTGGTTCAGGACCTTTTGTGACAGAGCTTTTCGATGAAAATGGCAAAATTCTTTCAGAAAGGGGTCACGAATTTGGAGCAACAACAGGTAGAGAAAGAAGATGTGGCTGGCTAGACCTTGTCGCTTTGAAAAGATCTATTATTATAAATGGATTTACTGGCATATGTTTAACCAAACTAGATGTTTTGGATACATTTCCAAAAATCAAAGTTTGTATTGAATATAAAGATAACAAACCAATTTACAAAGAATATGAAGGTTGGCAAAAAAGCTTGTCGGGCATAAAAAAATACAGTGATTTGCCGGACAAGGCAAAAATATATATTAAGGATATTGAAAATTTCCTAGAGATTCCTATTGATATAATTTCAAATGGTCCAGGAAGAGAAGAAAATATTATTATTAATAAATTTTTCTAAATATTATTTCTTATAATGCACTTAACCAATATAAAAATCGCTCAATTACAACAATATTTTCTTCCATTAGCGGCATTTTTTATCTTAATATCATCAGCAGCTGCAAACCTATTTATAATACTTGCCGTATTATCATCAATCTTAGTTTGTATTAAAAATAATCATTTAAAAAAATTATTTCAAAGAAAATCATTTATTTTTTGTACAATTTTATATCTATTATTATTATGTTCATCTTTTTATAGTGTAGCAGATACCGAACAAATTATTGAGGCTGCAAAAAAATATATTAAGTTTTTGTATATTCCTATTCTTTATTACTCTGTTAAGCAATATGATAGTAGCAATTTTATTATTCGATTTTTTATTGCTGGAGTAACAATAATTTTATTCATGTCATATATGAAGTATTTCAAAGTATTTAATTTTGATATATTTTACGATTTTTTAAAAATTATAAATTTAGCCGATACAAAAGAAAAAATTATCATAAATGAAACAGCAATTTTTCAACACTATATAATTCAAGGTATTGTATTTTCTTTTTATTCCTTTCTATGTCTAATTTTTGGAATTAAGAAAAAAAATATTATGTATATTATATTAGCAGCTTTATCATTTATTAATGTTCTTTTTATGAATGATTCTAGAACAGCATATATACTGATTACATTTTTATTATTATTATGTTTTCTTTTTTTGATCAAAAATACTAAGTTCAGATTAGGATTTTTGATGATCGTAACTATCTTAATGTTTACTCAGTTTTCAGATAACCTAAAGCATAGATTAGAAGTTCTTGATACAGATATTAGTTATATAAAAGATGGAAATTATAATTCATCTTTAGGGCTGAGACTAATTTGGTTAAAAGTTGGTATTGGCAATTTGCAGAATCAACCAATATTTGGTTCAGGCATAGGATCATTTAAGAAAAATTCGCAAACTTATTTTAAGGAAAGTAATATCCCTCTTCATAATAATTATATTACAAATAACCCGCATAATGAATTTATTAGCATTTCCTCACAACTAGGGATAACCGGGTTACTTCTCTATCTTGCATTTATTTTTTATTTATTTACCGAGGCCAGAAAGGATACTTTGTATGTTGGAATAGTTTCTATGATACTTATAACTTCATTATTTAACAGCGCTTTCTACGATAATATGTTAGGATTATTTTTGGTTATTACTTTATGTCTTTCACAAGATAGTAAATTAAAAATATAAATATATAATTATAATAATGAGTTTTTTTCATAAAAATTGTGCAATAAATGATATCGTATTTTCTTTGAAAAATTATTATGCCTGGTCTTATCTTTCTTATTTTGATTTGAGACTTAAATACAGAAGAACTTTTCTTGGACCGTGGTGGGTTGTTTTAGGTATAGCAATCTCTGCAACAGCGATGTGCCTACTTTGGAGTACAATTTTTAATTTAGATTGGAAAAATTATTTAACTTATTTATTTTCAGGTTTTATAATATGGATGTGGATTAGCCAACAAGTAATAGATGCGCCAGATGTATTTTCGGGTGTTGCTTCAAAATATATTAGAGCTTATCCCAATCCTCCGCTTTTTTATGTTTTTCGTAAATGCTTCTTAAGTTTTTTACTTTTTTTACATCATTTACCATTGATTGTCTTGGTTGTATTATTTGTTAACAATGGAATCGAAGCATCAGTCTTGTACTCGCTTCCTTTGGGCCTTTTCTTAATTTTTATTAATGCAATTTTATTCACTGTTAACGTTGGTATGCTCTCTGCTAGGTACCGAGATATTGATCCCTTGATAAAATCACTTATGCCGCCAATGTTATTACTTACACCTGTTTTATGGAAACCTGAAATGCTTGGTGAGTATGCACATTTTATATATTTCAATCCATTCACCTATTTTGTTGGAATTATAAGAAATGATTTAATAGGGCTAGACTTTGATATGGTTATTTGGATTGGTACCTTGATAATTACTTTTTTTCAAATTTTTATTTTCTTTTTTCTTTATTCAAAGAAGAGCAAGAGAATTGTATTTTGGGTATAAATATGCAGTCGCAAATAATTTTAAAAAATGTCTGTTTGGATTTCCCAGTTTACGATGCTGTATCTTTATCTTTTAGAAATAAAGTAAGTAATATGGGTAAAGTTATTGTTACCAGAACAACAAAAAATAATTCTGGTGGAAAAATAATTAAAGGATTAAGAGATATAAATTATATTTTTAATCATGGGGATAAAGTCGCTTTGCTTGGTCACAATGGCTCTGGAAAGACAACATTGCTCAAGCTTTTAGCTGGTATTTACGCACCAACTTCAGGATCTATACAAAAGACTGGAGAAACCAACTGCATGTTGGATATTGGATTTGGATTTGAGCAGGATGCTACAGGCTATGAGAATATTATATTATCAAATATTACAAGAGGATTAACAAAGGAACAGGTTGATAAGATTCTTCCAGAAATAGTTGAATTTTGTGGACTTGGCGAATTTCTAAATATGCCATTAAGGACATACTCAAGTGGTATGCAGGCTAGACTTGCATTTTCATCTGCAATTGCAAATACACCAGGGATTCTATTAATTGATGAATTTTTTTCTACTGGCGACATAGAGTTTTCAAAGAAGAGTAAGAAAAAAGTTTTAGAAATGATGAGTAATTCCTCAATATTAGTTTTTGCTTCTCATGATCTTTCACTGCTTAAATCTATATGTAATAAAGCAATATGTATGCAAAATGGCAAAGTTATTTATTCGGGTGAAACCTCGGAAGCAATAGAATATTACAAAGGTATTTATGAAAAGTAATTTTGAATTAAATTATAAAGTTAATCCTAGTCATGATTGTAAAAAGTTTGTTAAATCTGACAACCAAAAATCTTTTACGAAGCATTCCTATGATGATGAGATAGTAAGGGCCAATTTATGTCCTTCTCTTATTTCAATTTTATTTAACACAAATAATATTCAATCATCGGTCAATTCTATTGAAAAATTTGTACAGAGAGCAAAAGATCCTAGCAATATACAATTTTGTATAAAAATCGATAATGAAGAAAATTTTGTTGAAGAATTTCTTAAATCCATAAAGCATTTTAAATGCCATTTTATTATATTGTCATCTCCAAAGGGTAGAGGATATATAGATTTATGGCAATGGATTAATTTTTTATACGCTGTGTCATCTAGAAAATCCTATTTTTTCTTAAATATTTCTGATGAAATGTGTGTCCAAGAAAAAAACTGGGATGTAAAACTGAAAAAATTAATAGATTTAGAGAAAGATGGTATTTTTAGATTAAGAACCTCGGTTTATAAAAATAGAAATTATAATAATTTATTCGAATGTGGTTATGCTCCAGATACCACAGCAATTTATTCTAAAAAATATCTTAAAATCCAAGGAAATTTTTCAGTATGTTTCGGACCAGATAATGGCCAACAAATTATTGCGTATTATTTAGCAACATTAAATTATCCAAGACATTTTCAATTTTCAAGAGATTATGTAATAAATACAATTAGCTTTTCTGGTCAAGGAACAAACAAAGGCTTGAATGATGAAAAGCGAAAAGAAAGGTTAGCAATAAATTATCTTCTTTGGCAAAATATGTTTAAGTATAAACATCAGCTTGAATATTTTTTCAGGGCAAGAAAAATCCAAGTTGAGATTCTTAAAAGTCAATTTAAAGATATAGATATTTTTCATAATAAATTTCAAAGAAGGTTTGAAATTAGATTAAAAAGTGAAAATGATCAAAATTTAAAACTATTTTTATCATATAATATTTCAAAAATAAAACTTTTTTTACAGAATATTTCTAAAATTAATTTTTTTAAATTTCATACTGGGTTTTCTAGACCATTTTATGAAGGTATACTTTTCCACTTCTATGTTATATTTTTTAAAAAAATACCAAAACAAAAAATTTTGAAAGAATTACCCAAAACTAATTACCTAACGTATGTTAATTTGTATGTTGAAAAAACATCATTAATCTCAAAAAAGTTTAATAATATACTTCGGGTGAATAAAAAAATCTACTTCTCAGAATATGTCTTTTTTCTAATTGGCCTATTCTTTTTTACTTTATACGCCTTATTATTAATTCATCAACTTAGAATAAATATTTCATTACTCAATAAAAGATTTAAAATTTTTATTCGACCGTATTTTCAACATAAAAAATCATATATTTTTAAAAATAATAGATTAGACCAATCGAAAACAGTAGTAGTCAGGAGTGATGATTGATGAATCAGTGTGTAATATTAGTTGGAGGTAAGGGTACAAGATTAGGCGAATTAACAAAGAATTTTCCGAAACCAATGATTGAGGTCAATGGCAGACCCTTTATTTTATATATTCTTGATTACGTAGTAAGATTCGGCTTTAAAGAAATTATATTATTAGCTTCTCATGGAAGTGAATTTTTAAAAGATTTCTTTAAAGATTTTAGCTACAAGGGATGCAAGATTAAAATTATCATTGAAGATAATCCTCTTGGTACTGGCGGCGCAATTATAAATTCTTATGAATTTTTAGATGAAAATTTTTTTTGTTTAAACGGCGATTCTATTATTGAAGGAAATTGGTTATCAATTTTACAGAACTTTGACGACAATTGCGACTCTGTAGTTGCTTTGACTAAAACTATTGACCCTAAAAGGTATGGTTCAGTGATTCTAGAAAATGATATTGTAAAAAAATTTTCCGAGAAAAATATAAATGCAAGCTCTAAATTTATAAATGCGGGAATATATATATTCAGAAGAAAAATTTTTAAAGATTATAAAAAAGAATTTATATCTTTGGAAAAGGATATTCTACCTATTTTAGTAAATAATAAAAAGATAAAAGGAAAGCATATACATGGTTATTTTATAGATATTGGAACACCAGAATCTTTGAAGGAAGGAATTGATAGGAATTGGAATACTGAAAGAAAAGCAGTTATTTTTGATAGAGATGGAACATTAAACGAAGATGATGGGTATACATATAAAACATCTGATTTAAAATGGAAAAAGGGGGCTATAGAGTTAATAAAGTACTGTAATGATAAAAATTATTATGTTTTTGTGGCAACAAATCAGTCTGGTATAGCAAAAGATAAATTTAAAGAATCAGATATGCATAATTTTCATAAAGAAATGCAAGAACAGCTTAAAATTGCAGGCGCTCACATTGATAAATTTTATTTTAGCCCTTATCATTTAGATGCAATATTACCTAAATTTAGAAAAGATAGTAAAAATAGAAAACCTAAAACCGGGATGTTAGAACAAATTCAGAAAGAATGGAATCTCTTAAAGAAGAATATGATTATGATCGGCGATAGAGAAACTGATTTTCAATGTGCCAAAAATTTCCAAATAAAAGGGTTTTTGTATAATGGAAAAGATAACCTATTTGATACCTTTGCGGAGAAAATTTTTTGAATAAATTAGATTTTTTTAATAATCAAGGTTATACAATTTTAGAAAATATTTTTTCTAATGCAGTATGCGATGATATAAATAAAGTCGCTGATAATTTAAGAGGTAAAAAAGATTATATGCCTATAATGAATATACATAAATCCTCAGAAAAAGTTTTGAAATTGATGTCAAATAATAAAATTTTAAAATTTGTTGAGAATTTTTTTGAAGGAAATGCCCAAGGATTGCAGACTGAGTATTTTTTTATGCCGCCAGGCACCAAAGGATTTAGCCCTCACCAGGACAATACTTATGTTAAAGCAAAAGGAAATTCATTCATATCTGCTTGGGTTGCTCTTACAGACGTCAGTCAAGAGAATGGAGGTCTTATGATTTGGCCAGAGTCTCACAAAGAGGAGGAAATGGCATTAAAAGAAAACGAATCTTTGCCAAGTAAAAATCAAGACCCAAATGCTAGGAAGATGTCATTAATTATTCCAAAAAAATATCAAGTTGTATCTCCAAAAATATCAAAGGGTAGCGTACTAATCATTCACAGTTGGCTTGCTCATGCATCAAACGACAATGCTTCAGAGAGAAATAGAAATGCACTATTATGCACATACATAAAACAGGGAGCAAATTTCAGATCTGGAAATTATGCAAAAAGAAAGTCATTTAATTTGATTAAAACAAACTAATGATGAAAAAAAAAGGACACATGGGAAAAACTATAGCCTTTGAATCGAAGGAAGATCGCGAATTATTTTTAAGTGATTATAACTCATTAAGTTTAATTGAAAAAATTTTTTCGAAATGGATGCATCAAAGTAAATATGATACTAAGAAAATTAAATTTAAAGAAAATATTATAAAAGAACTATTAAAAAAAGATTTTATTACAAAAAAAAAATTTTCAGATTATAATTTCGAGCTAGAAAAACTACATTTATGTTTAAAATCTGATTTAAAAAATTTAGATGAATCTGAGCAAAATGAAATATCTATTAGTTTTTATGAAACTTCAGATATTATTAAAGAAACCTATATTGAATTTATAAAAAAAATTATTTCACCCCTTTTCCCTGAGGAAATATATTATCAAGTTGTTCCTACGTTTCGTTTTCACTTTCCAAATCAAAAGGGATATGATTGGCAGGATAGATATCATACTGATATCATGTTAGGGCACCCTCCATATGAATTTAATCTTTGGATTCCTTTTACAAAAGTTTATGGTACAAATAGCATGAGACTCATGCCTTTCAAAGAGAGTAAAAAAGTAATTGAGTCCTGTAATAAAGATTTTGAATTATTTGCAGAAAAAACACAGTATGATGAGTCTTTTATTTATGAGTTAAAAAAAAATTCTTCTCCATTAGAAATGAATTATGGTGATTTTATAATATTTGACCCAAGATGTTTGCATTGTACTCAGTACAATGATACAAAAGATACAAGAATTAGTATGGATATAAGAATAATAATGAAAAGTGCATTGAATAACTACTCAAGGGAATATAGAACAACTGGCAGAAAAAAAATGCCTTTTTTACCTGGCCATTATTTCTCAAAGTATGCAGTTTAATAGATTAAAATTATGAAGAATCAATTTGATATTAAAAAAGCATACTATTTATTTCTGTTAATTAGAAAAAGCGAGGAAAAAATAATAGAGCTTTATAATAGCGATAAAATAAAGAGCCCTGTTCATTTGTCAATCGGACAAGAAGCTATTGCGGTAGGTGTAAGTCTTGCTTTGTCGAAATCAGATATTATTTTTAGTAACTATAGAGGGCATGCTCACTTTATAGCTCGTGAGGCAAATCTCGATAAAATGTGGGCAGAGTTATATGGAAAAAGTAGGGGAACGGCAAGAGGCAAAGGCGGCTCTATGCATCTTAATGATATAAGCAAAAACTTTATGCCGACCTCAGCAATAGTCACGTCAGCAATACCCGAAGCAGTTGGTTATGCATTTGCGTTAAAGTATAAGAAAAAAAATAGTGTTGTTATCTGCTACCATGGAGAAGGAGCAACTGACGAGGGAGTCTTTTGGGAGTCTCTTAATTTTGCAAGTTTACATGATTTACCAATAATTTTTATTTGTGAGAATAATAGGTATGCAATTTATTCTCATCAAAATACTAGATCTATAAATGATCCAATTGTCTCAAGAGCAATTTCATTTGGAATTGATGCGGAACGTATAAGTGGTAATTCAACCGAGGAATTTTTTAAAGCCACTATAAGATGTAAAGAAAAGATTAAAAATAATTCAAAACCACAACTCCTTGAGTGTATGACTTCAAGGTGGCAAGATCACGTCGGTGTTACACAACCAGAATTAAGCAAAGAGGAAGAAAATAATATTAAAAAAGCTATTAAGCATGACGACCTTAAAAATCTTGAGAATAAACTTTCCAAAGATGAAGTTCTTCATATTAAGAAAAGAGTCAATAAAGAAATTGAGCATGCTATTAAATTTGCAGAAGCATCTGATTTTCCAAGAAGTTCTGAATTACTTGAAAATGTGTATTATTAATTATGGATAAAAATCTTGAAAAAAAAGTTATTAATTATGGAGAGGCTATCTATGAAGCAACTTACCAAGAAATGCAGAGAGATAATAATGTTTTTGCTTATGGACTTGGTGCAGATGACCCAAAGGGACATTATGGAACAACTAAAGATCTCCATTTAAAATTTGGTAAAAATAGATGTTTTGATACACCGCTTTCTGAAGACGGAATGACAGGTGTTGGCATTGGTGCAGCTATGGCAGGGTTAAGACCAATATTTATACATCAAAGAATGGATTTTTTATTACTTTGCATGAACCAAATAGTCAATATGGCTTCAAAAATGAGATATATTTCCTCAGGTGAACATTGTGTTCCGCTAGTAATTAGAGTAGCGATTGGACGAAGTTGGGGTCAAGGCGCACAGCACAGCCAAGCGTTACAATCTTTTTTTATGCATATTCCGGGCCTTAAAGTTATTGCTCCTACAACTCCACATGACGCTAAGGGTGGCCTAATAGCAAGCATTCGCGATAATAATCCGGTAATTTACATTGAGCACAGGATGCTTTATAAAAATGCAGGTTATGTTCCAACCAATTCTTTTGAAATTGAAATTGGAAAAGGAAGAGTTTTAAAAGATGGAAATGACATTACTATTGTGGGAGTCAGTCATACAGTTGAAGATTCTCTTAGAGCTTCAGAATTATTAAAGAGTGTAGGTGTAAATGCTGAGGTAATCGACCCTATAAGTTTGTCTCCAATTGATTATGAGATAATAAGAAACTCTGTTATGAAAACAAAAAAACTTTTAGTAGTTGATAATGGTTGGACAAGATGTGGATTTTCTTCCGAGATAATTACAGACGTGGCAATAAATTGTGAAAAAATTACTTGCGAAAGATTAGGTTTCGCGGATTGCCCCTGTCCTACAACTCCATCATTAGAAAAACATTTTTACCCAAATCCAAGTTCTATAGCAAAATTAGCGAATAGAATGTGTGGAGGAAATATTGACTGGAGTCCGCCAGAAGTTGTTCAGCATGAGATTCTTTCATTCAAAGGACCATTTTAAACTCTTTTTTATTTTAATTGGTAATTTGATATTATAAAAAAATAAATAATCAATAGAAAATTTAGGAAAAGTTAGTGAAAGCATTTATTACAGGTATTACTGGCATGGTTGGCTCCCACTTGGCAGATCATTTACTAGAGAATACAGATTGGGAAATACATGGATTAATAAGGTGGAGAAGTCCTTTAGATAATCTCGAGAATATTATTCCATTTGCTAATCAAGGAAAAAGAGTTTTCTTTCATTATGGTGATTTACGTGACTCGCAATCTATAAATAAAGTTATTAAAGAAGTTTGTCCAAATTATGTTTTCCATCTTGCAGCTCAAAGTTATCCACTAACAAGTTTTGATGCTCCAGTAGATACTTACGATACGAATATTTCTGGTACATCAACTCTCTTAGAGGCTCTTAAGAATTACTGCAAAGACTCAATAATTCATGTATGTGCTTCATCGGAGGTTTTTGGAAGAGTGCCAAAAGATAAGCTTCCAATAAACGAAGAATGCAGCTTTCATCCAGCCTCTCCATACGCCATTTCAAAAATTGGCACAGATTTAATTGGTAGATTTTATGCCGAAGCATATCAAATGAAAATAATGACGACTAGAATGTTCACCCATACAGGGCCAAGAAGAGGAGACGTTTTCGCCGAGTCTACATTCGCAAAACAAATTGCTATGGCGGAGAGCAATATAATTGAGCCAGTTATTAAGGTTGGTAATCTAAACTCGATGAGGACAATTGCTGATGTTAGAGATGCAGTTAGAGCATATCATATGCTTGTAACTGTAAACCCGTCCCCTGGCGAATACTACAATATCGGCGGAACATATTCTTGCAAAATTAGTGATATACTTAATGATCTTATAAATCTTTCAACTATTAAAGACCAAATTAAGATAAAAGAAGATGAGAGTAGAATAAGACCAATCGACGCAGATTTACAAGTTCCTGATACAACAAAATTTACAAAACACACTGGGTGGAAGCCTGAAATTCCTTACAATCAAACAATTTCTGATTTATTAGATTATTGGCGAAATAGAGTTAATAAAGAAAAAGGAGCATTTTTAACAAGATAATGAAAATACAGGATAAGATAAAGAAAGAATATATCAACAAACCTTTTCTCGATCACAAACGAGCAGTTTTAAGTGCACCTATAAGGCATATTTTTATGATATCAACTGTAGGACTATTAAGAAAAAGCAAATCTTCGAAAATTCGAATCTTAGAGATAGGATCATGGTTCGGAGCATCCACATTATCTTGGGCGCAAGGATTAGAAGAATATTACAACTCCTTTGGCGAAATTAATTGTGTTGATGCCTGGAAACCTTTTTTTGAAAAAGAGAATCATAAAGACGAGGAATACGTATCCGAAATGGAACAACTCTTAGAGGATGATACTGTATTTAATATTTTTCTACACAATATCAGTACAATAAAATCTTCAATCAAAATTAATTATTTTAGGCAGATGAGCAGTAAATTTTTTAGAAATCAAAATAATAAAGGGTACGACATTATTTTTATCGATGCCGATCACACATATGAAGCAGTAACTCAAGATATCAAAAACTCTTTGGATTTGGTATTAGAAGGAGGAATAATATGTGGTGATGATCTTAATCTGCAAATCAAAGAAGTTGATATTGATCATGCAAAAAAAAATCATAATAAAGATTTTATACAAGATCCCAAAACAGGTAAGAACTTTCATCCCGGAGTAACTTTAGCAGTAAGTGAAATATTTGGCGACGTAAATTCTTGGGGAGGCTTCTGGGCAGTACAAAAAGTAAATAATTCTTGGAAAAATATATCCTTAAGAGAAATACCAAAAATCTACCCGAAGCATTTTAATAACGAACAACTTTCTAAAGCAAAAGATCATTATAGAGATATAGAAGAAAAAATTATTTAAAATGGTTTCAAAAAAAATTTCATTACACCTTAACTCAAATAAACCAAAATCTTTTCAAGCTTTAATTCATTCAATTATTAAAAATACACATAATATTAAAACTATAGAAATTATAGTAAATATTGATAAAAATGATAATGAAATGAAAGAAATAATTAATGATTTTAATAATATTTATCCTCAATTAATAACATTTCTTGAGACTGATATTATTAAAGACTTTTCTGATGCATGGAAAACTCTAAATCTAATTTTAAAAAATACATCTGAACAAGTTGTTCTATTAGCATGTATTTCTGATGATTTAAGATTTATTACGAAAAATTGGGATAAGATATTATTATCTTATGAAAATAGATTTGAGGATGGCATATATAGGCTAAGATGCTCTAAATTTAAAAATAAAATTTATAATGATTTATGGGAGTGTGGGTATGCTCCGGATGCGTATTCTTTTTATTCAATTTCGTGGATTAAAATAGTAGGGCAATGGTGCCCTTGCATTGGACCCGACAGCTTTCAAGAGTGTATATCATTTTATATGAAAAATATATCTTCAAAATATGATAGGAATATTATAGTTGAAGAGATAGATTTTAGTGGAGAATCGGTTTCTTCAGGCATCAATTTGAAAACAAGAATTTCTAGAACAAGAATATATTATAAAGCTTTCTTTATTTTAATGTCTTACAAAAATCAAAAAATGGCATTGAATATTGCAAAAAAAATTATAAGAAATCTTAAAGATTATAATTTTGATATAGGTCTAAATAAATACGAGATAAATGTTTTTAAGCATAAATTACGAAATTTTATAAGAAGATTTAATTTCTTTAAGTACAGAGGATCACCAAATCACCCAATTAATGGTATTTTTAAAAATATCTTATTTATGATTTGGTGTAGAATAAGTTATTTTGACTATTTTTTATTAAAAATAATTAAGTTTTTATATAGAAATGGTTTTTTAAAAAAAATTTTAAAGAATAAAGTCCAATATAAAAATATTGTCAACATAATTGAAAATGAGTAAAGAAAATACAAGAAAAATCACAATTATCATTCCATGCTTGAATGCTGCAAAAACAATCTCGAAAACTCTTAATAGCTTAAGAGATCAAACAGATAAAAATTTTGAGTGTATTGTAATGGATGGAAAATCAAATGACGGTACTCAGGATATAGTTAAAGAATACTCAGACATTGTCGATATATTTATTTCAGAAAAAGATGATAGCGGTGCAGATTCTTGCAACAAAGCTATTAAGATGGCTTCTGGAGAATTAATTATGTTTTTATACGCTGACGATTTTTTAGTAAGCTCATCAATCTATGATATTATTTCTGCTTATAATAAAAATAATAGTATAGACTTTATTTCTTATGGTTTACAAGTACAAGATCTTCATAGTGAAAAAATTATTTTAAAGAGTTTTTTGAAAAGAAATATCTCTTTAAGTATAAAAAATGCCTGTTTTAAACACGTCCTTAATCACGCCTATAAAAAAAAATTATTTGACGAAATTGGATATTTACGACATCTATACTTTGATAATAAAATATTTTTTTCTAATGATAGAGAATTTTTAATAAGACTATGTATTAATGAAAAAAAAAATTATGTTATTGAAAAAATTTTATACATAATGCAGAGCCATGAAAATTCATTTACTGGAAGTAGATCAAATATAGCAAGAATTAGATATGAGCATATAGGAATTGCTGAACATTATCTGAGTAAATCAAACTTATCAGTAGAAAATAAAAAAACTTTAATTTTATTTAAATCCCATAATCTTGCATTACTCTTTATATGGTATTTTCTTACTTTAAATATGAAAAATTCATTTAAAGTTTTTTTAATGGGTTTAAAATACTGTAGGTTTAAATGGATATATTTAATTTTCAGTAGACCTATTGTAGAATTAATATATAGATTATCGGTTGTAAAATTATTTTAATGTTTTATATATATTTTTAATTTATAATATTAAAAAATTCAATAAAAATAATAAGGAAGATAAATGATCATCACAAGGGCGCCGTTTAGAGTATCTTTTTTTGGCGGTGGAACTGACTATCCGGAGTGGTTTTCAAAAAATGGAGGGGCTTTTTTATCTCTTTCTATTGATAAATACGCTTATATCACTTTACGAGTAAAGCCTGCATTTTTAGAAAAAAGGTATAGAGTCTCTTGGAGATTGCAGGAAGATGTCTCAAAGATATCACAAATTAAACATCCAATAGTTAAGCATAGTTTAATTTCAAACGATTTTTCCGATGGCGTTGATATAACTTATCTCGGAGACCTTCCAGGTGGATCTGGAGTTGGTTCAAGTTCATCTTTTACTGTTGCTCTTAATCATGCATTAATGACCGCAAAGAAAAAAAAAGTCTCCCCACGAAAACTTACAAAATTTTCTTATATGATTGAGAGAGATAAGTTAAGAGAAGTAATTGGTATACAGGATCAAATTGCGGCTTCATATGGTGGATTTAATTATGTTTCAATTAAAAAAGACGGAAATTTTAAAGTAAATAAAATATCTTTATCAAATACTCGAATGAAGAATTTCGAGGATAGAATATTTATTTTGTATACTGGTATTTCAAGAAGGGCATCATCAGTTGCAGAAAAAAAAGTCAAAAGTATTCAGAAAAAAGAAAAGATCTTGTTTGAGATGCTAAATTTTGTAAAAGATGGCTATAATATGATACACAACAATGAATTTAACGATTTCGGAAAGTTACTTCATGAAAACTGGCACTTAAAAAAGTCAATAAGTAGCATTATTTCAAATACTAGAATAGACGAAATGTATGAATACGGTATTGACAAAGGTGCACTCGGCGGAAAGCTTTTAGGTGCAGGTTCTGGAGGCTTCTTATTGTTCTTCTGTAAAAACGTCAAGGAAAGAAATAAATTAGCAAGTAAATTTGATAAAAACGAAGTATTGTTCATATCAAAGTCAATATCAGGAAGTGAAGTTATTTTTGAGGATTAAATATGAGTTTTTATAAAAATAAAAATGTTTTAGTAACTGGAGGTACAGGTTTAATTGGCAGACCATTGTTAGAATTACTATTAAAAGAGGAAGCAAATATTACTTGTGTTTCATTAGATAAGCCAATTGATCTTGATAAAAGAATAAACTTTGTAAATACAGATCTTAGAAATTTCGAAAATTGTCTAAATGTATGTAAAGGTAAAGATTTTGTATTTAATTTGGTTGGTGTGAAGGGCTCACCCAAAATGTGTAAGGAAAAACCAGCAAGTTTTTATGTGCCAACAATTATGTTTTCAATAAATATGATGGAGGCTGCTAGGCAAGCAAAAGTTGAAAGATATCTATTTACGAGCAGCATAGGTGTTTATCACCCAGCTGATATTTTTAATGAAGATGATGTTTGGTCAACCTTTCCTTCTGAGAATGATAGAATTCCAGGATGGGCTAAAAGGGTTGGGGAACTCCAAGCAGAGGCATATGAAATTCAATATAAGTGGAAAAATATATCTATTGTAAGACCAGCAAATGTTTATGGGCCTTATGATAATTTTGATCCTGAAAATGCTATGGTTATTCCAAGTTTAATTAGTAGAGCATCAAGCGGGGAAAGACCATTAAAGGTTTGGGGAGATGGAAGCCCTATAAGAGATTTTATTTACTCGGAAGATGTTGCTTCTGGCATGATGAAAGTCATGGAGCTTGCATACAATAAACCAGTTAATCTTGGAAGTGGAAATGGTGTAACAATTAGAGAAATAGCTGATAATATTGCTAACCTTATGCCAGATAAATGTGAGGTTATATGGGACACTTCAAAACCATCGGGCGATAAAAAAAGAATTATGAATACAGCAAGAGCAGAATCAATTGGAATAAAGCCGGAGATTTCTTTGTATGAGGGAATTAAAAAGACAATTGAATGGTACAATAGTCAAAATGTAAATTTAGATGATAGGTATAATGCTTTCACAGATAAATCCTATCTCTAGAATATAAAACAAATTAAATATATAATTAATTAAATGTTTCAATAAAACTTGAGAGGTAAAAAATGCCAAAAAAAGCTTTAATTTTAACGTGGGAAAGTTACCAGGATCATGAGGTTGTATATCCTTTTTACAGGGTTCAGGAAGAGGGATTTGAGGTTGATATAATGGCAAATAAAACCGGGAGAATTTTTGGAATTCTGGGGACATATAATGAATGCACCAAATCAGTTTTTGATTTAGATGACGAAAATTTATTTGAAAAACATATGAATGACTATGATCTTCTAATAATACCAGGTGGAGTAAAAGCATTAGAGTATTTAAGACAACAAGAAAATGCTTTAAGATTTATAAAAGAGTGGGATGCAAAGAAGAAAACTATTGCTTGTATATGTCACGGTGCTCAACTTCTTATTTCATCAAAAATTACATCTGGGCGTGATGTATCCGGGTATTACAGTATAAAAGACGATATTTCAAATTCAGGTGCAAATTATGTAGATGGGCCAGCAGTCATATCAGATAACTTAGTAAGTTGCCCTCATTACAAATGGATGGGACAATGGATGAAAGCAGTATTTGAAGTTCACGAAAATAAAAATGGTTAATAATCAATCACAATATAAAAATGTTGTTGTCGACAAACCTTGGGGTTATGAGTATTTAGCTTATGAAAATGAACACGTTGGATTGTGGTTCTTACATATAAATAAAGATCATCAAACTTCACTTCATTGCCATCCGAAAAAAGATACTGGACTAATAGTATTAGATGGAACAGTTGATGTTTCATTCTTAAACGACATAAACAGACTTGTAGCTGGAAGAAAGATAATGATTCGAAAAGGTTTATTTCATTCAACTAAAGCATTATCTAATGGAGGCGCAAATATATTTGAAATTGAAACCCCAAAAATGAAGCATGACTTAGTCAGACTTGAGGATAAGTATGGAAGAAAAGCGAAACCATATGAGGGAAAATCAAGCGAAAAAGAAAAAAATAGAGAATGTATATTTTTTAAAGATCCTGCATCAAATAAAAAAGATACCTATATATTTTCAAACTGTAAAATTTTCGTAGAAAGTGTTTCGAGCAGTAAAACTTTTTTTAAGATTAGTGATCACGAAAATATAATTTTTCTAAATGGGGGAATTATGGCAGATCAAGAGGGTATACTTGTAGCAAGCCCTGGCGATGTTATTGCTGCACACATTGTCAAGAGGTTACTTGGAACTTTTGATAAAGTTCACCCAAATACTGTTATAATGATTATAAAATCATTAGACGCAAAAATATAAATTGAAATGGATTCGACAAGTTCTCACCATGTGCCCCCCGGCTTTGAAAATGAATTAAATAATGTCGCAATTGATTTTGACGGAGTAATACACAATTTTGATAAAGGTTGGCATGACGGCACATGCTATGGAGAGCCTTTACCAGGATCAATTGAAGCTATTAAAAATCTATCAAAAAAATATAATATTATTATTTTCACTGCAAAAGCTAAAAAAAATAGACCTATTGTGAACGGTAAAACTGGTGTAGAACTTGTAAAGGAATGGCTGGAAAAATATGATCTATTGGATTATGTAAATGAAATTACAAGTGAAAAGCCAAGGGCGAAAATTTATATAGACGATAATGGATATAGATTTGAAAATTGGACAAAAACGCTAAATGATATTGAGGAAATTCTTTGAAAGATTTTAGATTAGAGGTTTTTAAAAAAGCATCTTTGTGTAGGAACTTTGAAAATATTCTTTATGAAAAAGTTCAAGAAAAATTAATAAAGTTCCCCGTTTATCTCTCTGCTGGTCAAGAATTCATTGCAGCAACAATATCAGAAAAAATTTCAGAATTAAACATATCGCCTGATATTTTTATTCAACACAGAGGACATTCAACTTATTTGTCCTTTGGAGGAAGTATTGACGAATTGATTGATGAATTGCTTGGGAGAAAAACTGGATGTGCATTAGGTATGGGTGGATCGGCCTCAATTCAATGTAAAAAAAAGAATATATATGGCCATGATGGTCTTATGGGAAACCAAGTCCCAATTGGAGTAGGAGCTTGTTTCGCAAGTAAATGTCCGACGATAGTTTTCGTTGGAGACTCGGCAGCTGAAGAGGACTATTGTTTGAGTGCAATAGGCTGGGCATCAACAAAAAATTTGCCAATATTATTTGTAGTCGAAGATAATAATTTATCTATTTTGACAGAGAAAAAGGTAAGAAGAAATTGGGAAATGCATGATGTTGCAAAAGGAATGCAAGTTAAAAGTTTTAATATTTCTGACGATCCATTGATAATAAATAAGCATTTACAAAATGTTTTTGATTTTCCATTACTATTAAACATTAATACTGTCAGAAAATTCTGGCATGCTGGTGCTGGGACAGATGGTGAGAATTTTGATAGATATGAAGAGGAATTAAAATATTTTGGTGACGAAGGAAATGCGATTGATAAATATAATAAAAATTTGGTATTAGATGCATGGCAAAGACAGTTAGAGAAACAATAAAAGATCTTACTAGGCATCACTTGTTAGAGAAAAAAAGCATGTGCTTTGGGCAATGCCTAACTGCTGTTGGTTGGGTTGGTGGAACTTTGCCTGAGTTATATGAAGATGATGGAATGGTTGAAGTTACAACTGCTGATGTAGCTAATGGAGGTTTTGTCGTTGGAGCAGCCCTAAAGGGTATACGCCCAATATATGTAGTAAGGTATCAAGGTTTTCAATGGTATAACGCACCGATAATAGTAAATTATGCTTGCAAGAGTAAAGAGATTTGGGGAATTCCATGTCCAATTTTCGTTAGAAGCATTGCTATGGAAGGAGCAATTGGGCCAGTAGCTGGTTCTTCACATCATTCTTTATTTCAAAGAATGCCAGGTAGTAAGATTATATCTCCAATGACACCAAATGAATACGACTTTGCTTACAAAGAGTTTATGAGAGATGATGATGTTTATTATGTCTCCGAACATAGAAGAAGCTATGACAACAACAAAGAGTTTGAAAATATTATTGAAAATGGTGCAGATTTTACACTTTTCCCAATATCGATTACACGTTTTGATGCAGAAAAGGCTCGAATAATATTGAAAGAACAAGGTTATAGTATAAATATTATTCATCAATTATGGATCAAGCCTTTTGTTTTCAAAAATGAGTGGAGAGAAGCATTAAATCAAAGTAAACACGGAGGAATGGTACTAGATGACGACTATGAAGAAGGAGCTGCGAGTAGTATTGCACATTCTATGATGATAGATTCTGAAAAAAAAGTTTATACTTATGGCTTAGAGCATAGAACTGCTGGATTTCATCCAGATGTAGATAATCTTCCCCCGTCCCCAGAATTAATTGCGGATAGGGTAAAAACAATTATTAATAAATAATAAAATATTATATAGAAGGCGAATTATATATAAAAAGAAAGCAGAAAAACATGGTTTGAAAAATCAATTATCATTAGAATTTAGTACTAATGATACTATTAGTTGGTTCATGGTAATAAAGCAATTATAGGTGAGAGATATAATGTCTTTAAATAAAGTTTTAATAACAGGGTCAAGTAGTGGTTTGGGAAATCATTTAGCATTACATTTTTCAAAAAAAGGTCATGAAATTTTACTTCATGGTAGAAACGAAAAAGAACTAATTAAAATAAAAAATAAAATAAATAAAAATGGATCAAATGCAGAATATGTGGTCGCGGACTTGAGTAATAATCATGAATTAGAGCTATTGTGTAATAAAGCTAAAAAGGAAAATATTAAAATTTTAATTAACAATGCAGGAATAACGTGTCCTGGATTACCACTAAAAGAACTTTCATATAAAAATATAGATTTTATGATAGCAGTGAATCTTATTGCCCCAATAAAAATTATCAACACTTTAAATAAAATTCTGGATCATGTAATCAATATTAATTCAATGGTTGGATTAGAGGCAAAAAAAAATAGAAGTATCTACGCCTCATCAAAATGGGGTCTAAGAGGTTTTTCAGAAAGCTTAAAAAAGGAAGAAATTTTATATAAAATTTTAGATGTTTACCCAACAAATATAAAAACTTGGCCAGAGAGAGAAAACGCAATGGACATAAATTTTGTTTTAAATAGTATATATGATGCAATGTTAAAAGAAGAAGAAGAGTTGATTTTGGATGGAAGAAAACAAGATGTATAATTTGAAAAACTTTTATAGTAGTGGATTTTGTATTATTGATGATTTTTTAGATGAAGATGCTTCAAAATCCTTACTTGCGAATTTTAAAAATATTAAAAAGTGGGATAGGGTAGACCAGGTAAGAAATCATTATGAGAAAGGAGGACCTTTTGAGATGAATTCAACATATTTTCCTGACCATGACGAAGAGTATTATTTACAAGGCTGGAGAGCAAAAGAATACGAATTAAGTAAATTATGGATAAACTATTTTAATGAAAAATTTTTAATAAAAATCTCTGATTTATTTCAAAAAAAGGTGCAAAGAGATACAACCTATATTTTAAAATACTCAAAAAATGACTTTTCAAGAATACATGTTGATGATTTACGTGGAGATGTTGATCGTGTTGATATTAGCATATTATTTTATTTGTGTGATCGGTGGATTTGGGATTGGGGTGGAATTTTAATGTTAGCCGAGAGCACTGAATCAGAAGATATGTTATCAATTATGCCCAAAAATAACAGACTTATATTAATAAATAATCAGATGAAACTACCCCATTGTGTTACACCGGTGGCAAATTATGCAAAAAACGACAGGTTTGCAATTGCATCTTTTATAGGTTGCGATACACCTTTTTAGTAAAATGATTACATCAATATTGATAAATTCAAATAATAAATCTAACTTAGATAAGGTATTCAATTCCTACGAAAAAAATGCATCAAGCTGTGATTCTTTTGAATTCATTATTAATATTGATAATGGCGATAGTGAGATAAAAAATTATTTAGAAGAGCAAATTGAAAAGAGAGAATTTATCATAAAATACATAGAAGCATATGAAGGAGATTATTTTTCTGGACATATTAATAATAATAAAATGCTTGATTATATTGACGAAAGTTCATATTTTATTTCATGTACAGGCGATAGAGTTATTAATGAAACGAAAAATTGGGACGAAAAATTAAAAAAATACAAAAATTTTTATAATGACGATATTTTTAGAATCAGATGCTCTTCTTTCAAGGAAAGAAGATATTTTGATTTCTGGGAATGTTGTTTTGCTCCATCAAATATAACATTTACTACCGTTAAATTAATTAAAATAATTGGTGATTTAAGTCCATGCTTCTCTCACGATGCTTTTCAACAGTGTATATTTTTCTATTTGGAAAGCCATGATAACTTTAACGCAAATCAGATAAATAGAGATGTTACGGCTTACGATATGGAATTTTCAGGAGATAAACCATTAGAAAAATCGACTGATCAAAATTATGAAAGAATACATGGACAACTAAAAGCTTGGAACATTTTAACTTCCTGGAAAATGCAAAAGGAAGCTTTTAGGCGAGCTATGCTTGTGAAAGCAAATATTCTAGCCAATCACAATCCTGAAAATTTTCAAATTTTTGAGGAAGAAAATTACATATGTCTTCTAGATAAATCATCTGGAGTTGTTAAAAAATATAACTATAATATAAGTAAATTTAAAATATTTTTAAAAAATTTATTTAGAAAATTTTCATATTTGAACTATTGTGGCGGAGGATTAAAAGATCCTCCAAATAAAATAATCTTTTCAATATTTTGGTATCTAGATTTTAGATATAAAAATTTAAGAGGCATAAAAGACTTTTATAACAAACTTTTTAAGTGATATATGGAGAATTTGTATGCATAGTGATAAAAAAGATTTTTATGAAAAAAATGGTTATGTAATATTAGAAAAAATATTCTCTGATGAAGAAGCAGAATTTTTTAATAGATGCGTAAGAAGACACGCAAATAAAAGTTTTGCAGCACTAATAAATCCTGATAGATACGAATCATTATTAGAACAAGACGAGAGACCAAAATCCGACATAACTTTATCAGAAATTCAAGAAACATCCGCTCTTGCAAGATCTATTATGACTGATGAAAGAATGGTTAGTTTGCTAGATATATTTCATGAAAAAAAAACCGTTGGCCTTAGTAGTCAGTTTATATTTAAAGAAGCATATTCTGATTATTCATCACAAGCTTGGCGACCTCATCAGGATAATTTTTATCCAAAAAGTAAAAATGCAGCTTATATAACACTAAATTGGTTTTTGAGAGATGCTGATAAAGAAAATGGGACGATATATTGCTACCCTGGCTCTCATAAATTAGGCCTTTTACCTGCTGAAAATAATATTAGTTTTCGTGAAAAAGTTGGAGATAACCCTGGTAGTGAATGTGATATTCCTGAAGATTTTAAGGATAAGAAAACTGATATAATTATCCCTGCAAATTCAGTAGTAATTTTAAATGGAAACTGCATACATGGCTCCCATCCAAATAATTCAAATAGATCAAGGCCATGGTACTCATCTTGCTATATATCAGAAGGCGAGGAATTTGTAATTGGAAAGAGCAGCAAAAGAGAAAAAATTAATCTCAAAAAGCCCTAATAAATATATTTTTTAAATAAAATAAACAATAATAGAAGATAAATGATATTGCAGTGAAGGAATAATTAATGAATAATTTTTTAGAGTATGTAAATCATAATCCAATGGATGAATTAAAAATATTTTCTGGAAAATTTATCAGTATTGGTTTTCTTTCAAAATATCCAGATGCTCTTAAAGAATATATTAACGATTTAGAAAAAAATTGCTTTGATACCAGCAACTTTGAACTTGTTGTTGCCATTCCTGATAGTGACGAGGATTATAAATCATATTTAAAGCTTTCAGAAGAAGCATCAATAGAATTTAAGTTTATAAGATCTCCTCATATACGCTTAAATGCTATAAAAAGTTTAAACATAATTCTAAATGAAGTTTCTGATCAAAATACATATTTTTATATTGTTCATTCAGATAGATGTAGGTTTACTTGCAAAAACTGGGACTTAATTATAAAGCAATATATAAATTGCGTTCCTGATGATATGTTTTTTTTACGAGGTTCAAATTTCTCTAAAAACATAAAATTAAGAACCTCAGCACAAGATAGCTTCTATAATCCGGAACAATGGGCTGTATATACTAGGAAATATTTGAAAGCAATAGGTAGTTTTCCTGAATTTCATACAGGCCATGATGGTGCATGTGAAATGATACAGCATTTTATAAATAAAAATAAAAAAGATCCTTATCAAAGAGATATTTTAATGCCTAATATAATGCACTCAGATATTAGAACGATTCCATCTAAAGATACAACAGGTGGTAAAAAAAGATTTTACGAGCGATATTATATAAATAATTTTTTCTATAAAAGATATTTTAGCATAAAAGGTTTGGAGTCGTACAAAAAATCATCGGTACAAGTCTTACTTCAACACATTATATGGAAAAATAAATACATAAAAGCCAAAATAATTCAAAAAAATAAAGTATTATCAATTCAATTTGAGGATAGCAAGCTAGCTTTTTCATATAGTTACAAGTTAAATATTTTTGAGTTATTGAAAGAAAAATACCATTATTTTTATGGTACAAATCATGGTCTAAATTTTGCACATAGATTTTATTTCATTATTAAATATGAACAAGGTTTCTCTATAATAAAAAACATTGTTTTTTTCTTTAATCGACATATTCAAAATATAAAAAATCCTACGAAAAACAAATTAAATTTTATTATATCTTTTTGCTTAGCTTATTTAGGAAAAATTTTTACCTTTATATTTTTTACCGAACCTATTAATAATCAAGTCGAAGGTCTATTTGGAGATAAAGAATTTAAAAATGTACTATATAGTAATGTTATAAAGGATGCTTACAAAAACAAATTTAATCAAAAATCACTTGATCAAATAGCCAAGGAAATAGAGGCAAAAGATTAGACTAATTATTTCTTTCCGAAAAATTCCTCTTCTACAATTCCACATATTAATTGCCCAATAGCAATGTGCATTTCTTGAATATAATTTGTTTCATTACTAGGAACTTGAATTGTCAAATCAGAAATTTTAGATAAACTACTATTGTTTTTGCCTGTAACTGAAATAGTGAAAATGCCGATTTTTTTAGCTTTTTCAACTGCTTTTATTATATTTTCACTTTCGCCACTCGTGGATGTTGCATACAAGACATCATTTTTTATGCCTATTCCTTCAAGCTGCCTAGAAAATATATTTTCAAAACCATAGTCATTACCGATTGCAGTTATTGCTGAAGTATCTACGGTAAGTGATATAGCTGGGAGTGGTTTTCTGTCTAGTTTGTATCTTCCCATTAACTCTGCGGATAAATGTTGTGAATCTGCAGCGGAACCACCGTTACCGCAGAATATAACTTTATTTTTTGCCTTGAGCGCTTCAATAATCTCATTTATAGCAATCTCTATATTTTCTGATTGAGAATCTAATAATTTAAAATTATTAGAAACATCTTGAAGATAATTTTTGATCTTTTTTTTCATTATTTAAGGTATTATATTTTTATAGCATTCACTTATATCATACTATCATATTCTCTTATATTCGTCTTCAAAGCGCTCAATATCGTCCTCTCCTACATAGCTACCAGTCTGAATTTCTATAATTCTTAATATATTATCTGTCTTATTTTCTAGTCTATGGATTTCTCCAATTTGAATATCTATTGATTGATTTTTAGTTAATCTATATTTTTTCTTACCCTTTGTAACAGTTGCAACACCTTCAATAACTGCCCAATGTTCAAATCTTTTTTTATGTTTTTGTAGTGAAATGGACGAATTTGGTCTTATTATAATTTCTTTTACTTGAAAACCATCTCCAATTTTTAAAGATTCATAGCTGCCCCATGGACGATAACATTTTGAAGAGTTCTTAAGTTCTTCGGTACTATTTTTTTCTATCTTCCTTACTACATTTGATAATGAATTAGAATCTTCTTTTTTCATTACAAGAAGCGAATCAGAAAAAGATGCAACAATCATATTCTCAAGACCAATAGTTACAGTAAATTGTTTATCGCTTACAATTAAAGAATTTTTACAGTTTTCTGAGAAATTTTTACCAACAATAAAGTTTTTATTAATACCTTTTTTATTATAGCTCCATGTTCTCTCCCAGGTTCCCATATCGCTCCAGTCAGATGTTAATTTACTCATTAAAAGAGACTTAGAATTTTGCATAATTGAATAGTCAATTGATATATCTTTATTTTTTGAAAAATATGTTTTATCTAGAAGATGACAATCTCCATCATACTTTCTTTTTTTAAATGCTTCAGAAGTATTCTTAAAATTATTTGGACAAAACTCTCTAGATTCTTTGAGTAGTTTAGAAGCTTTAAAAAGAAATATTCCTGAATTCCAAAATGTAGATTTTGAGCGGGATAATTTTTTTAACAGTGCCTCATGTGGTTTCTCTATAAAATCCTTTACTTCAAAATGGTAAGGAATTTTTGAGTTCTTCACAGACATATATCCATAACCTGTCTCAGGTTTTATTGGCTTTACACCAAATAAAATTATTTTCCCTAAACTTGCTTGTTCGATACTCTTTTTTATTGATTCATTAAATTTATTTCTATTGGATATTACATGGTCTGATGGTAATAAAAGGATAAGATCACTTTCTTGGCAAGCAAGAGCAGATATAATAGCAGCTGCTGTTGTATTTCTGCCAATTGGTTCTAGATATATATTTGATATTTTCTTTTTTATTGACTTTGCCTGTTCTTTTACCATAAATCTATGTTCTAAATTACATATTACGCTTGGAGGGTGAAATATATTTTTATCTAATCTTAAAAGTGTCTCTTGAAAATAAGATAAATTATTATTTAGCTGAACAAACTGCTTTGGATAAAGCGAGCGCGATAGAGGCCAAAGTCTTTTACCTGCACCACCCGACATAATAAAAGGATGTATTTTGAATTTATTTTTCATTTAATTTTTTATTTTTATTTAAAGATTAAGACTTATATTTACATTATAATAGATTCTTCTTTATTTTTTCTATATATTTAATTCAATATTAAGGAGTTTTTACAAAATAATATAATTATGATTATATATAGTAAAATTACTGGCATTGATGTCAAAGTCCAAGTAATCAAATACGATTACATAGATATTTAAATAAAACCTATGAATAATAAAATATATTTACATATTGGCTCAGGTAAAACTGGGACAACTTCCCTACAAAAATTCCTATATGAAAATAATACTAATTATTTAAGAAAGAATAACTATGAATATCCAGATCCATATCAGGATGTTACGAACGGACAATATAAGAATGCAGGATGGATAATAGAGAAATTATTAAATTCAGAAAATATTAATAATATTCTTTATCAATACAAAAATTTATATCCCAATAAAAATATAATTCTATCAGATGAAGCTTTTATTCATATGTACGAACAAAATAAAATCGTTTTAGATCAATTAAAAAAAATTGATTCGAATTTAAATGTAACCTTAGTTATATATTATAGAAAAATTATAGAATTTATGGTTGCAAACTGGAGTCAAAAAAACAAAGAAAGACTATGCGATTTTCAGTTAGGAATAAGAAACTTTGATAGTAAAAATCACAAACTTGCAAAAATAAGTTTAGAAGAAAGCTTAAAAGATTTTGAAAAATATCACTCAAATGCAATTAATATCATTAACCAGATTGAAGAATTATCACTTTGTAAAAATATAGAAATTATATTAAGACCCTACTCAAAAGATCAACTTTTAAATAATAATATTCAAGATGACTTTTTGAATGCAATTGGCATAAAAATAGAAAATAAGATTGTAAATAAAAATATATTAAACAAAGGTAATTTAATGAATAAATCAGTAACTAGAGAAATGTCAGATTTATTACTATTAAGAAATAAAATATTTGAACCCCATAGATCTATTATAGCAAATAATATTGTTGGAAGATTTTTTAAATTTAATCAGTTTGGAGAGCCAACGTATTTTCTTGGAAGCACATCACTGATTGAATCAATTAATGATGAAACTATAAAAAAAATATGTGATTTTTTTAAAAAAAAGGAATTATCTATATTTCAAAAAATTACTGGTAAAAATACTTTTTTTGATAGTATTTATCCAAAAGTCTATAATAATAATAGAAAGATTTATAAAGGTATATCTCTAAAGGATAAAATAAAATTTTTTAAATTTTTAATTTTAGAAAACAAGCTAACGAAAAAAGAAATAATATTAGTGTTGATAAATTTAATAAAGTTATAGTGTTATGATAAGCAATAAATTAATAATATGGTTCACTGGCCTTCCATGCTCTGGTAAAACTTCGCTATCAAAAAATTTATATAATCATATCTTAAAAGACAATAACAAAGTAATATTATTTGATGGTGACGTCTTAAGAGATGGTTTGAATAGTGATCTTGGTTTTTGCTATAAAGATAGAACTGAAAACCTAAGAAGAACTGTTGAGTTATCAAAGATTTTTATCTCTGAGAACTATAATGTAATAGTTTCAACAATAACTCCAAGAAATAATCAAAGGAAAATGATAAAAGACAGTTTGTCAAAAAATATTAAGATTATTTACCTAAAATGCTCATTAGAAAAATGTATAGAAAGGGATGTTAAAGGAATGTATAAGAAGGCTATGAATGGTGAGATAAAAAATTTCACAGGTATAAATGATAAATATGAAATACCAACAGAGCCAGATTTAACAATAAATACTGAAACACAAACTCTCGACGAATCGTCAGAAGAATTAATAAAATATTTTAAAAATTTTGAATAAAATAATTGAAATAAAAATTTAAAATATTGCTACATAGATTTAATTATAAAATCTTAAAGATTAAGCAATATTCAACAAATTGAAATAAATTATGAATCAAAATAATAAAAAAATTCTGAAAATCATATATGAGTCAGGACAAATAGCTGAAAAATATTTTAATAATAAAAATAACATTATTAATTTTAAGGAAGATAACTCTCCATTATCAAAAGCAGATATTGAAATAAATAAATATTTAGAAAAAAATATAAAAAAAATATATAAAAATGCAATATTCTTGTCAGAAGAAGACACATATAAAGAACAAATTTTAGCAATAGAGAGAAAAGAATTCTTTATAATAGATCCAATTGATGGAACAAGTAGTTTTTTAAAAGGTAGTAAAAATTTTACAATAAATCTTAGTTATGTAAAAAATAATACATTACAATTTAGCTCAATTTACATCCCAATGTTCGACATTATGTATTTTGCTGATAGTAAAAATAGTTTTAAAATTACTAGTAAAAAATATTTTTTAGAAAATAATATTTTTAAATTAAATTATATAAATAAGAGAAAAAATGATGTAATTAAGATTATTACAACAAAAAGAGAAAAGGAAATAGTTGAAATTCAAAAATATCTATCAAACTCTAATAAGGATTATCAATATATTCATATATCAAGTTCAAAAAAATTTTGTGAGCTTTCAGAGGGAATATGTGACATTTACGTAAGAAAAGCGCAAATTAAATTATGGGATGTTGCTGCTGGTTTTCATCTTGCAAACAATGTTGGTTTAGAAATTTTAGATATGTCAGGTAATAACCTTTTTGAAGTATTTCTAAGTAAAAATTATCTTTCTAGAATTAGTAAAAACAATTTTAAAGTTGATGAATTCATAATTAAGCCCCGAAACCTTAAAATCTTTTAATTTCTTGAGTTTGGTAATTTTTTATTAAAAAATAGAGGTTTTGTATTTTCATACTATTGTTATTTTTACTTTTTATGGCTTATATAATATTATTAAGAAACTAAACGAATGAGTAGATGTATCAATTATGATTAATAATATAGATTTTTCAGAACTAAAAAATCAATATATAAGGAATGAGCCATACCCTCACATTATTATAGATAATTTTCTAGAAGAGAAATTTTGTAAAGATCTAGAGATGTGTTTTCCAGGACATAAAGAAGATTTTTGGCTCAAATATAATAACCCTGTAGAAAAAAAACTTTTATATAATAAGCTGGATAATATTATGCCAGAGAAAATAAAAGATACATTATTATTTTTGAACGATATTCACTTTCTTAAAAAATTAGAAGTTTTAACTAATATAGGTAATTTGATGTCTGACCCCAAATTCCATGGCGGTGGCATGCATTGTACAAAAAGAATGGGTAAATTAGATGTCCATGTTGACTACAGTCTTCATCCTGAATTAAAACTTGAAAGAAGAATCAATCTTATTCTTTATTTAAACTCAGACTGGGACAAATCATATGGTGGTAGTCTTGAGCTTTGGAACAAAGATATGACTAAATGTGTTAAAAGTATTGAGCCAAAATTCAATAGAGCAGTAATTTTCAATACCACAGATATTTCATACCACGGGCATCCATCTCCCTTAATGTGCCCAGAAAATAAATGTAGAAAATCCTTGGCATGGTACTATTTAACAAAGCCACAAAAAACTGTTTCCGAAAGATATAGAGCAAGGTTCGTAGCAAGACCATCAGATCCAAAAGACGAGAAAATTGAAAAATTTAGAAAAGATAGATCTGAATTAAGTAAAACAAAAAAATTATTTGATATAGAATAAATAAACTAAATAATAGTATTAGGATAGTATTATGACAAAAGCAGTAATTTTAGCTGGAGGATTAGGAACGAGATTAAGTGAGGAAACCCACAACATACCTAAACCGATGGTCGAAATAGGCGGTCAGCCAATACTTTGGCATATAATGAAAATTTATGAATCTCATGGCATTAATGATTTTATAATATGTTCAGGTTATAAAAGTTCTGAAATTAAAAAATACTTTATGAATTACCATATTAATAATTCAGATGTACAATTTGATATTGGTGATAATAATATAAATATATTGAATAATAGATCTGAAAAATGGAATGTAAAAGTTATTGATACCGGTGAAGATACTTTAACGGGTGGAAGGCTGAAAAGAATATATAATTATATAAAACAAGATGATTATTTTTTAATGACTTATGGTGATGGTTTGTCAGATGTAAACATCTCTGAGCTTATTGAATTTCATAAAAATAATAACAGACTTGCAACTGTAACAGCAGTTCAGCCCGAAGGACGCTTTGGTTTACTCGAGATTAATGATGAAAATATTGTTTCCAATTTTCATGAGAAGCCAGATGGTGATGGAGGCTATATTAACGGTGGTTTTTTTGTTTTATCACCAAAGGTTTTAAATTATATTGATGGTGATATGACAATCTGGGAAAGAGAGCCAATGAAAAAATTAAGCAAGGAAAATCAACTTAACGCTTATAAGCACAATGGCTTTTGGAGACCAATGGATACGCTAAGAGATAAAAATTTTTTAAAAGATCTTTGGATATCTAAAAAAGCACCATGGAAAACATGGTAAGCTTGTATGTCTTTAAAATCATTCTTTAAAAATAAAAAAATATTTATCACGGGACATACTGGTTTTAAAGGTTCATGGCTTAATTTATTTCTAAATAATATGGGCGCCAAAACTTTAGGTTATTCGTTAGAGCCAGATAAATCATTACCATCTTTATATAATTTACTAAACTTTGAAAAAAAGTGTAGTTCTCATTTTGATGATATAAGAGATTTCAATAATTTAAAAAAATGTTTAGAGAGTTTTCAACCTGATATGATATTTCATTTAGCAGCACAACCATTAGTCATAAAATCGTATAAAGATCCCGTTGAAACCTTATCAACAAATATTATGGGAACTGTAAATCTTTTAGAAATATGTAAATCACTAAAATCTATTAAAGCCATTGTTAATATTACTTCAGACAAATGCTATGAAAATAAAAATATTGATAAACAATATATTGAGAGTGATAGACTCGGAGGGGTAGACCCATATTCAGCAAGTAAAGCTTGCGCAGAGATTATAAATTCTTCATATCAAAAATCTTTTTACGACAGAAGTGACGTAGGATTAGCTTCTGTTAGGGCTGGAAACGTTCTCGGGGGCGGAGATTTCTCAGAAAATAGATTGATTCCTGACATTATAAGATCCGTAATTAGTAATGAAAAATTGATAATCAGGAGTCCAGAATCTACTAGGCCATGGCAGCATGTTTTTGATGTTATATACGGATATATGCTTCTTGGGAGAAAATTATATGAAAATCCTAAAGAATTCTCGAGTCCATATAACTTTAGCCCGAGTTCAAAAAATTGTATACCTGTAAAGGAAATATTATTTAAGGTAAATGAATTGTTAAAAATAGATTATGAAATTGTCCCAAGCAAATTTCATGAGTCAAATCTTCTAATGCTAAATTCTGACAAGGCAAAAAATCATTTAAGCTGGAAGCCAATCTATGATATTGACCGTACTCTAGAAGAATCTATTATCTGGTATAATAATTTCATAAACAAAAAGGAGATTATTAACATATCACAAAGCCAGTACAAAAAGTATATGGAGTTTCAAAATGAATGAAATAAAAGTAAGTTATGCTCAAACAGTTTATGGAAAAAAAGAAATTGATGCAGTAGTAAAATGCCTTAAAGAATCAACGCAGATGGGCAATTACTCAAGTCAGTTTGAAAAAAAAATATCTGCTCTATTTGATAAGAAATATGGTTTGTATGTTAATTCTGGATCATCAGCATTATATATCGGTATGGAGGCCTCGAATTTTCCAGAAGGTGGAGAAGTTATAACTCCGGCATTAACATTTTCTACAACAATTGGCTGTATCATAAAATCAAAATTAATACCAGTTTTTACTGATGTTGGTTTTAATGATTATTGCATAGATGTTGATGTTATAGAAAAAAATATAAATTCAAAGACAGTTGCAATTGTCGCGCCTAACCTCATGGGTAATATTTGTGATTGGGAAAAAATATCTAAAATTGCAAAAAAATATGATTTAAAAGTTATTGAAGATTCCGCAGATACAATTGGGGGTACACTAAATGGGAGATTATCAGGCTCATATTGCGATTGGACTATTACAAGCTTTTATGGCTCTCATATAATTAATTGTGCTGGTAATGGTGGTATGCTTTGTGTGAATGATGAAAAAATGATTTATGATGCAAAACTTCTAAGATCATGGGGAAGATCTTCGTCAATTTTTGATGAAAAAAGTGAAGAAATAGAAAATAGATTTAATGTATCAGTCGATGGCATACCATATGACGCAAAATTTATTTTTGAAAAAATTGGTTATAATCTCGAAGGCTCCGAAATTGGAGCTGCATTTGGTTTAGCTCAACTAGAAGACTTAAAAGATAATATAAAAATTAGGCAAGAAAATTTTAAAAAACAAACGAACTTTTTTAACAAATATGAAGATTTTATTATTACTCCTAAAATAACAAAAAATTCTAAATCAGCATGGCTGGCTTACCCAATCATAATTAAAACAGAGTCACCATTTAGCAGGAGAGATTTTCAGATTTATTTAGAAAAAAGAAATATTCAAACAAGAACAGTATTTTCAGGTAACATAACAAGGCAGCCAGGTTTTAAAAATATTCAAATGAAAATCTGTAGTGGCGGACTTAATAATGCAGATAATGTTATGAAGGGGGGAGTATTGCTTGCATGTCATCATGGATTAACAGATGAAATGTTAGCTCATATGCATGATGTTTGTGAGGAATTTTTTAAAAAATATCAATGAATATCTTAATTACGGGCGCAAATGGGTATCTTGCAAAAAATCTTGTTAGAGAGCTCATTAATAAAACTAAACATAACCTAACTTTGCTAGTTAGGAAAGATTCAAATGTAGATGAACTTCTAAACTATGTGAATATTGAGAGTGTCATATTTTATGACGGTAAAATCGAATCATTAAAAGATTTAAAAAAAATTAAAATCGATCTTGTTTTCCATTTGGCAAATTATTATCCAGACGTTAATAGACCCGAAATTCCTGAGGCTATTATCAGTTCAAATTTGACGCTTATAGCAAACATTGTTTCATCATTAGAGAGTGATATAAATACGGGTGGCGACCGTAAAGACTTTAGAATTATAAATGTAACTTCGTACGTAATTTGGGATAAGGGTTCTGACTCACTATACAAACATACAAAATATTCTGCATTATGTTATCTTAAAAATAAGAATTGCCAAAATTATATTTTGTATGATACATACGGTAAAAACGATTCTCGCCCTAAGCTTATCAATTATTTAATTAAATATTCAAAAACTGGTGAAAAATTATATATGAAACGTTCTAAGAATTGGGAAATAAATTTAGTATATTTCAAAGATGTTATCAGTGCTTTTATGTTGGCAATTGAAAATGAACAAGAGACAGATATTTTAGATATTAGTAGTGATTTTATTACTCTTAAAGAAGTTGTAGATACTTTCAATGAGGTTTCAAAAAATAAAGTGAACGTTGTATGGCCAGAGGATTATTCCTCAAACCCTTTTATTCAAGCGCATGTTACCCCTAAGGGATGGAAACCAAAGTATAATTTATTTATGGGTTTAACAGAAATACTTAAAGTATGAAATTTATTCAAAGCATAATTAATGGTTGTCAAATTATAAAAGCTGATATTATTCATGATAACAGAGGAATATTTTGCAAGAGTTTTAATAAAGAAATTTTTACTCTTAATAATATTAATGTTAATTTTGAAGAATCATATTTTTCAAGATCAAAAAAAGGGGTCATTAGAGGTATGCATTTTCAAACGCCACCAAATGAAATTTCTAAATTGGTTTTTTGTAGTGAAGGTGAAATCTTAGATGTATTTCTTGACATAAGGCTTAATTCAAAAACATTTGGTCAATTTCAGAAAATTAATTTAAGCGCTTCAAATGGTTTACATGTATATATACCAAAGGGTATTGCTCATGGTTTTCAGGTTATAAGTGAATTTGCTACGGTACATTATTTGCAATCAGGCAAATATGAAGCATCTAATGACTCGGGAATACTTTGGAATTCATTTGGTATGGATTGGCCAATTTCAAACCCAATTTTATCAGACAGAGATAAAGAATTTATTTCTTTAGATAGTCTTTGATAAACTCAATTATTGTCAATACGTTCTTCGATTATCGTAATAGGCCTATTTTTTTGCTGGTCATATATCCTCGACAAATATTCACCAATAATACCAAGAAATAAAGCATTTAAACTTATTCCAAATAATACTAAGACTATTATAGTTGTAAGTCCCGCAGGATAATTAATATCAAACATAAATTTTGATAATATAAAAAAAATACTTAATAACATCGTTACTGTAGAAATAATAATACCAGTTATAGAAGCGATCCTAAGAGGTAATGCAGACAATCCAACGATACCGTCGATTGCTAATTTCAAAGACTTGGAAAAATAAAATTTTGTACTACCATATTTTCTCTTTTCTCTATGATAATGAATAGATTTTTTTTTATAGCCTAAACTAAAAATTATTCCTCTGAGATATATATTATGATCAAATATTTTTTTAATATGATTAACTATTACTTTATCAATAAGCATAAAATCGCCAACATTTTTTGGAATTTTATCGTCACTTATTTTATTTAGTATATAATAAAAAATGTTTCTGAACATGGGTAAATCTACTATTTTCTTCGTTTCCAAAAATTTTTCTTTTCTAGAGTGCCTTATCCCATAAACTATCTTGTTATTATTTTCCCAATGTTTAATAAATTCTTTTATCAATTCTGGCGGATCTTGTAAATCACAATCAATCGGTATTATCGCATCACCATTAGATTGACAAATAGCTGTCCATAATGACTTTTGATACCCATAATTTTTAGATAATTTAAAAATTTTGAATCTTTTATCTTTTAAGGAGATTTCTCTTAATAATTCAAGAGTCTTATCAGAACTATTGTTATCTGTTATTATAAATTCAAAATTATAACTCTTGTCAAAACTCATGATAGCCGATGTTATAGTTTCGTAGTAATAATTTATATTTTCTTCTTCATTAAAAACCGGCGTTACAATAGATATAAGTTTCATTAAAGTTATGGATTTTGTATTTCTTATTTCATTAATGTAACATCTTAATATGAATTTTTCTATAATTAGTAATTTAAAATGGGCATATCTTATGTTGGCCCCTCTTTTTGTTTTTTTGTTTAATGAATACAATGCGATTTTACCAAATTCTGATGGTCAGCATTATTTAGATTTATCTTTGAGGCAATACAAAATCTTTATTGACAACGGTTTTATAGATGGGGTTATTAGTTTGTATAATTTAAGGTCGGAGGGTATGAGACCATTAATATTCCCGTCATTAGTAACGCCATTTATGCTATTAGCTAACGGGGATATATATTTAACTGTGAGTTTGGTAATGACAGCAATAGCTGCAATATGGGTATATTATTGTTATAAGTTAATATCAATGACAGGTAACAATGCTATAGCAGTATTTGGAGCAGTAGTAATTGTTATATGGCCTGGATTTTCATATTACCATTATAATTTTTTTTCTGAAACACTTCATATTGCATTGCTTACAGCGACAATTTATTATATTTTAAATTCAAATTTATTGAGTAGTAAAAAAGAAGTTGTTAAAGCAGGTATTTTTGGCGGTTTAACACTATGCGTAAGACCAGAATTATTATTTATAGTTCCACTTGGACTAATCCCATTTTTTTATAAATACTTTGTAGAAAATAAAAATTTCTGGCGCGAGATAAAAAATTTAATCTTAGTCTTTGTAATATTTTCTACTACATTATACATTGGATTTTTGACTTTTTTCTCACCCTATACTAATTGTGAACATTGTGTTAGCTATATGTATAGATCAGAAGGAGATAATATTTTTTACCCCTTATTGATTTTAGCAATTTCTATTGTTTCTTTGGCCGTGCTACATTATAAGAATAATTTACAAAAAAAAATGAGATTAAGTTTTTTAATTTCAATTATTTTTATAATATGCACTATATGGTATTTCCCTTATGTAGATGAATTATTTGAATGGTTTAGAGTAGGGTATTATAATCTTCAAGATTACAATAACCCTGTAGCAGATTTTAATAAAAATTTAAAGATTATTGGCCCAGCATGGAAAAGTTTAGTAATACTGTTTTTTGCATGTTTAATAATGAGTTTTCTTTTATCAAGCAATGAAACTAGAAAATATTTTATAAAAAATATAAATAAAAATGGACAGTTGTTACTTATCGGCTTAATAATAGTTTTAATTTATTTATTACTAATATTTTTTGAAAGTGCTGGTATTACACCTATTAGAAGAACAGCCCCAGGCTTTTTTTTATTATTCACAGGTCTTTTTGCATTTCTTGCGTCTTTCAATGATTTTAAAGTAAGAAGATTTTTAAATATAGTTATTATTACGTACTCAATTTTGATTGTAATTCATAGTACGTCAGCATTTAAAACTATAGCGAATAATTATTTTTTTGATTTTGCATCTAATATTAGGAATTTTTTAAGTTTACCTTGGCAGCACACTGTTTATAGTGGGCCCCCAAAGCCACATTTAAATTTAATAAATGAAGTGAATAAATTGGTAAATAAGCATAATTTAAATGGTGAATATATTTTTATTCCAACATTTACCCATTGGCCACCAGATGTTACGCATGGCTTACTATTAGCTCAAAGACTATTAGATTCAGATAAAAACTATAAATTAAAGATGTGGATATCTTATCCTGGTTGGGAAACTATAGAAGATCTTAAAAACATAAGTTTTAAAAAAAGAATTAATACAGTAAAAAACTATTCTGTTAATTATATACTAGTAGATACTTTTCCAGAATATTCCAATCAAGATTTAGAAGATAAATCAGGCCATCATTTTTATCCTGGCTGGGAAGTTCTCTACAACATAAGAAACAGCAAAATCAAGGGTATTTTAGAAATTGATAAGATATTTGTAAATGGAAGAACCTACATACTTTATAAAATATAATTATTTTAAAGAGATTAAACAGCCCATAAATTTCTCTGAAATTTTATGACAAACATCAATATTCATATTATGTGCTGACAATTTATTTGAAGAGTATAAGTATTGAATATAATAAGAAAGTCTGGCAGAAGGACCATAGTATTTATATTCCATCATGCTTTTTAATTTTTTTGATGCTTTTTTGGATATTTCCATATTTACCTCAGGAGGATTGATAAAATAAAAAATATCATATCTGTCCTTATATTTTTCAATATCACCATCCAGAAATTCTAAGGATGTTGTGTAGACAAGACTACAAGTTAAGTTATTTTTTTTGCACATTAACTGCAATACAAACGCATCAACAGGATCCCCAGATTCATTAAATACTAAACCTATATGACCAAGTTTTTTTTTGTTATTAACATCAGTAAAGAAATCAAGAACTATATCATGTGGATTTGGATCGATGTTAATAGGTATAGGGTAATGAGTCCCAATAAATTTTAAATAAATACTTTTAGTATTACTATTATCCCACCACCTTTCATTTATATAATTTATGTTAGCTACAGATGTTGTAACACCTATTTTTATAAGAAATACTAATGAAAGTATTGGAATTGTAAAAAATTTAATTTTATTACGAATGGAGTATAGTATTAAAATAATTGTAATAGCAATCATTACAAATGATATTTTTCTGTAAGTAGTCTGTACTGAAAAAAAGTATAGTAATAATGGAATCGGTACACAAAGTAATAACAAAAAATTTATATTTTCTAATAATTCTCTTGTTTTTATTTCTATAGAATTATTATTTCTTTTAATTAGAGAAAATAAGTAACTCAATATAGCAAGCATAGAAATTATAATAAAAGTATATATACCATAACCAATTAGTGTTGTATGTATAATGGAAAAAATACTTGTTGTATTAGGTTTATAGTATGAAACTATATCTCCTACTGATGTACGGTAAACCCACTCATACAAATTTGAAAAGTATGGAACCCACCAAATGAATGTTAAGACAGTAAAAATTACAAAGCTTACTTTAAGATAATTAGCATTAATATCTTTTGAAATATATCTATTTTTATATTTTACAATAGAGTGAATAAAAAATATTAAGACTGTAAAAAAAATAGATAGTATAGTCGTATATAAAAATATATCTCCTGAATTTGGGGGGTCTATAAAATAAATTTTACTATTTTTATTTAAAACTCTAGTTAACAATAATATTGATACTGCAGAAAATGGTATCCTTAAGACATTTAGTAATTGCTCGGCTGTGTAAATATTCTTCTTAACAGCTTTCATTAATATAAATGCTAAAGGTAGAATCATGTGTACAATAGCTTCTATTGGCCTTAATGCTATAGCCATAAAGAAAAATAAGGAAAATAGGTACGAGTATTTTTTATTCCTAAAATAACCAGATTTCAATAAAAAGTATATTGTACCTAATAAAAAAGGAAATAAAGCAATCTCAGCGAACAATATACGATGTACTCCGCCAAATAATATATCAACACTGATGCAAATTATTGATGCTCCAAGAGCAGCTAAAACTGAAGAGGAAAATAAACCAAATATCTTAAAAAGAAAGAATACTGACAAACCTGTAAAAAAGGAATGAATCAAGGACGTAGCAATTAAGATATTACCATTTGTTAATAATAGAACTGGAGATATAAATAGATGAAATATAATTGGTCTCCATGGTCTGTCGGTTAAAAATTCTTTAATAAAATTATTATATTCACCATTGTAAAAATTATTATTTATATCAATTGCAGTTGTAAGCCAATCAACTGCATCAGACGCTGGTATTTGTGTATTAATATAATGCCAATGAAATGAAATAAGTACTGGCGATAGTAATATCAAATAAACGATAAATTTATTAAAGAGTTTCATAAATTTTTAATCCAGTACATCCTATTAAATTATTTTAAATAATAGTAATTTTGTGTTATTTATATAAATATCATCAATCATAATTATATTTTTAAGATTTTTGTTATTATAGTTTTTTAATATTTCTGATGTAAACCTTTCTGCAGAGCCAATTTTTCCTCTTTCATTTATAATATTATCAGTGTACATACTATTTACTTCGACTAAAATATATTCAACATTATTATTTTTTAAAGTTATCATGGGGTCTATGTTTTTTTTAATGAGAATATAACCTATCCAAAAATTATTTTTATAAAGTGAATTATTTACAAACCCCATTGTAAAAGGGTCAAGATTTTCATTATTGTATAATAGAGGCATAGAAAAAAATATTTTTTTATCAGCCAAGCATTCCCTTGGATCATATTTACAGGAATTTTTAACAAGTATATTTGATAATTGAATATGTTTGTCTTCTCTAGTGTCTGATACAATGTGCCAAAATTTATTTTTATAATTAAAATAATCAGATAAAGTTTTATTTTTTATTAATCTCGTGATTTTGTTATTTGATACATTATAGGCAAGAGTTGTATATTTATTTATATATTCGTCTTTTATAGATTGTGAGTATATATAAATAAAAGAGTAGCTAGTTAAGCAGAAAATTAAAATTAATTGAAACTTACTATATTTTATATTTTTGTTAAAAAATAACCATGATAATAGAATAGAAATTAAGAAAAATGGTAATAATAGTCTTCTTGTAATTTGACCGTCATTTAAAAAATATGAATAACTTACGAATAAAAATATAATTAGTAGAAATGAAGATAAAAAAATTATTATCATTTTTTCAGATCTTATAGACCTAAAGTTTTTTTTGAAAAAAATTATTGGGAAAGTTAATAATAATGGTAATATTATATGTCCATAAGATATTATAAATTCATTATATAGTGTTAGAAATGAACCAGATCTAAAATGCCATGCTAAAGATTTTGCAACACTTCCAGATGATGCCTCTACAGTCCATATAAGAAGTTTATCAATTGCTGGTATCCAATAAATGAACGCCACAAAACATGTAATTGCTGAAAACTGTATGAAATTATTACTTTTATATAGATCCGTTCTAAAAAATTTTAGTAAAAAATATAATAAGGTCAAGCATATTATAATCGTTAAATATAAATAGGGTTTGTTATGCGGAAGTACGTAGGTTATATAAAAAATTAAAAGTATCGTTATAATAAATATATTTGCAGATGAAAATATAGATTTTGCTGTAACTATATTTTTTTTATAAGAAAAGAAAATAAATGGAATTATAGCTAATGTAAATAATATTGCTTCAGCTGGTCTTACGCACAAAGTTAATGCTAAAAATATTGCCGAAAATTTTGTATATCTTTCGTTTGAAAAATTTTCAGATTTAAGAAGAAAATAAAAAAAAGAAAGAGCAAGAGGGAGGTAGATAATTTCAGAAAAAAAAGATAAATACGTGTTATATATTGTTGGTGTTATTAATATAAAAAGAGTTAAAATGGAAGCATAGGCGTTTGAAAGCTCCATATTTAATAATTTATATAAAATATAAGTCAGAAAAGCAGAAAAAAAAGTTGAAATTATTGTAATAGTAAGTAGCGCATCTCCATTAGTTATAATTAGAACAGGAGTTATAAATATTGGATATATTTGAGGTCTCCATCCTCGCGAAGAATATAAATTAATTATTCCTTGAATTATTCCATCCTCTTTAAAAACATAATATTGCGAATAGGAGTGCTCAAGATAGGTTATTGCGTCAGACGTAGGAAGCGCATTATTAGTCTCATGCCAAAGAAAAACAAATGAAGCATATATTAATGAAGTAAAATAAGCATAAAAATTATTATCTTTTAAAAAATACGATTTAAAAATTTTATTAAACATGTATACTCATTTTAATGCTTTTTTTTAGAACATTAATAAATAATATTACCTTTAAAACAATAAAAGGCAACTTATATATATTATTGCTTAATATTATTTTAATTGCGACGCCCATTATTTTTTTTGGCTTACCAGATTGGTTTAATGATAAAGCATGTTACTTATTATGTTAGCCTTAAAAAAAGTTTTCGATAAATCTCTTTTTAAATAATAAAAAATAGGACTTTTCAAATTTTATATTATTTATGGTTTTAAAAATATATTTTTTTGTTTTAAAATATTCAAGATCTAGGGTAATTTTAATTTTCATAAATTATTTAGTTTTATTTTTTAGATAAATAACATACATTATAAATATTATTTATTTCCTCACAATTTATATTTTTTATATTGATTGAATTTAAATTATCAGAAGAAACGATATAATGTAGGTAATATGAGTAAAGCTCAGAATTCGAAGCATTTTGAATAACGCTTCTTGTTTTTTTACTTTTTATTTTATCATATAAATTTTTTGCTATTTTATCATCTATTTCTAATGGAATATCTTTCACATTTATTATTAAAAAAGCATCAGATTTTTCATATGGTGATAAATCGCCAAATACAAATTTTTTTGGTAAAGTTACAACGCAATTTAATCCTTTTCTTTCACACATAAATCTCAATAAATATGCCTCAACAGGCTTAGCCGTGTCATTAAATACTATAGATATAACATTAGATTTATACCTTTTTTGATTATTGACTAAAAAATTCATAACCACGTCATGTGGGTTAGGGTTAATATTTACTGGCCTTGGAAATTCATTTCCTAAAACCATTCTACTGAATTTATTTTTGCTATAATTGTCCCAAGAATTATTAATTTCAATATCAACATTATCTTTTATAAAGTAAATCTGTAGCACTATAAGTATTATAAGAAAGGGCGTGTATAAGAATTTAAAATTTATATTTTTAATAATTTTTATTAAAGAAAAAATTAAAATAACCGTCATGGTTGGAGCAATTTTTCTATAAGTTATTTGAATTGTTGTAAAATATAAAATAATAGGAATTATTGTTGATGAGATTAGAATAAGACTAATAATTTTATCATTTTTTGTTATAGAGCTAATTTTGTATTTGCTTAAAATATAAATTATGAAAGATAATGATATAATACTTAAAAAAATGGCTGGGCCATATGTTTCTATACTATTTATTATTTGACTAACAGGATTTATACCTTGCCTTGTATAATTTGATACCACACTTCCAAGTGATGTTTCATATATCCATGCGTATAGGCTTCCAAATTTTGTTGTAAACCATATCCATATAAAAATAGAGGAATATTTCATGCTTGTTATAAATTTTTCTTCGTTGTCATTTGGTAATTTTTTATTTTTCCCGTATAAAATAAATAGTGTCATAGACAGCAGAACAATAGATAGAATAATAAATATATATATAAAAATTGTTTCCGAATTCGGAGAGTCAACTTTTATAGAATTCGATAATTTTGGAAATATTCTCGTAAAAAAAAGTAGCCAAGTTGCGGCTACAGGATACAAAAAACCTCTGAGTATAGAATAAAAAGATATTTTTTCATTAAATATTAATACAATTAGTAAAGGAATTAATAAATGTAATATGCCCTCTATAGGCCTGGTCATGATAGACAAACAAAAAAATAAAGAGAATAGAAATGTAGTTTTTTTACAAACAAAAACTTTCTTATCTGAAAGGTAGTAAATCGTTGCTAAAAAGAAAGGTATAAAGGATATTTCGGCAAATAACGGAAAGGGCTCACCACCAAAAAATATATTGTTGGATAAACATAGAACCAAAGAAGAAATAGCTGATGTAAATTGATTAGAGAAAATTCTAAATATCTTATAAATAAAATAGGCACTAAGAGTGGTAAATAGTACGTGAGTTAATAAAGTTGATAAGATAATGCTTCCGTCAGTAATTATCATAAATGGTAATATGAATAATGGGAATATAACTGGCCTCCATCCTCTTTCGTTAATGATCGATACAAGAAATTCAAAAAAATTTGAATTTTTAAAATGATTAAACATTGCGTTTGATGGCTCTATAAAATCTAACGCGTCTGACATTGGTACCTGTGTATTTGTGTTATGCCAAATTAATGTTAATAAAGGCGCTATTGAAAGAATCAATACAGGTATTATAAAATCAAAAGTTTGACGAGATATCATGATTTATATATTTATTTATCAGCGTTTTTATATATAGTATGCTCTAATAATGATGAAAAAAAATATTTCTAAAGTATTAAAACTATTATTTTCTATATCTATAATTTATATATTAATTCAATATAATATTATTAATTTAAACGATATAGTTTCTCTAACGAAAAATTATACATTAGTTTTTTATTCTCTTATAATTTTTTTTACAACAATAATATTTGCATCTTTAAAATGGTGGTTATTACTAATATCTGCAAACTATAATATTCCATTTTTAATGACCTACTTTTTATATAGCACTGGACTATTCTTTAATAATTTTATGCCAGGTGGAACTGGCGGTGATATAGTTAAAGGAATCTATTTGTATAGATTTGTTACTAAATCTCAAAGAACGGAAGCACTTTTTACAATCATTTTAGACAGAATAATTGGTCTACATGCATTAACAATAATAGCTTTATCATCTTATTTTTTATTAATTAAAAATATTTATTTTGAATTAAACTTTTCATTTATTTTTATTATTTTTATATCTATTTTTTCTATACCTATAATTTTTTATACAATAATGTTTACAGAAAAAATATTAAAGCATATTATTTTAAAAAATCCTAATGTTAATATTATAATAAAATTAGCAGATGTTTTTTCTAAATTATTAATTTCATTTGATAATTATAAAAATAAGAAAATGTATTTATTTTCGTGCTGGATAATTTCAATTATTAATCATTTACTAACTCTATCTTGTTTTTATATTGTAACTATCATACTTGACATAAATATGCTTGATATTTTTGAAGTTATATATGCGGGGTCTTTTAGTTTACTAGCTAATTTCATTCCATTAACACCTGGTGGTATAGGAATCGGTGAGGGTGCATTCAATTATTTTGCAGAATCATTACAAGGAAATAAGATAAATAACATCGCTTATGGGAGTATTTTTTTCTTGGCATTTAGAGTACTATTTAGTTTTGTAACTTTAGTAGGAGTAATTTCATACATACTTTTAGATAAACCTTCTTCAAAATATAATAATAAGGACATAAATAATGAGAATACCACTTAACAAAAACACAATAGGAGCTTCCGAAAAAAAAGCACTGAACAAAGTCTTTGATTCAGGGTATATGACAATGGGTAAAGTGACTAAAAAATTTGAAACAACATTTGCAAAATATCTTGGTGTTAAACATGCTATTTATGTAAATTCTGGATCTTCAGCAAATTTATTAGCTTTTTCAGCCATTCAAGATAACGATAAATATAGACAAACAAACCATAAAAAATTTTTTTTAAAAAAAGGTGACGAGGTGATAGTTCCTGCAGTGACATGGTCAACTACAATATGGCCTATAGCTCAAACTGGGGCAACTTCAATATTTGTTGATAGTGAACCAAGCACACTACAAATGAAAATTTCTGAAATTAAAAAAGCAATTACCAAAAAAACCAAAGCAATTTGCATTGTTCATGTGCTAGGAAATGCTGGCTACATAGAAGAAGTAAGAGAATTATGCAAAAAGAAAAATCTTTGGTTAATTGAGGATACATGTGAATCGCTTGGTGTAAAAAAAAATAAAAAATATCTTGGGACCTTTGGTGACATTGGAACGTATAGTTTTTATTTTTCTCATCATATCACTACTGTGGAAGGTGGAATGATAGTTACCAATGATGATTATTTAGCTAATAAAATTAAATCTCTGCGTTCGCATGGCTGGACAAGAGACATGGACGATGCAAGTAACTATGAAAAAAAATTTCCTGAGATTGATCCGAGATTTTTATTTATAAACGTTGGATATAATTTAAGATCAACAGACATGAATGCGGCTATTGGATTGGTTCAATTAAAAAAGCTAAAAAAATATAATGAAAGTAGACATATGATTGGAAAAAAATGGAATGAAGCATTTTCTCATCTTAAAAAGAAAGGTTTGTTTTTTCCTATGGAAATCACAAAGGGTACAAAAGCTTCATGGTTTGGCTTTCCGGTATTATGTAAAAGTCAAGAGATGAGAAATAAGTTAAAAATTCATTTAGAAAAAAATGGTATCGAAACAAGACCTATTATATGTGGAAATATGACTAAGCAACCTGGAATAAAAAACATACGCTATAGAATTCATGGAAAATTAACGGGCGCTGACGAGATTATGGATAAGGGTATTTTTTGGGGAAGCTCACCCGGAATGACAAAAACTGAAATAAACCACGTAATTAAAACAATTAACGGATTTTTCAAATGAAAAAGGCTTTAATAACAGGAATTACTGGTCAAGATGGTTCATATTTAGCTGAGCTACTTCTTGATAAGGGTTATGAGGTTCACGGCATAATTAGAAGATCTTCTTCCTTTAATACGGAGAGAATAATGCATATTTTTGAAGATGTGCATAACCCAAACCCTAAGTTAAAATTACATTATGGTGATTTAACTGATGGCAGTAGACTCGAGAAATTGATTGAGGTTTCAGAGCCTGACGAGGTGTATAATTTAGGAGCGCAAAGTCATGTAAGAATATCTTTTGATGAGCCTGTATATACTGCTCAAACAGTTGGGATGGGAGCATTACGTATGCTAGAGGCCGTAAGAAATGTAAGTGGCGGACCTTCTAAAATAAAATTTTATCAAGCATCAAGTTCTGAAATTTTTGGAAAAGTAAAAGAAGTCCCTCAAAATGAAGAGACGCCATTTTATCCCAGAAGCCCATATGCATGCTCAAAAGTTCATGGATTTTATCAAGTAGTTAATTATAGAGAGGCATACGGTATACATGCATCAAATGGCATTTTATTTAATCATGAAAGCCCTAGAAGAGGAGAAACGTTTGTCACAAGAAAAATTACTAGAGGACTTGCAAGAATATTAGCTGGTCTTGATAAAAAACTTTATTTAGGAAATCTTGACGCAAAAAGAGACTGGGGATATGCCAAGGATTTTGTCGAAGCAATGTGGCTAATTCTCCAACAAGACGAACCTGATGACTATGTAATTGCAACTGGTGAAACTTGGAGTGTTAAAGATTTTCTTGAAAAAGCTTTCTCACTTGTTAATTTGGATTGGAAAGATTATGTAGAATTTGATGAAAGATATTTAAGACCAACTGAGGTTGATTTACTTATAGGCGATGCATCAAAAGCAAAAAATAAACTTGGATGGACCGCAAAGACATCATTCAATGAATTAGTAAAAATTATGGTTGAATCTGATTTAAAAAAATATAATGTTTTTAATAGGACTTAAATATGTACTCAACTGCTTTTAAATTCGAAGATTTTCATCCAGACTCTGCATCATACTTTAAAGACAAGAAGATAATTATAACGGGTGGAACTGGTTTTATTGGAAGCCATTTGGTTGAGCAGTTACTGGTACTTAATGCTAAACCTATAGTTCTATCAAAAAGTCTAAATAGAAGGTTTCTAGAATCATGCGAAAACAAAATTGAATTACTTGAAGTTGATTTATTTAATAAAGACAAAGTTAAAAAAGTAATGAAAAATGCTGATGCTGTTTTACATTTATCAGCATCTGTCGCTGGCATCGAATATAATTCTAAACATCCCGCAACTATATTTAAAGATAATTTAGAAATGTTTATGAACACAATTGATGCAGCAGCAAATTCAGATAACATTGAGCGTTTTTTAGTAACTAGTTCTGCATGTGTTTATCCTAGACATTGCTCTATACCGACGAAGGAAGAAGAGGGAACAATTGGAGAACCGGAACCTACGAATTCGGGTTACGGTTGGTCTAAAAGAATGGAGGAGTATTTGGGCAAAAAATATAGCGAAGAGTATGGCCTTAGTGTAGCAATTGCAAGGCCATACAATGCTTACGGACCAAGAGATAATTTTAAAGAGGAAATGTCACATGTTATTCCATCTTTGATAAAAAAAGCTTTCGAGTCTGAAAATGGGCTGCTTAATGTTTGGGGTGATGGAAGCCATAGCAGATCTTTTTTATATGTTGACGATTTTGCAAGAGGTTTGATAGAAGTCGCTGCAAGATATCCTTATGCTGACCCTATAAATATTGGAGCTAATGAAGAAACAACCATTAAAGAGTTAGCTAATATTATATGTGACAAGGTTCAAAATATTACTGGGAAAAAATTATCACCTTCATTTGATTCTAAAGGTATTACAGGACAACCTAGAAGAAAATGTGATACAACAAAGTTAGAAAAAGAGCTGCAATTTAAAACAAAATTTTCATTCGATCAAGGTATAGTAAACACTATAAATTGGTACCATAGTACATTATGAAAACTACATTATGCATATTAACTAAAAACGAGTTGCCATGTTTAAAAGAAATACTCCATAACGTAATTCAAGAATGTAATCTAAAAAATATTCAACAAATTTTTGCAATTGATGGCGGATCAATTGATGGAACAGTTGAGTTTTTCAAGGAAAATAATATTCCTGTTATATCTCAAAAAAATAGAGGAAGAGGTGATGCTTTTCATACCGCATTTAAAGAAATTGATTCCGACCTATACATTTTTTTCTCGCCAGATGGCAACGAAAATATTCAAGATGTAGAAAAATTTATTGAATTTGCTAATTCTGGAGCAGATATAATAATAGCCTCAAGAATGATGAAGGATTCTTATAATGAAGAGGATGAAAATTTAATAAAATTAAGGAAATGGGCCAACAATATATTTAATTTAATGGCTAATATAACATTCCGAAGATCTGGCAGATATATTACAGACTCAATAAACGGATATAGAGCTGTTAAGAAAAATGTTGCTGAATCTTTAAAGCTTGACTCTGTTGACTATACTATTGAATATCAAATGACAATTAGAGCTTTCAAGAAACGTCTTAACATAAAGGAGTTTCCCACAATAGAGGGGAAAAGACTTCATGGGGAAACACAAGCAAAAAGCATTCCAACTGGATTAAAATTTTTAAAATGTTACTTTCGCGAGATTTTTATAAAGATTTAGTTACTGTTAAAAATTCTTCATAAGACATTTTAATTCCTTGCTCTAAACTTATACTACTTTTCCATTTTATTTTTTTTAATTTATGATTTGATAAAATTTTTCTTTTTACCCCATCTGGCTTACTTTTATCAAAAATTAACATGCCTTTATAACCTATAACATTACATATTATTTTTGAAAGTTTTTTAATTGTTACCTCTTCGCCACTTCCAAGGTTAATCGGGCTGTTCTCCTTATAATTTTCAATAATATGCATTATGCCGTTTGCCATGTCATCCACATGAATAAATTCTCTTTTTGCATTACCACTTCCCCATATAACAGCTTCCTTTTTGTTTTTAGTTTTGGCGTTATGAATTCTTTTAATTAAAGCAGGGATTACATGATTTTTACTTTCATCATAACAATCTTTTGGCCCATAGCTAGCAGTTGGTATTATACTAATATGCTTAGTTCCATACTGCTGATTTAGAAAATCAAGGTACTTTACCCCTAAAATTTTTGCAATAGCGTAACCTTCATTAGTTTTCTCTACTTCACCATTTAATATAGATTCTTCAGAAAAAGGTTGCTTAGCATTTTTTGGATACATGCAACTTGCGCCTAGAAAAACTATCTTTTTACAATTTGCTTCATGAGCTGCTTTAATTATATTCAGAGTGATTATAGAATTTTCATAAAGAAAATCAGCTGGCTTTTTTGAGTTTAAATGGATCCCCCCAACCATTGCAGAACAAATAATGATAATGTCTGGATTATTTTTTACTATCCAATTTTTTGTTTTCACTTGATTTGACTGATCAAAGTCTTTTCTTGATGTTTTAAGAACTAAATATTTTTTTGTTTTAAGTAAAAATCTATCTATTGATTGACCAACCATTCCTTGAGCACCAGTTATCCATATTTTTTTCTTATTCATTATAAAGTAACCATACCATTGCGGCAGTCGCATAAGTTAATGCTTTAAATTTATTTTCAATAACAGCTTCTTTTAATTCTTTTTTGCTCAGCCATATATGTTCAGGGTTCTCAATATCTTTACTTGTAGATTCTGATATTTTTTTAATATCTTTAATTTGCATGAAACTAATCTCGCTAAACATGTAACTACTACTAACAATATATTTTTTAAGCAGTTTACATTTTTTAAATCCATAACCAGTCTCTTCAAGTAATTCTCTTCTTGAAGCTTGCTCTATGGACTCATTTTTTTCTATACCACCAGCTGGCAAGGTATACGATAAATCGGCTACACCATGCCTATATTCATTGTATACAAGAATTTGCCCATTTTGATTTTCAACTAAAAGCATTACAGCATTATGAACCTCAATTCTATGATAATCATCAATAATTGTTCCATCAGGAAGCTGCACCTTATCAATACTAACCTTTAAATATGGGTATCCGTCATAAACAGGTCTTCGAGAAATTAATTTCCATTTTTTCGTTTTTTTTAAATTCACTGGATATTTTCTTTCCACCATTTAATAGTTTTCTTGATCCCACTATCTATGTCAGTTTTGGGTTTCCACCCTATTTCTTTCTGTGCTTTTTTAATATTTAAATACATATTAAAAGGAATTGTTGGCTTTTTTTTATTAAATTGTATAGTTATATCTTTTTTAGAAATTTTTATTATTTTTTTCACAAGATCTTTCACTTTAATTGGAATGCCTGATCCACAATTAAATATTTCATATTGTGTTTTTTGTTTACTTATAGCGATTTTAACAAAATTTACTAGATCATCAGCGTATAAAAAATCTCGTATCTCATTACCTGTTCCCCAAACTTCAATTTTGTTCTTTGCAGTAAGAACTTTAGTTATAGTTGCTCCAAAAACATGGCTTCTGTCAAGATCATATTTGTCATATGGGCCATAAATATTTGAATGCCTAATTATCGTAAATTTTATATCACTTTGCATAGAATAAAACTTTGAGATTTTTTCTATATAAACTTTTGTCTCTCCTGCGCCTTTATATTTATCAATTATTTTCCCATTAAAATCTGATTCTTTTGTGGACTTTCTCGATGACGGATACATAACAGTGCAGCTTGGGAATATAAAATGTTTTACCTTATTATTATATGCTGACCTTAAAATATATGAATTAATAATAGCATTATCAGTAACATGGATGTGAGGAATTGATACAATATCTTTTGAGCCAGATGTTGTTGCTGCACATTGTACAATGATATCAATTCCTTTAATTAGTTTTTCTACTTGATCAGGATTTCTTAAATCGGCTTTATGCCACTTAACATTGCTTGGGGTTTTATAAGCAGGACTATTAAATCTTACAGCATGAATAGTATATTTCATATTTTTTGATAAACCAAGGGTAACATTTCTTCCAATGAAACCTGTAGCACCACAAACTAGGATACTTTTCATATTACACCTCACTTTATTTTATTTAGACGTCATAATACCATAATGAAAGTCTATTTAAAAAATAAACGTTTGTAAAAATATATCTGTATTAGATAAATATGTTATCATAATAAATATTTTTAATCATATTGCGACTTTGAAAAATTTTAATAACGAACTTAGTCTATAAAATATAAAATATAATTTTTTCAAAATGCTAAGTTTTAAATTAAAAAATTTACAAGATAAAGCTAGACTAGGCATTCTAAGTCTAAACGGCCATTTGATTGATACCCCATGCTTCATGCCTGTAGGAACCGCTGCAACGGTAAAAGCTATGTCTGGTTCGGAGATTTATGATTTTGGTTATAAAATTATTTTAGCAAATACTTTCCATTTGATGTTAAGACCAGGTGTCGAAATAATTTCAAATCATGGTGGTATACATAAATTTATGAATTATGATGGAGCAATTATTACTGACTCTGGTGGTTATCAAGTTTTTAGCTTATCTAAATTAAGGAAGATTACAGAGAAAGGTGTGCATTTTCTCTCGCCCATCGATGGAGAAAAAGTTTTTTTAGATTCAAAGAAATCTATTTGGCTGCAAGAACAATTTGGCGCTGACATAATTATGCAGTTTGACGAATGTACCCCATATCCAGCCGATAAAAATACTGCAGAAAAATCTTTAAAGCTTTCTTTAATATGGGGGGCAAAATCAAAGGAAGCGATAACCCAGTCGAAAAGTAATTTATTCGGAATTATTCAAGGTGGAATTCATGATGATCTAAGAGATAAATCGTTGTCTGGTTTATTAGATATTGGTTTTGATGGCTATGCGATTGGTGGCTTATCTGTTGGAGAAACTGCAGAGGAAAGAAATAAAGTTTTGGATAATATTACACATAAAATGCCTGATGATAAACCTAGATATTTAATGGGAGTTGGAACTCCGATAGATATTGTGGAAGCTGTGTTGCGAGGTGTTGATATGTTTGATTGCGTTATACCGACAAGAAACGCAAGAACTGGTTTTCTTTATACAAAGAAAGGTATTTTAAAATTAAGAAATAGTAGATTCAAGGATGACTTGAGACCAATAGATGAAAATTGTTCTTGCTATACATGCCAAAATTTCTCAAGATCATACTTGCGACATTTAGACTCGTGCAAAGAAATACTTGGATTAAGACTAAATACCATTCATAATTTATATTATTATCAAAAATTGATGGAAGAACTGAGATATTCAATTAAATTAAATAAACTAGAAGATTTTGTCAGAGAGTTTTATAATTCACAAAATCACGAAATTTAAGTATTTAAGGGGAAATAGAAATGAATATTATTAATGACGCATATGCTCAAACTCCACAATCTGGAGGAGGTATGAGCATGTTAATCATGATTGCCATATTTTTTGTAATTATGTACTTTATGATTATTAGACCACAAAATAAAAGAGCAAAAGAACATAATAAGCTTATTGACTCATTAACAAATGGTACTGAAGTTGTAGTTTCAAATGGTATTATGGGGAAAATTGTTGGTATTAAAGATGACACAATAGATTTAGAAATATCTAAAGGTATTAATATAAAAGTGAGAAAAAACTCTATATCTACTGTTCTTCCAAAAGGATCAATCTAATAAAAATATGAAAATTTTCTCCTTAAAACAAATACTTGTTATTTTAGTAGTAATTTTTAGTATCACTTATTCCCTACCTACTTTTTACAGTGAAGTTCCAAATTGGCTATCTTCAATAAATGCAAAAAAAATGAATCTAGGGTTAGATTTGAAAGGGGGAGTTCACTTTCTAATGCAAGTTGATCTTGATGAAGTTATAAATACTAAGTCAAGGAAATTTTCTAATGACATAAGATCACTGCTGAGGAAAAATAAAATTAGATACAAAAATTTTAATTTTGAAAATAACAAAATTTTTATTAATTTTCCTAATAACGAAATTCTTAAAAAAGCACAAGATTTAATTAATACTAACTACCAAAATACGTTTGATATTAATAAATCTGAAGATAATGGAATTCAGTTAAATATTTCAGAGAATACACGAAATGAACTTAGAATCGCTGCCATAAAACAGAATATCACCACGCTTCGAAATAGGGTTAACGAACTTGGAGTAGCTGAACCCATCGTACAACAAAGTGGAAAAACTAGAATTGTGGTAGAGCTACCTGGAGTTAAAGATACAACACGTGCAAAAGAAATTATAGGGGCTACAGCAACTTTGGAATTTAAAATGGTTGATGAGGATTCAGATGCAATGGCTGCTGAAGAATCCAATCAAGTTATGTTCAATTCAAAACTCTATTATGATGATACTGGACAACCTGTATTACTTAAAAGAAATATTGTTCTTACCGGTGAAAATATAGTTGACGCTTCATCAGGTTTTGATAGAAATTCAAGACCTGCAGTAAACATCACATTGGATAGCCCTGGTTCAAAACGATTTGCTAATATAACTGAAGATAATATTGGAAAATTAATGGCCGTTTTATTTATTGAAAGTAAGTCAGAATCAAGATTAGTAAATGGTGAAAATAAAAGAGTGACAAAAAAATATGAAAAAATTATTAGTATTGCGACAATACAAGAGCGACTTTCTAAATCATTTCAAATAACAGGCCTCGATAGCCCAAAACAAGCTAGAGACTTGGCTTTATATTTAAGAGCTGGATCAATGGCTGCACCTATGTATATTATAGAGGAGAGGACAGTTGGACCAAGTTTAGGAGCTGATAATATTGAGAAAGGAAAGATGTCAGTTATTATTGGCTTAATTTTAGTTTTGCTTTTCATGATTTACTACTATAGAGCATTTGGACTTTTTGCAAATACAGCTCTTACACTAAATATATTAATAATTATTTCAGTAATGTCTTTGATACCAGGGGCTGTTTTAACTTTACCGGGAATAGCTGGAATTGTTCTAACTGTTGGAATGGCTGTTGATGCGAATGTTTTAATTTTCGAAAGAATTAAAGAAGAAATAAAAAATGGCTCAACCCCATTAGCTTCAATTGAGTTGGGTTACAAAAAAGCATTCTCTACAATTGCTGACGCTAATATCACTACTCTAATTGCCTCTATAATTTTATTTATTTTCGGCACAGGCCCAATCAAAGGTTTCGCTGTTACATTATCAATTGGAGTAATTTCGTCAATGTTTACTGCAATTATAGTTACAAGAGTTTTAGCAAATATTGCCTACGAAAATTCTTCTAAATTAAAAATTCAAAAATTAAGCATATGAGAACTATAAATATCAACTTTGAATTTATGAAATGGCACAAAAGTGCAGTTTATGCCTCTGTTTTTTTAATTTTACTTTCTCTATTCAGTATTTTTTCAAAGGGTTTTAACTATGGAGTAGATTTCAAAGGAGGCACTCTAGTCGAGATCGGCTTTGTTAATGATGCCCCTATAGATGAAATTAGAGATTTTTTAGTTGAAAATAATTATTTAAAATCTTCAGCTCAATATTTCGGTTCAAAAAATAATATATTAATAAGAATACAAAACATTATATCAACAAATGAGTCAAACTTAAGTAATAATTTAACTATAGATCTAAAAAAAGAATTTGATTTTACTTTAAAGAGGGTTGAGTATGTTGGCGCTCAAGTCGGAGAAGAATTAAGAGACCAAGGTATTCTTGCAGCGCTTATTGCCTTAGTTTTAATAATGATATACATTACACTACGTTTTGAATATAGATTTTCAATTGGTGCGATTTTAGCGTTAATTCATGATGTTGTATTAATTATGGGAATATTTTCTATATCCCAAATCGAATTTAATCTAAGCGTTTTTGCAGCAATACTTGCTGTAATTGGCTATTCATTAAATGATACCATTGTAGTTTTCGATCGAATAAGAGAAAATTTTAAATCAGCTATTATTGAGAATACAAATGCCACCTCTTTAGTAAATCAATCCATAAATCAGACTTTATCAAGAACACTTATTACATCTTTAACAACCATTCTCGTTTTACTTGCATTAATATTTTTTGGCGGAGAAATACTTTTTGGGTTTTCGTTTGCACTATTGATCGGTGTTATTATAGGAACCTACTCCTCAATCTATATAGCAAGCGCTACTTTATTATTGTTAAATATATCTGCAAAGGACGTTGTTATTGAAATTGACGATGAAAAACCTTAATAGATTTTAGGATTAAGGTTACAAAGGTTGGTTGATAATTATTTACCATTAGTTTAAAGTAATTATTTTAAAGAATAAAAAAATTATGTCTAAAATAATTCTTACAGGCGCGACTGGCTTCATAGGCACAAACTTCCTTATACACTTGATGAAAAAAACGGATTATGAAGTTCTATGTTTAGGAAATTCAAGAGGCTTGCAAGTTAAAGAAAAATATTTTCAAGAATATGGCTCCGAAAGGATCTCTTTTGCGAAAGTAAATCTCTACGACTTAGAGATTACAAAAGGAGTTATTCGCGATGCCGATTATGTAATTCATATGGCAGGAAGGGTTGGAAATGCTGCTACTGTAAATGACTTAGCTCTCTACGTTGATGACATATTGTTAACAGCTAATGTCGCAAGCGCAGCTGCTGAAAATGGTATTAAAAAAATGCTTTATAGCTCAAGCTCAACTGGTTATAAGAACGCCGAATATCCAATTAAAGAAGAAGAATATTTCCAAGACCAACCTGCTTACACGGGATATGGTGAAATGCGTCGCTATATTGAAAGATTATTAGAACACCTTTGTGAACATTCTGATCTTGAAATTATAATCGCCCGGGCTGGCGCTGTGTATGGTTGTTATGATAATTTTGATTTAGCAACTTGCCATTATGTACCAGCTTTGATAAAAAAATATTTGGACAAAAGCTCTGACGATCTGAAAGTTTGGGGGCAAGGTAAAGAAGAACGTGACTTAATGTTTACAGAAGATTTTGTTGCCGGTTGCATGACTGTTTTTGAGAAAGGTAAATCAATAGATCCTATAAATGTTGCCACAGGTTACACTGTTTCAATCTCCGATGTTATTAATGCTATTGCCACAGTCGCTATTAAAAAAGGTATTAAAAAGAAAAAGATAATTTTTCAACCAGAGAAACCAGTTGCAATTCCATATAGATGTCTAAGTATCGACAAACTTAAGTCACTTGGTTTTGGCAAAACCCAGGATCTCAAAACAGGAATTGAGAAAACTATTGAATGGTATATCAAAGATCAGCCTTAAATTTTCCCTTTGAGATTTTCTATAATCTCTTTGTGAAGATTAATATTTGCCGCTAATACATTTCCTGATTCAAAGAAATTTGTAGAATTATCAATATCGCTCACATAACCTCCAGCTTCAAGTACAATTATAGAACCAGCAGCTATATCCCAAGGTTTTAAATTGAACTCCCAAAATCCATCAAGCCTTCCTGCAGCAACATATGCCAAATCTAAAGCAGCTGCGCCAAGTCTTCTTATGCTGCCACATCTTGCATCCATTAAGGCGCGAAGTGTTTCAATGTAAACTCCGGAAGTATCTTTTTTTCGATAAGGTATGCCAGTACCAAAAACCGCTGACTTAATTTTATAACAATTTGAAACCCTGATCCTTTTGTTGTTAAGATAGGCGCCATTTCCCTCCTCCGCACAAAAAAGCTCATTTTTGAAGGGGTCATACACTACTCCAAGTATTGGAACTTTATTTTTACAAAGACCAATGGATATCGCAAATTGCGGAATTCCATGAATAAAATTTGTAGTTCCATCTAAAGGATCAATAAACCATTCATATTCTGAATTAACATTGTTAGATCCACTCTCTTCTGCTGTAATTTTATAATTTGGATATTTTTTTGTAAGCTCATCTGTAATTATTTTTTCAGACTCTTGGTCAGCTTCTGATACATAGTCGTTAAATCCTTTTGAAGTAATTTTAAGACTGTCTAATCTTGAATAGAATCTCATTACAGATTTACCAGCGAGCAAAGAAGTATTGACAGCAGTATTCAACTGAGCACTAAAGGTTTTATTCATATATTCACACTTTTAGATCAACAAATGATGCTACTATAATACATGATAACAAATTTTAAAAATATATAATTTAACAGATGATTAAATTTTCAGATGTAAAAATAGTTCTTTTAGAAACCAGTCATCCAGGAAATATTGGATCAGTAGCAAGAGCTATGAAAACTATGCAATTTAGCGAGCTACATGTTGTAAACCCGTTATGCGAAATAAATGATATTTCATTTGCAATGGCATCTAATGCAAAAGATATATTAGAATCTGCGAAAGTAAGTAAGAATTTAAATATCGTCCTAAAAGATTGTAATTTTGTTATTGGAACAACAGCTAGACAGAGAGATATCCCTATAGAAATTATCAATCCAAAAAAATTAGCAGATAATATTTCAAAATATCAGTATGGCAAAATTGCAATCCTTCTGGGAAATGAGTCAAGAGGACTTACAAACGATCAGCTATCAAAATGCAATATTGGTTGCCACATACCCTCAAATAAAGCATACACGAGTTTAAATATTGCTTCATCATTACAAATAATTTTGTACGAGATTTTAATGAAATCTAATACAGGTATGTCAAATATCAATAAAATCGATAAAAAAAATCTTGCAAGTCATGATAAGGTAACTGCTTTTTTAGAACATACAGATAAAGTACTGAAAGATATAAATTTTATTAAAGATGATAGACCAATGATCTCTAGAAAAATTCAACATATCTTCAAAAAAGCTGATTTAACAGAAGAAGAAATCAATATTTTAAGGGGAATACTAACTGCAATTGAGAATCATTCTCAATAAAATCAATAACATATAAACAAATAATAGTTGACAATATTACTAGGTTAAATCATTATTGTAGTATTAGTAAATAATGACTTAATGAAATATGAAATTGACCACAAAAAGTAGATATGCTGTCACAGCGATGCTAGATATTGCTTACCATAATAAAGGTAATCCGATATCGTTGCCCGAAATAGCAGATAGACAGAATATTTCCTTATCATATCTTGAGCAATTATTTTCTAGACTAAAGAAGAGTGGACTTGTTGAAAGCATTAAAGGTCCAGGAGGAGGTTATATGTTATCGAAGGGTGCTGACGATATTGTGATATCTGAAGTCATTCAGGCTGTTGATGAAGATTTGGAAACTACGGCATGTAATGGAAAATCAAATTGCCATAATAATCATCAGTGCATTTCTCATAACTTATGGCAAGACCTTGGAGTTGAGATAAAAAATTTTTTATCAGACATTACTTTGCAACAAGTAATCTCTAAAAATAATAGTGATATTAAAGAGATTAAATTATCGGAGTATTAAATGAGCAAAAAGGAAACACCAATTTATTTAGATTATGCATCAACAACACCCATAGACGATAGGGTCGCAAAGAAGATGCTTGAGTATATGACAACAGACGGAATGTACGGTAACCCAGCATCTCGATCACATAGCTTTGGTTGGGACGCAGACGATGCGGTCTCTCAAAGTAGACAGCACGTTGCCGATCTAATAAATGCAGACCCAAGGGAAATTGTTTGGACTAGTGGAGCAACTGAGTCTGATAATTTAGCAATTAAAGGAGCTGCTCATTTTTATAAGAAAAAAGGAAAACATGTAATTACTATTAAAACTGAGCACAAAGCAGTTTTAGACGCCTGTAGACAATTGGAGAGAGAAGGATTTGAAGTAACTTATATGGAACCAATGCCAAATGGGCTCATTAATATTGAAAAGCTAGAGTCAGAGATTAGAGATGACACAGTATTAATTTCCATTATGCATGTAAATAATGAAATAGGAGTTATTCAAGATATTGAAGCAATAGGAGAATTAGCGAGAAGTAAAAAAATTATTTTTCATGTTGATGCTGCTCAGAGCGCAGGTAAGGTTGAGATAGACTTACAAAAAATGAAAGTAGACTTAATGAGTTTCTCAGCACACAAAATTTATGGACCAAAAGGTATCGGAGCTTTGTACGTCAGAAGAAAACCCAGAGTGAGACTTGAAGCTCAGATACATGGCGGAGGTCATGAAAGAGGGTTACGTTCAGGTACATTACCAACCCATCAAATAGTTGGAATGGGAGAAGCTTTCAGAATTGCAAAAGAGGAAATGGAAAGTGATTATGATAAAGTTTCTCAATTGAGAAATAGATTGTGGAATGGCTTGAAAGATATTGAGGAAGTTTATTTAAATGGTGATTTCGAGAATAGGTATCCAGGTATTATGAATATTAGTTTTAATTATGTAGAGGGAGAATCTTTGATTATGGCGACTAAGGATATTGCGGTATCAAGTGGGTCCGCATGTACTTCTGCATCCTTGGAACCGAGTTTCGTTCTCAGAGCAATCGGAAGATCAGACGAACTTGCTCATAGTTCATTAAGGATGTCTATTGGTAGGTTTACAACAGAAGATGAGATCGACACTACAATCGAGACAGTCTCAAAAGCTGTTGAAAAATTAAGAGCTTTATCACCTTTATGGGAAATGTATAAAGATGGCATTGATATGAGTAAGATAGAATGGGCAGCACACTAAGAATTATTAGATAGGAGAAAATAAAATGGCATATGGTAAGAAAGTTTTAGATCATTATGAAAATCCAAGGAATGTTGGAACTTTGGATAAAAATGATAAATCTGTAGGAACTGGCATGGTTGGTGCCCCAGCTTGCGGAGATGTCATGAAACTTCAAATAAAGGTTAATGACGAAGGAGTAATAGAAGACGCAAAATTCAAAACTTATGGATGTGGATCTGCTATTGCATCATCAAGTTTACTTACAGAGTGGGTTAGAGGCAAAACAGTGGAGCAAGCTCAAGAAATTAAAAATAGTGAGATCGCTGAAGAACTTGCATTACCGCCTGTGAAAATTCATTGTTCTGTTCTTGCAGAGGACGCTATTAAGGCTGCAGTTAACGACTATTACGAAAAAAATGTAAAGAAAGAAGAGATAGCTTAATTAAATGGCAATAACGATTACAGAAAATGCGGCTGATAGAGCAAAAAAATTTCTCGGTAACAGAGGTCATGGAGTAGGACTAAGAATTGGCATAAAAACTACAGGTTGCTCTGGAATGTCTTACGTAATCGAATTCGCTGACACTATAGAAAAGGAAGACACAGTGTTTGAGGAGAAAGGTATCAAAATTATCGTAGATCCAAAATGCCTTCTGTACCTAGATGGCACAGAAATTGATTTTGGCAAAGAAGGGTTAAATGAGGGTTTTAAGTTTATAAATCCTAACGAAAAAGCAAGATGTGGATGTGGCGAAAGTTTTAGCGTTTAAGATAAAGAAATAAATATAAATTTTTTTATTAGGAACATCACATGGCAATTGATTTTAACCAAAACTATTTCCAACTTTTTGAATTAGAAAGTTCTTTTGATGTCAATCAAGAAAATTTAGAAAAGAAATACCTTAACTTCCAGAAAACTTTCCATCCAGATAAATTTGTTAATGCTAGCGATCAGGAAAAAAGAATTTCATTGCAAATTATATCGTATATAAATGAAGCTTATGAGACATTAAACAACGATTATTTAAAAAGTATGTATTTATTGAAAATTAATGGTTATGAGATCGATGATCAAAATACAACAATTTCTGATCCTGATTTCTTAATGCATCAAATGGAATTGAGAGAGGAACTTGAGGAGATTAAAGAAAGCCAAAATTCTAATCTTAAAAAAAATTTTATAAAAAAGATAAACGAGCATAAGAAGGAATGTTTGGAAGGTTTTAAAAAAAAATTCAATGATAATATTTTTGAAGAAGCATCTCAAAAAGTCAAGGAAATGAAATTTTATTTATCTATCGAAAATGAAATATTAAAGGATAATTAAGAAATGGCTTTATTACAAATATCTGAACCAGGAAAAACACAAGCACCGCATGAGAAAAAATTCTTTATTGGTATTGATTTAGGCACAACTAATTCTCTTGTAGCTGTGATTCAGAATGGCTCACCAACAGTTCTTACAGATAAGGGAAATAAGGAGTTATTTCCCTCAGTGGTGCAATATAAAGAAGATGGAACTGTAATTATTTGCAATGAATCAAATCAAGAAGATTTAATAACGTTTCGATCAATAAAAAGATTCATAGGAAAAAATACTAAAGATTTTCAAAAAAACAAACCTTATTTGCCATGTAAATTCATTCCTGATGAAAACATCATTAAATTTGAAGTTTTTGATAAAGTTTTGACTCCGATAGAAATATCTTCAGAGATTTTAAAATATTTAAAAAATTTTACCGAAGAAAAATTGAATGGAGAAATTATAGGCTGTGTCATAACCGTTCCCGCATACTTTGACGATGCTCAGAGACAAGCAACAAAAGATGCTGCGAATCTTTCTGGCCTTAAAGTTCTTAGACTTTTGAATGAACCAACTGCAGCTGCACTAGCTTATGGCTTAGAAGCTAAAAAAGTATCAAAGGTTTTAGTTTATGACCTTGGCGGAGGAACTTTTGATGTTTCAGTTTTAGATTTGAATGATGGTGTTTTTAAGGTATTAGCAACAGGTGGAAATAGTTCTCTTGGAGGTGATGATTTCGATAATCTAATTGTAAAATATATTGTTGAAAAATTTGATCTAAATGTTGATAACGAACTAAGAAATAAATTATATCTTTATGCAAAAGAGATTAAATATCATCTTTCTGATAACAATGAATTCACAATAGATCTCAACAAATTTGGTTTTAAAGAAAAGAAATTTATAATTACGCGCGAAGAATTTAATAGAATTATAGAAAGTCTTGTTCAAGATACTTTACAAATTTGTAGGAAAGTTTTATCTGATTCAAAATTATCATTTCAGGACCTAGATGAAATAATTTTGGTAGGAGGATCAACAAGAGTACCTTTTGTCAAAGAATCAGTTGAAATATTTTTTAATAAGCAAACTTTATCTAATATTAATCCAGATAACGTTGTTGCAATTGGAGCAAGTATACAAGCAAGTATTTTAGCTGGTGATTTAGATGAAGATCTTTTATTACTTGATGTCATTCCTCTTTCACTTGGCATTGAAACCATGGGGGAAATTGTAGAAATAATTATTCCAAGAAACAGCACGATACCGGTAAGTAGCTCTAAAGAGTACACAACATTTAAGGATGGGCAAACTTCGATGAGTATTCATGTAGTTCAAGGAGAGCGAGATATTGTGAGTGATTGTCGATCCTTAGCAAAGTTTGTTGTTAAAGACATACCACCAATGTTAGCTGGGTCGGCAAGAGTAAAATTAGAATTTCAAATTGATGCTGACGGAATTTTAAATGTCTCAGCAACGGAAACAACAACTGGTAAAACAACCTCTATTGAGGTGAAACCATCATATGGATTGAGTGATTCTCAGATAGAGAAGATGCTTAAAGCTTCTTTTGAAAATGCGGAAGAGGATATAACTAACAGACTTTTGAGAGAATCTATAGTTGAAGCAGAACGAGTAATACTTTCTATTAATTCTGCACTTAAAATAGATGGGAAGGAACTTTTAGATTCTAGGGAATTCGACGAGATATGTAAGGCAAGAGATAATTTAGAACAGAAAATTGAACAAAGAGAAAAAGATTTGATAATTAGTGCAATAAAAAATTTAGAAAAAGTTTCTGAAATTTATATTTCAAGAAGAATGAATTCAAATATTCAAAAGATAATGAAAGGAACTGATATCGAGGAGTTTAAATAAGTGCCAAAAATTACTTTTTTACCCCATAAAGATCTTTGCCCAGAGGGCCTTGAAATTGAAGTCGAAGAGGGAATTAGCATATGTGATATCGCATTGAAAAATAACATTGCAATAGAACACGCATGTGAGAAGTCATGCGCATGCACAACATGCCATGTTTACGTTAGGAAGGGCTTTGATTCTCTTCAAGAATCATCCGAAAATGAAGATGATATGCTTGATAAAGCTTGGGGTTTGGAGCCCGAATCTCGCTTAAGTTGCCAAACACTTACAGGAGATGAAGATTTAGTTATTGAAATACCAAAATATACTATTAATATGGTTTCAGAAAATCACTAGAAAATAATTATGAGTTTAAAATGGGAAGACAGCTTAGATATTGCAATTGAACTTTTGGAGAAATATCCAGAGGTTGATCCTCAATATATCAGATTTACTGACTTACATGAGTGGGTAACAAAATTAGATGATTTTAGTGATGATCCACAAAGATCAAATGAAAAAATACTTGAATCAATACAAATGAGTTGGATTGAAGAAAAATAATATTACAGGGAGAACTAAATGCCAAAAGAAAGAACATTATCAATTATAAAACCTGACGCTGTTGGGAAAAATGTCATCGGAAAAATTCTGCAAAGATTTGAAGAGAATGAGCTTAAAATCGTGGCATCAAAAATGATTCACTTATCAAAAGAAAAGGCAGAAGGCTTTTATATAATACATAAAGATAAACCTTTTTTTGAAAATTTAGTTAACTTTATGACCTCTGGCCCTGTTATTGTTCAGGTTCTAGAAGGTGAAAATGCAATCAAAAAAAATAGAGATATTATGGGATCTACAAATCCAGATCAAGCAAATGCAGGAACTATAAGAAGAGATTTTGCAAATAGCATTGATGAAAATGCTGTACATGGCTCAGATGCTCCTGAAACTGCAATTGAGGAAATTAATTATTTTTTTAACGAATCTGAAATTTTCGAAAGAACAAGATAATTTAAAATGGCAAATTCCGATTCACTTAAAATTGCATGCAAAATATTAAGAAAAAATAGAGAAAAATTAAAGATTACAACTCAAGAAGTCGCTATTGAATTAAGATTAGATCAAAAAATTATTGATGATATTGAAAATGGGAATTTTGAAAAATTTAATAATTATGTTTTTCTAAAAGGCTATTTACAAAATTATGCAAACTTACTTGGAGTAAAAATCGACTTACCTGATATAAAAAAAGAAAAAAAAATAAAAGAAAAAATTAGTAAAAAAAATAAAAAAACAACAAGTAATAATTCGTTAATAACAAAACAAATTATATTTCTTCTTAGTTTTTGTTTTTTTATTTTTATTGTTTTTTATTCTCAAAAAAGTAATAAAGAATTCCAAGACGAAAAACAAGTTGACTTGTCTGTTAAACAGCCTCCTAAAGAAGAAAATATAAATTTGACAGATAAATTTGTTAACAACGAATCTAACAATAGTGATAATTTAGTTACCAGAATAAATAATAGAATAACTGATAAAATTGAGATTCTTAAAACCGATGAATTGAAATCTTCAGTTAATAAAGACATAAATTTAAATAAAAGCGATGTCATAAATAATGTACTATCTATAGACTATAGTGGAGACTCATGGACAGAAATAATTGATTCTAATGGAAATATTGTTTTTTTTGAATTGGTAAAAAATGGTACAAAATTAAATATTAATATTGATTCACCTTTCGAGATATTATTAGGTAACGCAACAGTTGTAAATATAACGTATAATAAGAACAAAGTGAATGTGCAGTATGTTAATCCTGAAAATAATGTTGGCAAAGTAAAGATTAAAGAATAAAAGCATAATGAAGAAAATCCAGTCTGTTCGTGGCATGAAAGATATTTTACCAAGCGACTGTAAAATCTACAGGAGCATAGAAAATATTTTAATGTCTTCGGCAATACAATTTGGTTACAAAGAAATAAGAACGCCACTTCTTGAGGATTCGGAATTATTTATAAAGTCAATTGGCGATGGAACAGATATAGTCGATAAAGAAATGTACACTTTTGTTGGCTCAAAAGGGAATTCATATTCAATGCGTCCTGAAGGAACAGCATCATGTGTTAGGGCAATAATTGAGAGTGGATCAAGCAACACAATTAATAAGTTATGGTATTGCGGGCCTTTTTTTCGCCATGAAAGACCACAAAAAGGAAGGTATCGTCAATTTCATCAATTTGGAGTAGAATTTACTGGTGTTGAAAGCTATGAAGCTGATATTGAAATCATTCTTCTTACAAAATACATGTGGGAAAAACTAAAAATCAATCCAAAGCTAAAAATTAATACTATTGGAGACTCTGAAGATAGAAAAAAATATACAAAAAATCTTATACAATACTTAGCGAAATATGAAAAATATTTTGAAGACGACGATAAGCAAAAAATAAAAAAGAACCCTTTAAGAATTTTAGACTCAAAAAAAGAAAGCATAAAAAATATTTTAATAGATGCTCCCAAGATCAGTAATTACATTTCGAAAGGTTCAGCTTTACATTTTGAAAAATTTGTAGACGGACTAATTAAAAATGATATAAATTATGAAATTGACTTACATTTAGTTAGAGGCTTAGACTATTACAACAGAACCGTATTTGAATATATTGATAATACAGAAAACACACAAAATACCATATGTGCTGGAGGCAGATATGACTTTTTATTCGAAAATATTTTCAATAAAAAAGTTCCTGCTTTAGGTTTTGCAATTGGTATCGATAGGCTTATTGAATTTTTAAATTATGATATTAATTACAATGAGAATATAAAATTTTATGTTGCTGTTCTAAGAGAAGAGGATTTCGCTTATGCTCAAAAGATTTCGGGTGAAATCAGGAAATATTCAGACAATTTTTCAATTTTAGTAGACTATAGCTGCAGTAATCTAAAAGCACAGCTAAAAAAAGCCAATAAACTGGAAGCAAATTATTGTATTATAATTGGCGAGAATGAGGCAGCTGGTGATTCTATTCAAATTAAAAATATGAATTCAAGTGAGCAAGATACTATAGTTTTGAATGAGATAGGAGATTACATAAAAACAAAATTTGTTTTATAGGTATAATTATGGATCAAGAAAAATTAGATATAAGTAGCAGAGTAGCTGCTTGGGTAACAAACAATATAAAATATATAGCTATAGGAGCTACTATAGGAGTAGCAATACCTTTGCTATGGAATTTTCAGCAATATAGGGTTGAACAAAAAAATATTAGCGCCTCTGACATTTATTACGAACTAATTAATTTAGCTAATACCCCAGAAGAAACTCAGCAGCTTGCAGAAAAAATTTTTGAAAATCATGAAGATTCAGTATACGAAACTTTAGCAAAATTTATTCTGTCAAAGAAAGAATTTGAAAATAAAAATTACGATTTGTCAAAAAAATATTTAGAAGATATTATAAAAATAAATCATAACGAAGCTTATGTAAGTTTAGCTTACATAAAAATTTCCTTAATTCTCATAGAAAATAAAGATTATGATAATGCATTGCTATTTTTAGATAAGGTAAAACCAAAAGAATCTTTTCAGCATATTCTTTCAGAAATTAAAGGAGATATATATAATTTTAAGGGAGACAAAGCACAATCTCTTCTACATTATAATGATGCCCTTGAGGCAACAGCAATAGATAATGAGAATTTATTGATGAAAAGAAATTTCGTAAAAGATTAAAATCCCATGAAGAATATAATTATTTTATTAATTCTAATTACGAGTTCATGCTCATCAAAAGAAGGTTTTTTACCTGGTTTTATTCCAGATTTTATTTCTGATTATTTTGAAGAGGAAACAAAACCGTACTCAGATCTTCCAAGTTTTAATTCAAGAGTAAATATTGATTTAGTTTGGAAAAATAAATTTTCTGGAGAAATAGAGGAGACTTATTCTTTTCTTAACCTTTATAAATATGAAAATCAAATTTTTCTGGCAACAAATGAGAAAAATATTCATATACTTTCAGCCGATAATGGTAAATTAGAGAAATCCATAGAAATTGAGTTAGATGTTTTTTCAGAAATAATTGCTGACTCCAAATTGATATATTTTGGTTCGCAACAAGATACTGTAACCGCAATTGGTAGGGAAAATAATTCTGTGTTGTGGCAGCGTGTTATGTCGAGCGAAGTAATGTCATTATCTAAAACACACAACGATATGATATTTGTTAAAACAAATGATAGTAAGATTACAGCTATAGATATAAAAACTGGTAAATTTATGTGGGTAAACTCTCAGATACCCGCGCCTCTTTCAGTAAGAGGTTCAAGTTCACCATTAATTTTCAATGACATGGTAATAGTTGGTTTTGAGGATGGTAAGATTATTTCTTACAACTATCTTAATGGAGATATTAATTGGCAAATTCAAATTCCTTCCACTAAGACAGACACAATTATTGATAGACTTAATGACGTTGATGGAAAAATGTTAATTGATGACGGAACTCTTTTCGCTATATCCTATCAAGGAAGTCTGGTAGCTGTAGATACATTTTCGGGACAAGTATTGTGGTCGAGGAACGCATCATCACTCCATGGGCTTGATGGTGATTCGGAAAACGTATTTTATAATGATAATAACGGCGTCTTGTGGAGTATTGACAAATTCTCTGGAAAACCTTCATGGAAACAAGATAAATTTTCTGGTAGATTAATTAGCTCTCCTGTTTACTTTAATGATCTTATTATAATCGCGGATATTGAAAATTATATTCACATTCTTGATGCACAGGATGGGAGTATCATTGGTAGATTTAAAGCAAAAAACCCCATTCAATCTTACTTTGCAGATTACGATGCATTATACTTATTAGATAAAGAATTTTCTCTGAAGAAATATGTTATTAGTATATCTGAAGAGGCGATAAGCGAATAAGAATATATGATATTTTATGAGTAATATAGTTACCTTAGTTGGCAGACCAAATGTTGGCAAGTCCACAATTTTTAATAAATTCACAAAAACAAATAATGCAATAGTTGCAGATACTCCTGGTTACACAAGAGACTGTCAAAATGGTATTTGTTACTCAAGTGAAAAAATCTTTCATTTAGTTGATACAGCTGGATTATTTTTTAGAGATGACGATTTAGGCGAATTAACTGAAGCAAATACTTTTGAATCTATAGTTGACTCAGACATTATCATGTTTATAGTTGATGCAGAACAGGGCCTGGTAAGCACCGATTTAGAAATTGCAAAAAAAATACGAAAGTTAGAAAAAAAGATTTTCTTCATAATAAATAAAATAGATAGAACACAGAAAGACTTAGTTATTTCGGAATTTTCTGAATTAGGGTTTAAAGATTTTTGTCTTATCTCAGCTAAAACAGGAGAGGGTATTGAAGATACTATGGAAAAGATAGCATCAAATATCTCCTCCTTAAAAAAAGAAATTAAAGATGATCCTGAGAATACGAATATTGCAATTTTAGGAAAACCAAATGTTGGAAAATCTACTTTGGCAAATTTTTTATTTGGAAATAATAAACAGGTAACCCAAAATAGACCAGGTACAACTAGAGACTGTATTAAAATACCTGTAAAGAAATATGGACATAATTTTAATATTGTTGACACACCAGGCGTTAGAAAAAAAAGTAAAACAAAAAATAATTTTTTAGAAGTCATTGGTGTTATTAAAACATTAAAAACCGTTCAGGCTTCAGATGTTGTTATAATCCTTATCGATTCATTGGATGGTATTACAGATCAAGACCTATCATTGATTGGTAGAGTTGTAGAAATTGGAAAGCCTGCCGTAATTGGTTTGAATAAGATTGATGATATAGATGATTATAAACACCAACTTCTTGATGCTAGTATTGATAAAAAATTTAACTTTATTAATCATATTCCGATAATAAAAATATCATCTAAAACAGGAATTGGGGTAAAAAAATTACTTAATTCAGCGGTAAAGATTTACATACAAAGCCAAAAATCAATTAGCACGCCTGTTCTTAACGATATTATACAAAAAGCTATAATTGAACATCAACCACCATCCTATGGCGGAAAAAGAATTAAGATTAAATACGTTCATCAGGGCGGCAATAACCCCTTAAGGCTCATTCTTCACGGAAATTATGTTGATAAACTCTCAAAAGATTATTTACGTTATCTATCAAACTTTATAAGAAAAAAAATTGACCTAACTGGGATAACCATAATTTTTGATCTAAAAACCAAAGAGAAGTAAATTTATTTTTTTATATTTTTCTCGTGAGTTACATTTACCGAGGTATATATACCCCCTCTCACATTCCATTCGGCATTAATATTCATATATGTAGGGTTTAATAATTTCACAAGATCATTCAGAATTTGATTAGTTAAATCTTCGTGAAAACCAGGTTTATCCCTGAACGATACAAAGTATAATTTAAGTGATTTAAGCTCGACACAAAGCTTATCGGGGATATACTCTATAAGAATATTAGCGAAATCAGGCTGCCCAGTTTTTGGACACAAGCTTGTGAACTCTGGAATTTCAAAGTTTATAGTATAATCACGTGACATGTTTGGATTTTCGAATGTTTCTAATATATCATTACTCATAAAGCTCATTATATTTAAGATTTACAACAAAACAAATCATTATTATTGTTAGAAGGAAAGATATTGAGATTAACAAATATAAAAATTTCAGGCTTTAAATCTTTCGTTGATAAAACCGAAATTTCTTTATCAGAAAAGAGGACTGCTATTGTAGGGCCAAATGGTTGTGGAAAATCAAATATAATTGATGCTGTGAAGTGGGTTTTAGGAGAAACGTCTAAACATATTCGTGGTGACAATATTGATGACGTAATTTTCAATGGCACAGATTCAAGAAAACCGCACGATTATGCAAATGTCGAACTTCTTTTTTCAAATACTGAAAATAGGATAGGCGGTCAATATGCTCAATATGATGAAATATCTGTAAAACGTGAAGTAACAAGAGACGGAAACTCAAAGTATTTTTTAAATAATAGCCACTGCAGAAGAAGAGATATATTAGATATATTTATGGGCACCGGATTAGGTCCAAAAAGTTATGCGATTATCAATCAAGGAACGGCATCTAAGTTAATTGAATCAAAACCAGAAGAGTTCAGAGTTTATCTTGAAGAAGTTGCAGGTATATCAAAATACAGAGAAAGAAAGAGAGAAACTGAAAATAAAATTAAGCATACAAAAGAAAATTTAGATAGACTTGGTGACGTTATAAACGAAGTTTTAAAACAATTAAAAACTTTAGAAAGGCAAGCTATTCAAGCAGATAAATTTAAAAAGCTAGAAGAAGAAAAAAAATCTATAAAGTCCGAAATTCTTGCAATAAGCATTAGAGACTTACAAGAAACTATTGAAAATAAAAATAGAAAAATAGAGATAAAAAAAACAAAAATTGAAAAAAAACAGGCAAAAATATCAGGCATAAATAAGGAAATTAACAAGATAAAAGATGATTATCAAAAAATTTCTGACGAAATGAATGAAATCCAAAAAGATTACTACGATGCACTTAGCGAAGTAGGTCGTACAGAAAATGCTATTGAATACGAAAAAAAAGGTGCCGAAAGAAATAAGCAACAGTATGAGAGCGTGATCGAATCAATTGAAAAACTTAGAGATAGATTAAAATTAGATAGTGACGAAATATCAATAATTGAAGATCAAATAGAATCACTTCAAAACGATCAGGACGAGATCAAAATATCAGTCATAAATTTTGAAAAAGAAAAAAGTTTAATTGAGTCAGATTTGTCGGATGAAATCGAAAATTATGAGTATAATTCGAAAAAACTTTATGAGACTCAGCAGAAAAAAATTGGAATAAACGAAAGAATAAATAATTTAGAAAACGAGGTGAAATCATTAAAAAAGGAAATCAAAGAGAACAAAAATACATCAAAAGATATTTTAACCGAACTTGAAAAGATTGAATCTTTTGAACTTGAAGAAAAAATTAAAGATTTTCATGCTGAAATAATTAAATATAATAATTTTTTAGATGAATCAAATAATCAAAAAATAATTGATAGTTCTAATAAAATAAAAAATTTACTTTCTGATATAAAGAAAATTGTAGATTCAGTTCAAGCAAATGAGCTTGAAATAGCAAAAAAAAATAAAAAAATAAAAGACGACATTGATAATAAAATTATCTCGCAGAATGAAAAGTTGCATATAGTAACTGAACATATTGAAATCGGTAAAGTGGAGTTACTTAATTTTGGTAACCAGATAATGGAGTTAGATAAGCAAACTGCAAATAGTACTGAAAACATTGAGACCTTAAAGAATAGTCTTGAGCAGTTAAATGAATCATTAGTTGATAAGAATGAAGATTTACGTTTGGTAGAACTAAATATCGAAACTCAAAAAGTCAAAGTTGAAAACTTACACAATAATATAAAGCTTAATAATAAAGAGCTCGAGCAAATGTCAGGCAATGTTAAAATTTTCGAAACTAAGACCGAAAAGCCTGATATGAAGTTATCTGAATTAGAAAAAATGCTAACTAAATATCTTGAAATACAAAATCAAAAAGATAAACAATTGAAAGAAGTTCGTGCCTTGATAACAAAATATAGTGATCAAATTACTGAATTTGAAAATAACAAGTCAGATTTAGTAAACGAACTTGATTTGGTTAAAGCTGATATTTCTAATGATGAAAAGGGTATTCAGGAAATTGTGGGGCAAGTTAAAATACTAAAGGAGCAGTTTTCTGAACTTGGTTTAGACGGACAATCTATTTTAGATGTAAATATTGATTACGATCTGTCCAAATGGAAAAAAAGAGAAAGCGAAATCACTTCTGTATTAAATCGTATGGGGCCAATAAATATGGCAGCAATTGATCAATTCAAAGAATATGAGGAGAGAAAGTCTTATCTGTCTTTGCAACAAGAAGACTTGTTGTCTGCATTAGATTCCTTAGAAGAGGCAATAAAAAAAATTGATAAAGATACAAAAGAAAGGTTTAAGAATACTTTTGATCAAGTAGACAATAAGCTTCAGGAAATTTTTCCGAAATTATTTAATGGCGGAAAAGCATATCTTAAAATGACTGAAAACGACCTTTTAAAAACAGGGGTTGTTGTTTTTGCAAGCCCACCTGGAAAAAAACTTACCTCAATAAATTTATTATCAGGTGGCGAAAAGGCACTAACAGCTTTATCTTTGGTATTTGCGCTATTTTCTCTTAACCCGTCACCCTTTTGTATGCTTGATGAAGTAGATGCGCCATTAGACGATGCTAATATAGAGAGATTTTGTAATTTATTCACAGAAATGAGCGAAAAAATTCAGTTTATTCTTATAACGCATAAAAAAATAACAATGGAATATGTTGAGCAGCTCATTGGTGTTACAATGGGAGAAAAGGGCGTGTCAAAACTTGTAAATGTTAGTATGTTAGACGATTTATAAAATTTATGAGATTAAAATAAGTGCATGATAATGAATTTAGGATAATAATACTTTTATTTGGTTTTTTAGTTCTAATATATATTTTTTTTATAAGTAGAAATAATAGAAAATATAAAGTATACAAAACAAAAAACTACGATCTAAAAAAAACAATTGATATAACTACTAGCAATCAGTCCGAAGTAAAATTTAAAGATATAAATATTTCCACTAAAAAAGATAACTTTTTTGAAAGTAAGAAAAAAATTGTAATTTCAGAACTTAAGCCTAAACAATTAAATTTACCTTTAGTAGATGAGGAAATCGGTGAGATATTAGTAATTTATTTGGTTGCAAAAAAATTCTATAAAATTTCTGATATATATAAATTTATGGAGGATAATAATATTTTTTTAAATTCAAGTGGCTATTTTGAAAAATATCATGTTGATAGCCAGCTCAGGTGTACAAAATATTCTGTCGCAAATATCTCAAGCCCGGGTCTTCTGGAAAAAGAGAAATTGCACGATAGTAAAATTAGAGGTTTATCTTTTTTCATTCAACTACCTACAAAAATTGACCCTCTAAAAGTTTTAAATGAAATGATTAATGATGCTAAAATATTCACAAAGGAATACAAAGGGACAATTTTTGACTCAAATCAAAAAAAATTAGACCGTGTTAAAATAAAAAATATGGAAAATTTTTTGGATTCATACAGAAATGAGTATTAAAGATACAGTATACATCAAAAAAGACTTAGAAAAGTTAAGAGATAAGATAAATATTTATAATTATCAATACTATGTTCTTGATAACTCCAAGATATCTGATCATGATTATGATGTTTTATTTCAAAAACTTTTAACTATGGAGGAAATGTTTCCTGATTTGATTACTGATGACTCGCCGTCTCAACGAGTAGGAGCTTCACCACTTTCGAAATTTGAAGCAGTTAATCATAAAGAACCAATGTTATCATTAAATAACGTATTTAAATCCGAAGATTTAAATCTCTATATGGAAAGGTTAGAAAAACAATTAAATATTGATCATAAAAAAATGGAGTTCTCTGCAGAGCCTAAGCTAGACGGATTAGCTATAAACCTTTTATACGAAGAAGGAATTTTAAAAATAGCTACAACAAGAGGAGATGGAACAACAGGAGAAAATGTTACCAATAATATTAGAACAATTCGAACAATACCTTTAAGGTTACTTGGAAAGGATGTACCAAAAACTATAGAGATCAGGGGTGAAGTATATATCTCCAAAAAAGGTTTTGAATTTATAAATTCAGACATGACAGAAAAGAAGTTTGCAAACCCAAGAAATGCTGCAGCTGGAAGTATTAGACAACTTGATTCCTCTATTGCTGCAAATAGACCATTAGATGCATTCTTTTACTCAATTGGCTTCTCATCTGATGAATTAAAAATAAAGACACAAAGCGATCTATTAGAAAAAATTACTTCGTGGGGCTTTAAGGTAAGCAATTTAAATAAAGTTGTAATTGGTCAAAACGGCTGTGAAAATTTCTATAATAATATTTTTGAAAAAAGAGAATCAATACCTTTTGAAATCGATGGAATTGTGTATAAAGTAAATGATTTAAATATGCAGAAAAAACTTGGATTCATATCAAGAGCACCTCGTTGGGCTATCGCACATAAATTTCCTGCAGAAGAAAAGGTTACTATAATTGAAAAAGTAAGATTTCAAGTTGGTAGAACTGGTGTCCTAACTCCTGTAGCAAGTTTAAGACCTATCCAGGTTGGTGGGGTATTAATTAGAAACGCAACCTTACACAACATGGATGAAATAAAAAAAAAGGATATCCATATAGGAGATAAAGTGTCAATCCGAAGAGCTGGTGATGTAATTCCTGAAATTGTTAATGTTGTGGAAAAAAATATTTCTAGAAAAAAAATAAGTCTTCCTAAAAAATGTCCCGATTGTAATTCCAAGATAGAGAAGGCAAAGGATATGGCATTTGCAAAATGTACAGGAAAGAAAGTATGCCCATCGCAAAAAAAAGGAGCGATAATTCATTACATTAGTAAAAAAGCAATGGATATTCAAGGATTAGGTGACAAACTTATAGGGAGGCTGGTTGACGAAAAACTAATAAATGATATATCAGACTTGTATAAATTAGATGAAATAAAATTACAGAACTTTGTTATGAATAAAGCTATAAGAGAGGATAGTGGAAAAGAGTACGAAATAACCTTAGGAGACAAATCAATTAAGAATATTTTAGACTCAATTCAAAGTAGCATGAATGTAAAATTAAGCAATTTTATTTTTTCATTAGGGATTTCTGAAGTAGGCGAAGTTACCGCAAGAAATCTATCAAATAAATATAAGACCATAGATAAATTAATAAACGCAAAATATGAAGATATTATTGAATTAAGAGATATTGGCCCAATTGCAGCAAAAAATATTTTTGATTTTTTCCAAGACAAAAATAATTTAAAATTGATCCAAAGTATAATTGATAGTGGACTAAAATTGAATGTCAATAAAAAAGTTTCCGCAACAAATATATCAGATGAAATATATGTAATTACAGGAAAGTTAAAAAGTAAATCACGTGAGGAATTGAAGAATTTAATTATTGATAACGGAGGAATTGTTTCAAATAGTGTGACAAAGAAAACTTATGCTGTAATAGTCGGCGATAATCCCGGATCAAAATTAGATAAAGCAAAAAAACTTGGGGTTAAAGTTATAAGTGAAGAAAAATTTTATGAAAGAATTGATATATGAAAAATAAAATTCATAGCACAGCAATAATAGATGACGGTACTAAAATAGGTAAGAATGTTGAAATAGGGCCATATTCTATAATTCATAAAAACGTCAAAATTGGAGATGATACAAAAGTTGAATCTCATTGTGTAATTTATCCTGGCTCAGAAATAGGTAACAATAATATTATCCATGACCATGTAATTATTGGAGCAAATCCACAAGACTTAAAATTTGATATCGATCTTAGTACATATGTAGAAATATTAGATAATAATATTATAAGAGAGTATGTTTCTATTCACAGGTCAACAAATGAATCAAAGCCTACAAAAATTTTTAGTAACACTATGATTATGGCAAACTCGCACATTGGGCATGATTGTATTATTGGAAATAATGTTGTGATAACAAATGCCTCTTTACTAGCTGGAAATGTGATGGTAGAAGATTTTGCTGTTTTAGGTGGAAATACTCTGGTACATCAACACGTAAGAATAGGAAAATTGTCAATGGTATCAGGTGGCGCAAGACTTTCAAAAGATGTAATACCATTTATGTTAATTGGCCGAGATCCGGTAAAACATTATTGCCTTAACAAGATTGGAATAAAAAGATATGGTATAAGCGATGAGAGCTACAGTGTTCTTTCAAAAGCTTTTAGATTACTAAAAAAGGGTCACTCAATCGATGACCTCGAGCCAGCAACAGAAGACTTGCAATATCTAATAAGTTGGTTTAGTGTAAAAAGTGAAAGAGGTTGTCACACGTTTATTTGAATTTTGGAAAAATTAGTAATGTTAGTTGTAATTTCACCCGCAAAAAAACTAAATGAAAATTGTAAAAATAATCTTATACCAAAGCTTACCATTCCTCCTCACTTAAATAATTCAAAAAAAATTGTAAATACCTTAAGAAAATATTCTTCGACAAGTCTTGCAAAATTAATGAATGTAAGTGAAAAAATATCAAATTTAAATTATGATAGATATTTAAAATGGTCTTTACCTTTTAATAAAAACAATTCGCATCCCGCACTTTTACTATTTCAAGGAGACGTATATAAGGGTATATCCGCTGACGATTTTAAAAAAGAAGATTTTGCATATGCGCAAAAATCGCTAAGGATCCTATCTGGCCTTTATGGAATATTAAAACCTCTTGATTTGATTCAACCATATAGGCTTGAAATGGGAACACCTTTAAAGATTGGTAAATTTAAAGATCTTTATCAATTCTGGGGTGAAGAGATTACAAAATCAATTAATAAAGAAAAAAATCACGATTTTTTGATAAATTTAGCCTCCGCTGAATATTTTAAATCAATAAATACTGAACTATTGAAGCCTAAATTAATAAATATTGTTTTTAAAGAAAAGCGAAATGGAAACTTGAAAGTTATCGGTATTCATGCGAAAAAAGCAAGAGGATTAATGAGTAGATACATAATAAAAAATAAAATATCTGACCCGAAGAAGTTAAAGAAATTTAATTACGAAAAATATCAATATAATTCAAAACTTTCGTCTGACAGTGAATGGGTATTCACAAGGTAAAGTTTTGCACATTCATATTCTAGGAATTTGCGGGACGTTTATGGCTGGACTTGCAGGAATAGCAATCGAAAAAGGCTATAAGGTTACAGGCCAAGATAAAAATTATTATCCCCCAATGAGTTTGCAATTAAAAAAGATGGGCATTGAAGAAAACGTCTCTGAAAGTGTTATTGACGAGATTGATAAATGTGATGCTGTAATAATTGGAAACTCTCAATCCAGAGGAAATAGTTCAGTAGAGTATATATTATCAAATAATATTTCTTATTTTTCAGGTCCCGAATGGCTTAAAAAAAATGCCTTAAAAGATAAGTTTGTTTTTGTGGTTAGCGGAACGCATGGTAAGACAACAACAACATCTTTATTGATTAAAATACTTAAAGAAAATAACAAGGATCCATCATTCTTACTTGGCGGGATCGATAATGAAGAAAATACAAGCTATAGATATAATAATTCAAAATATTTTATAATAGAAGGTGACGAATATGACACAGCTTTTTTTGACAAAAGATCAAAGTTTTTTCATTACAAGCCGAACACATTGATAATAAATAACATTGAGTTTGATCATTCAGACATATTCAAAAATTTAGATGAAATTATAAAGCAGTTTCATTTCTTAATAAGAACTATGTCGAGCAATGAGAATATTATCTTTAATCAAAATGATAAGAATATTAAAAAATTATTAGAATTAGGATGTTGGTCAAATAAAATTCCTTTTATAAAAAATCCAAAGATTCCTAATATGCTTGGTGAGCATAATTTAAAAAATTGTGCGGCAGCAATATCAGCTGCAAAAACTATAGGTATTACAGAACAGAACTCAAAAAAAGTTCTAGAAAGTTTTAAAGGTGTAAAAAGGAGGCTTGAATTAATAAGATTTGAGGGATTTACTTTATATGATGATTTTGCTCATCATCCAACAGAAATTGAGTCAAGTCTAAAAGCTTTAAGAAAGAAGTATAAAAATAAAAAAATTATTTCTTTTTTTGAAATAAGATCGAATAGCATGATTTCCGGAACTCATAAAAAGAACTTTTTTAAATCTTTCAAAGATTCAAATGAAGTATATATATATTGTAAAAATAATGTTGAATGGCTTACAAATAGTGAAAATATTAATTTTTCAACAAATTTAGACGAAATTATCCAAAAAATTAAAAAAAGTACAGAAATTGTTGATATTGTTATTTTAATGTCAAACGGCGATACTTCTGATATTATAAAAAAAATTATAAAGAAACCATGAAAAATAACATACCAATTTTTCCGTTAAGTTCAATAACTTTTCCAGGTGGATATATGCCACTAAGAATTTTTGAGCCGAGATATCTTGACATGGTAAAAAATTGTGTAAAAGAAAATACAGGTTTTGGCATAACTCTTACAAGACCAAATAGTGTTGGGTATTATGATGTTGGCACATTGTGTAAGATTACTGACTGGGAGCAGATGAATGATGGTCTTCTTGGAATAACAGTTAGAGGTAAATATCGTTTCAAAATTCTAGAAACAAAAATCCAACCCGATGGCCTTATTACCGCTGACATTGAGAGTATGGATGAACCTGACTTTATTGGGGTTCCTGATGAACTAATGCCTTACTCAGATTTTTTAAAAAATATTTTAGACCAATATCCGAAATTCTACCACGAAGATGCTCCAAAGTACTATACAGAGTCAGGGTGGGTAGGCTCAAGGCTTGCAGAAATTTTACCCATGTCTGTAAAAGAGAAGCAGGTGATACTTGAGACTGAAGACTATCTAGTCCGTTTATACAGAATTAAAGATTATATAGATTCAAAAAAGAGTATGTAGAGTAGGATCTATTTTTTTAAATACTTAAAAACCTCATTCGCCTTATCAATTGTATATTTTATTTCATGATCAGTATGTTTGACTGATATGAATCCAGCTTCAAACATAGAAGGAGCAAAGTACACACCTTTTTTTAACATCATTTTAAAAAAATTTTCAAACATTTTGGAATCACATTCTTGAACATCATTAAAGTTATTTATTTCTTTTTTTTCTGTAAAGAAAAATCCGAACATTCCACCAACATAATTTACATGAAGTCCAATATTATTTTTCTCTGCTGCATTCTTTATCCCAAGCATTAGTTTCTTTGTTTTTGTTTCAAGCTTTGAATGAAAATTTTTCTTACATATTAATTCAATTGTCGACAAGCCTGCAGCCATCGCCACTGGATTACCAGATAGTGTTCCTGCATGATAAATAGGACCTTCTGGTGAAAGCTGATTCATATATTCTTTTTTACCACCAAACACACCGACTGGAAAGCCACCGCCAACAATTTTACCTAATGTTGTGATATCAGGTTTAACTTTAAAAATTTCTTGGGCTCCCCCCCCGCGCAACTCGGAAACCGGTCATTACTTCGTCAAAAATTAAAATAGATTTATATTGGTTACACAAAATACGTAATTTTTTTATAAATTCTTTACTTGGAATTACACAGTTCATGTTTCCAGCAATTGGCTCAATGATTACACATGCAATTTCTTTACCATTTTTTTTAAAATATTTTTCTACTTGATTTATATCATTATATTTTAAGCAAACAGTATTTTTCGTAAGAGCTTTAGGAATTCCTGGTGAAGAAGGTACTCCAAAAGTAGCTGCTCCAGAACCGGCATTGACTAATAGAGAATCCACATGCCCATGATAACACCCTTCAAATTTAATAATCTTGTCCTTATTTGTATATCCTCTTGCCAATCTTATTGCGCTCATAGTAGCTTCAGTACCAGAGCTTGTCATTCTCATTTTTTCCATCGATGGGAAAATACTCTTTATACTTTTTGCCATTTCTGTTTCAAGAATAGTTGGTGCGCCAAAACTGGTACTATTTTTAATTGTTTTCTCAATAGACTTTAAGATAGTTTTATTAGCATGTCCTAAAATCATTGGCCCCCAAGACCCTATGTAATCTATATACTTATTACCATCAAGATCATAAATATAAGCGCCTTTACCCTTTTTTATAAATACCGGTAAAGAATTTACGTTTTTAAAAGCTCTCACGGGAGAGTTTACTCCACCAGGGAACATTTTTTTAGATTGTGAAAATGCTTTTTTTGATAAATTAATTTTCTGCATAAGCTTTTACTATTTCTAATATTTTATCTTCTGAGGATAAACCCTCTGATATTGCTATTAAATCAGACTTTAGACTTTTTACATGATGAATATTACTTATATTAATACCGCCTATCAAACAGGTAGGTATTTTTATTTTATTAACAGCATTTTTAAAATCTAATTCATCCAATCTTGTGAAAGTATTTTTTGTTTTAGTCTCATACAAGCTACCAAATGATACATAAGAGGCATGATTTTTTTCAGCTAATAATGCTAACTCTAAATTATTGTAACAAGAAATGCCAATAATCTTATTATCTCCTAATATTCTTCTTGCTTGAATTAAATTAATATCATCTTTACCCAAATGTACGCCATCAAGATCTAATTTTTTAGAAATTTCAACATTATCATTTAATATTAGATAGCACTTATAATCGCTACAAATTGATTGAACTCTCTCAACAACGTTTATGTGAAATTTCGTAAAATCTTTTTTAACCCTAATTTGAAAATACTTAATATTGTTTTCTATCATATTACTTACAATATTAGGCAAATTATTAAAATTAAAATTCTTTTCATCTAAAATAGCATAAATTCCTTTCATGAATCATAAAATCCTATTT
>CACNYJ010000002.1 GCA_902624655.1 uncultured Thiothrix sp.
GCAATGACCTGGTTAGTCATAATTTGAATTTTTTTTTCTTCTTTGCTGTTTATATTTGCAATTGGTTTCTCAAAATTTTTTATTTTATAACCAACTGACCAAATTTTATTAAGAAATCTGTGTGCGCCTTCAACACCATTTTCAGACCATTCCAATGAATTTTCTATTGGGGCTGCAAAAATAACAAATAGTCTTACAGTATCAGCCCCATACTTTTCTATTAAGTCCTCAGGGTTTATTACATTTCCTTTTGATTTTGACATCTTTGAGCCATCTTTCAAAACCATACCTTGTGTTACTAGAGACTTAAAAGGCTCATTTGATTTTACTAATCCTTCGTCTCTAAGTAATTTATGAAAAAAACGTGCATATAAAAGATGGAGCACTGCATGCTCTATACCACCAACGTATATATCAACTGGCATCCAATAATCTGCTTCCTTACCGACCATCTGTTTACTATCGTCTGGGGAACAAAATCTTGATTGGTACCAGCTAGATTCAAAAAATGTGTCTAATGTATCGGTTTCTCTTACTGCTTTTAACCCAGTTTTTTTACATATTGTATGTTTCCAGCTTGGATGATTAGCTAGAGGATTCCCAGTTTTTGAAAAATCCACGTCTTCAGGAAGCTCAATTGGTAATTCATCGAAATCAACCGGGACAACTTCGCCATCTTCTCTGTAAATAATTGGGATTGGGCACCCCCAATATCTTTGTCTGGAAATTCCCCAATCTCTCAAACGAAAATTTTTCTTTGCCTGGCCAATATTATTTTTTTCAATAAATTTAATAATAGATTTAGATGCAGAAGTATTCTTTAAACCATTAAATTCATTAGAATTTATGATATCACCATTCCCAGTATATGCTTCTTCATGAGAAGCATCTTCATTATCTATTACTTTAATAATTTCAAGGTTATATTTTTTCGCAAAATCGAAATCCCTTTGGTCATGGGCTGGGACACCCATTACTGCTCCTGTTCCATAACCAGTTAAAACGTAGTTTGATATCCAAATTGGAATTTTTTTGTTGTTCAGTGGATGAATCGCATGAAGACCTGTGAAAATGCCGTTTATTTGTTTATCTGTATTATTGTGCTCATCCTTTTCGTTGATAATTTTTTTTGCAAATTCTTTTTGCTCTAATGATAGGTTGTCAACTAATTGATGATCTGCAGCAATAGCAAGAAATGTTACCCCGAATATTGTGTCAGGACGAGTGGTAAAAACTTTGATAATATCATCTGATTCTGTTGAAAACGCAAATTCAGCGCCATTCGATTCACCAATCCAGTTCTTTTGCATAGTTATTACGTTATCAGGCCAAAAATCAATTAATTCATCAAGATCATTCAATAACTCTTCAGAGTATGACGATGTCTTTAAAAACCATTGCGATATTTTCTTTTTTTCTACTTCGGCTCCTGACCTCCAGCCTTTACCATCAACAACTTGTTCATTCGCTAAAACTGTTTTATCAATGGGATCCCAATTAACTAAGGATTCTTTTTTGTAAACGAGATTCTTTTCGAAAAGTTTTATAAAAAACCATTGTTCCCACCTATAATAATCTTTCGAGCAAGTTGATATTTCCCTATCCCAATCATAACTTAAGCCTAATTTCATAAGTTGATTTCTCATATTCTCAATATTTGAAGATGTCCATTCCATTGGAGATAGATTATTCTGTATCGCCGCGTTTTCGGCAGGTAATCCAAAAGCATCCCAACCGATTGGGTGAAGAACATTTTCTCCAAGCATACGGTGAAATCTTGCTATAACATCGCTAATTGTATAATTTCTGACGTGTCCAATATGAAGATTACCACTTGGGTAAGGAAACATTGATAAGCAATAAAACTTTTTCTCCGAGGATATATCTGCCTTGAAGACTTTGTTAGATATCCACTCTTTTTGAACTTTTTCTTCAATATTTTTTGGATTGTAAATTTCCTGCATCTTATTATTTTGTTATAATTTTATTAATTATTAGATCTGACATATAATGACTTAATCATGATTATAAACAAAGATACACTCGAGTTTAATAAAAATATATTTTCTAAAAACTTTATCAGAAGGTTCTTACAAACCGAATCTGCTTCAGGAGTTCTTCTCATTATTTTCAGTGTAATGGCTATAATATTAGCTAACTCTGACCTTTCCTACTATTATTATTTAGTAAAAAATACATACTTAACTATACATATTGACGATTTTTTACTAAAAGAGACAGTTCACCATTGGGTTAATGATGGTTTAATGGCGATTTTCTTTTTAGTTATAGGTTTAGAATTAAAGAGAGAAATGATAAATGGTAATCTATCAACTATATCAAGTGTTATTCTTCCTGGAATAGCTGCAGTTGGAGGCATGGCGATACCAGCAGCAGTTTATTTGATCATAAATAGTAATCAGCCTTTAGCAACACCTGGATGGGCAATACCAACAGCAACAGATATTGCGTTTTCTCTTGCTGTATTATCAATATTAGGAAGCAGAGTACCTGTTGGGCTAAAAATTTTTTTATTATCATTAGCAATAATCGATGATCTTGGTGCGGTTATGGTAATTGCCTTATACTATACAGCAGATATATCTTTTACTTATTTATCGTACGCGCTCGGATCATTTATTGTACTCATGATTTTAAATTTACTTAATGTAAGATTTGTAAGTATTTATTTATTTGTTGGCTTATTCCTATGGTATTTTATTTTACACTCCGGTGTACACACAACAATTGCTGGTGTAATTTTAGCAGCAACAATCCCTTTTTCAGTTAAAAAAAGTGATTACTCCCCTTTAAAATTTCTTGAAGAGAAACTTCATACGTTTTCGGGATTTATAATTTTACCCTTATTCGCATTTTTTAATGCTGATATAGATTTAGACTCATTAAGTGTTACGTCTCTATCAAACTCAGTGCCTTTAGGAATCATGTTAGGTCTATTATTAGGTAAACCAGTAGGGATTACACTGTTAACATATATTTCCGTAAAACTAAAATTATGTAACTTGCCAAGTAATGTATCTATTATTGATATTTTAGGAGTGTCATTTCTTTGTGGAATTGGCTTCACAATGAGCTTATTTATAAATACGCTTGCCTTTTCAGAGGGTGCTGATCTTATGTTTGGTCAGCAGTATTCAAAATCTGGTATATTTTTTGGCTCAATTTTATCTGGTATTATAGGTTACTTGATTTTGAAAATTCAGCTTAAAGATGAAGTTATCATAGATAACGAGAGTGTAAAACCTGATGAGCAAAAATAATACATTATATAAAACTATATTGACGATTAGTGGCTTAATTATAATCTTTGCTGGATTGAAGGTTGCAGACAAAATTATTGTTCCTTTTTTGTTATCAATGTTTATTGCTTTAATATCTTTCCCGTTATTAAAATTTTTCCAGTCGAAAAAAATAAATACGCCGATATCAGTTACCTTAGTTCTAGTTACGATAGTTTCTATTAGTTTTACGTTCGCAGCCTTGATTGGAACTTCAATTAATAGCTTTAGAAGATCACTTCCCGAATACAAGGAAAAAATTAATGTAGGAATTGATAATGTTTCAAGAGTTGCAGAAAATTTCAATATAAATCTAGATAAGAGTTTTTTATATGAATATATTGATCCCAATTTTATTATGCAATCAGTGGCCAACACAATAAGTGCTTTTGGAAATGTCTTGACAAATTATTTTCTAATTTTATTTATCGTTATGTTTACTCTTTTAGAAGCAGCAATTTTTTCAAAAAAATTGAAAAAAGCATTCAGTGATAGTGATAGATCTATAATCAATTTTCAGAATTTTAGCGCTAATATGAATAAATACCTCTCGATAAAAACAATTGTTAGCATTATTACTGGATTTTTAATTTATTTTGCATTAACTATTATTGGGCTTGATCATGCTGTAATGTGGGGTTTAATAGCTTTTTTGCTAAATTACATTCCAAATATTGGTTCAATAATAGCTTCAATTCCGGCAATACTTATAGCATTGATTCAATTTAATATTTATTATGCGTTTTTAGTAGCAATAATATATCTTATTGTAAATGTTGTAATGGGAACTTTAATTGAGCCAAAATATTTGGGAAAAGAGCTTGGCCTTTCGACACTAATTATATTTTTATCTTTAATTTTTTGGGGTTGGTTGCTTGGCCCAGTTGGGATGTTGCTTTCAGTACCGCTAACTATGATTGTAAAAATTGCTCTTGAAAGCTACGATGATACAAAGTGGATTGCAATTTTATTAAGTCGAAATATTAAAGAATAAAATTTTTTCTAACTACCACTTGAAGCTACCTTTTGAAAAGAATTTCAAAAATATCGATACTTTTTCTAAGCTTTCTATATATTCATCCTCGGGATTAGAGTCATAAACAATTCCACCTCCAGCAGCAAAATTTAACTTTCCGTTATTTATCATAATTGTTCTTATACAAATATTTGTATCCATATTATTATTTTTATCAAGATAACCAATTGAACCACAGTATACTCCTCTTGGTCTCTTTTCAAGCTCACTTATAATCTCCATGGATCGTATTTTTGGAGCTCCTGTAATAGATCCACCTGGAAAACATGCTTCAAGTATATCTATTGATTTTATTTTGGTATTAAGCTTTCCCTTTATTGTGCTTACCATATGATGAACTGAGGCATAGGTTTCGATATCAAATAATTTTTCAACTTTAACACTGTTTAAATCACAGCATTTGCTTAGATCATTTCTCAATAAGTCAACAATCATTAAATTTTCTGATAAATTCTTTTCGTCATTTTGAAGTATATCTTTTTGCTTATTATCCTTAATTTTGTCCTCTAGTCTCTTTAAAGTACCTTTAATAGGTTTCGTCTCAACAATATTATCTTTCACAGAAATAAATCTTTCGGGAGACGAGCTAATGACAGTATTTTCATCGAATTTAAAATATGACGAGTAAGGCGCAGGATTTTTTTCTCTTATATCTATATAAAGTGACCATGTATCTCCAACAAAATCTACTTCAAAATTTTGAGAATAGTTTACTTGGTAACAATCACCCTCTGAAATATATTTTTTTATTTTTTTTACATCTTCAATATATTGAGCTTTTGATGTTAACTGAGTTAAGTTTGAAAATGAGTAGTCTGATTTTTTAAGATCAGTTTTGTTATTTGAATTAGCAACATCAATAATTTTTTCTACAAAAGAATTCATTTTCTCATAAGTGATCCAAGCATTTTTTTCCAAATGATCAATTACTATTGACCAGTCGTACAAACCCACTGCAATATCTGGAAATTTTCCGTTAATATATGAATCAGTACAATTAAATGCGTCGTACCCAAAATAGCCCATAAAACCAGAGTAAAAAGGTAGATCTGATGAATATTGAGTATTTGAATATTGATAATATTTTTTAATCACAGTTAAGGGATCTTCTTTATAACTAGATTTAATACCATCTTTTTCGACAATTATGTCGTTTTTATTTGAGATAATTTTTATAACCGGGTTACAAGAAAGAATACAATATCGACCTTCACTTCCTTTGTCACAACAACTATCTAAAAAAATGAACCAATCATTATTTTTCAATAATTCAGCATAATAACAAGAATTCTCGTGATAATTTATTTTTGTTTTATTCATTGATATTTCCAAAATAATTTAGAGCAACCAAAGCTGAAGTAAAATGTGAATAGATATCATATTTTTGCTCCTTATTAAAAGTTATTGATTTATCAATTTCGCTAATTGGAGTAAATTTTATTTCATTGTTTTGACAAATTTCTTGAATAAGATTTCTTCCTTCCCCAATTGATGTAATAACTAAGTCATTAGTTACTAATTTTTCTATATTCCTTATATATTGAATTATGTATTTTTCAAATTTTAATTTTAAATCTTTTGCACACTCCAAAATAAGATCTTTATCTTTTTGATTAAAATCTTTGCCAATAAGTCTTGATATTCTATTGAAGCTATTTTTTTCTGTATATGGAAGGTTATCAGATCCAGTATAAGAATTATTTTCAAATTTAATATCTTTCAGTATGCAAAAGACATCCCCTGATGTGGCATATACTTCATTAATAATTGGAATTTCAATTTCATTAAATTTTATATTATCTGCAAACATTGGCACAGGAGTCCTTATTACACCTTGATAAAGTAATGTCTTGTTTGATAAACGCATAAAATCATTTATATTTTCACTAATACTCATATCTCGGTAAACAAAGTCAGTTGTTGTCGATCCTATATCAATAATCAAGTTAATTTTTTTATGGTTATTTAGGTAATTTAAAGTAAGCATCCAGTTTGTAGAATACAGCTCAATTGGATTTTTAAGTGCATCTTCAAAACTTATATATTTATTCTTGTTTGAATAATATTTCTTTTCCCCGTTCAAGTGCATATCACATAAATTAATAATTGATTTTACCCCATGACTTCTATTTTCAAAATTATCACATCCTTCAGCAGTAAGAGTTATAAAATGGTAAGTATCGGAATCAGTATATTTTGTAGATATTTTTATAAGTAAATCTTCAAAATCAGATATGCTATTCCAAATATTTATATTTTTAAAATAAAAATCGCAAATCTTATGACTTGAGTTAAAGATTGTTATTTTTGTATTAGCACCACCAATATCCCAACCAAAATAAATAGTTTTACTCATATCCTTAGATTCTTCGAAAATAATTTATTGTTCTTAATATTAAAATCAAAGTTTATATCATTATAAAGTTGAATTGGATTAAAACCTAGAGATTGATGCAAGAATGAATAAGATGTAGTAAGTCTTGGATTAATTTCTAAAAAAAATATTTCATTACTATCTGTTAATATAAAATCAATGCCGAAAAAGCCATTTAGGCCATCAAAATTTAAGAGAATATTATTAATAATTCTATCAAAATCTAAAATAAGTTTATTATGCTTTCCAATAAACATTTTTTGTAAATAAATTTCATGTTTTGATTTTCTATGATAAATCTGTTCATTTATTGATAAGATCTTAAAAAGTCCTTTAAAAGTGAAAACATTAACTCCTACGATAGCCCCTTTTATAAATTTTTGAAAATAATGTTGTTCTGTTAACTTATTTTTATTTTTCTCTAGATCAATTCTATTATTAAATATAAACAAATCTTCAGCGCCTATGCCATCAATTTTTTTTGAGACTATTGACTCATTAGAATTAATATCAATATAGTCTTTATACATTAACAGTGTATTTGGAAGTATTTTTTTTAATATTTTATTTGTTTTCAGTTTATTGGTTGTAATTTTTATTGCATTACTTGAACTATTCAGATGCGAAATATTATTTTCTTCAATATCTCTTACTATATTATACAAAATATAATTTTCCTCGGGAGCAAGAATTAATATATTATCGTACTCATTTTTATAATTTATTAAATCGGTTATTAATTCAAATTTAAAATTTCTCTCTAAGATATTTATATTTTTAAAAAATTTTCTATTTTTTTTATTAACCAACAGTGTTATCTTAGAACTTGGATAATTTATTGATAAGTCTCTAATTATGCTATTAATAATTAATTTTGCCTCGTTTAAAAGTGAAAGAGATGAATTTATGTCCATCTCTTCACCCAAAACATACTCATAAACTAAAATATTCATCTAATATGAAACTAATACCTGCAATTGATTTAAAAAATAATAAAGTTGTTATTCCTGACAGCAATAATCGGTCCGATTACCAAGAAATATCAATCGATAAATCACCTTCGTCAGACCCAATACAATTTATAAGATATTTGCTGTCAATAGGTAATTTTAGCACAATATATCTAGCTGATTTAGATTCTATTGATGATTTTAAAGAAAATAATATTTTATTAATTGAGATATTAAATAATTACAAACATATTCATTTTATTATAGATAATGGAGTAAGGAAATTATCACAATTCGAATATATTGATAATTATAACTTCACACAAGTTATTGCAACTGAAACATTTGAGGATTATAAAAAACTATACAAGATATCAAGTAACAATTATATTTTATCACTTGATATAAAGAATAAAAAAATCTTGTCAAAAACGGACGAATATCTCTATCTTAAGCCAAAAAAAACTATATGTATGAATCTTGATAATGTAGGAAGAAGAAAAGGATTAAATTTAGAGAATATCGAACAGTGCAAAAAAATTTTTCCAAAATCAAAGATTATCTATTCTGGTGGAGTGAGAAATCAAGAAGATCTTGATAATTTAAGCGCCATGATGATAGATGAGGTTATTCTTTTAACTTATTTACTGAACAAGGGAGTTACACAAAACCAGCTGTAATATCATTAAATTTTAAAATGGCTTTGAATGATATCGGTAATCTGTTTTAAGACCTCCTCCTTATTTTTTTTTGAGTCAATATTTTTTATTCTATTAGGATTATTTTTTAATATTTCTAAATATCCTAAATAAACATCTTCAAAAAATTGATCGTCAAGATTTTCAAATCTATCCTTAGTCTTTGATTTTGGGAAGCGTTCCTTTGAGAGCTCGTATGGTAAATTGAAAAAAAAGGTTAAATCAGGAACAATTTTGTTAGTGAAATTTTCGATTAATAATTCTACTTTTTTTAAATCAGCTTTTTTGCCATGCCCTTGATAAGCCATTGAAGCATCAATAAATCTATCACATAGTATCCAAGTTCCCATATTTAATTTTGGTTCTATTATCTCTTTTATATGCTGGTACCTAATTGCAAAAAAGAGAAGTAATTCAGAATCAACTGGAATAGTTGATTCATTTTTTAAAAGAAGATCACGAATTTTCTCACCAAGCTCAGTACCGCCTGGTTCTCTTGTGCAGTAAACTTGAATATTGTTTTTTTTTAAAAATTTTTCAACTTCTAAAATTGTTGTAGATTTTCCTACACCTTCAATACCTTCGAAACTTATAAATTTACCTTTATCCATATTACTATTTTTGATACTTATTTACTGCTTTAACATGATCTTGATAATTTTTTGAAAAAACATGTTTCCCATTTTTGTTTGCAACAAAGTATAAGTAGTCGCTTATAATTGGTTTACTTGCTGCTTTAATTGAACTCTCTCCTGGCGAGCATATAGGAGTTTTAGGTAAACCATTAATTTTGTATGTATTATATTCGTTTTTTTCATTTAAATCTTTTTTTGTAATATTCCCTTTGTAATTTTTCATGCCATAAATTACAGTAGGGTCAGCTTGTAGTCTCATTTTTTTATTTAATCTATTTATAAAAACGCTTGCAACTATAGGTTTTTCTTGCTCATTAGCTGTTTCTTTTTCAATAATTGAGGCCATTATTAGCATCTCATACGGTGATTTGTATGGCAGAGAAAAATCTCTCTCACGCCAATAGTGTAATAGAATGTTTTCCATTTTATTTTGACAGGTTGTCAAGAATTCTTCGAAAGTAATTCCTGCAGAAAATTTGTATGTATCAGGGAAACATAAGCCCTCTAAAGAGGGATATCGCAGTTGAGATAAATAGGTTTTCTCATATTTATCATCAAACTCAGAGCTATTGATACTTTTGTTTTTATATAAAATTTTTTTTATTTCTCTATAAGTTGTACCTTCGAATAGAGTAATACTTTCCTGCAATAAATTTCCTTTCACAAGTTTTACTAAAAAACTAAATTCAGAATCATTACTTTTGATCAAATATTTGCCGTTAAGAAAAACAGGATTATAATTATATAGATAAGCAAGAACTTTAAATCTAAAAATTGAATCTATATAACCTTTTTTATATAAATTAAAAATTGTATTACTTACAGTATCTCCCTTTTTTACTATAATTATATTTGAAATATTATTTTTATATGGACTATTTTTAAATGAAAAATTTAAAAACGATAGAAATAATAAAATCAATATTGAAACTATAAAGAAAAAATACTTTAAGACTTTATAATTATATAAGTTTTTCATTCTTCTAATAATACACGAAGTTTTTGAATTAAATTATTTTTTTTATATTTTATATCATTTATTGATTTTATGTTCCAAATTTGACGTATAGAATTGCAAAAAAAAGCAGCATCAAAATTATTTATACTATTTTTTTTTATATTTAAAGTTTTAACAGAAATTTTATTTTTTTTTAAAGTGCTTATTATTATTTTTTTCATAATACCATCGACGCCAACATTATTTAGCTTTGGTGTATAGAATTCATTTTTCTTGATAAAAAATATATTACTTGATGTTCCTTCAATAATATTATCTTTATCATCACATAAAATAACTTCAGGGTAACTTTTTGAAATTTCACTTGTTGCAATAATATTATCTACTTTATTGGAATGTTTAATATTATCTAGATTGAAATTTCTAGATATTTTTGTTTTTGCAAATTTTGTTTTTACGCCATGAGTGTAGTAGCTGTTTGGATATTTTGGAATTCGTGATGTTGTAATAACAATATTAGGTTTATTGGCTAATTCAATATCGTATCCTCTTTTTTTTGCAATTCCTCGGGAAATATTTATGCAAAGAATACAGTTTTTTTGATCTTTCAAAGCTTTTTTTATTTGATTTTTTAGTGCGTCCTCATCAAAGTTTTTTATTTTAAGATTACTAATTCCTTTATTGAGTCTTTTTAAGTGAAATTTTATATTTATAGGTTTTTTTTCTTTAACTAAGATTGTTTCAAATACTGCATCTCCATATAAAAAACCCCTATCAAATATGCTAATACTTGATCCAGCTTTACCGTTTATTAAATTCATAAATTAAATTCGCTTGAAAACTAACGTCCCATTTGTACCACCAAAACCAAAAGAATTTGACATACTTACATCAATTTTTGCTTCCCTTGCTGAATTTGGAACATAGTCTAAATCACATTCTGGATCTTGGTCATGCAAATTTATAGTTGGTGGAATAACGTTGTCCCTTATAGATAAGACGCTAAATACAGCCTCAACACCTCCAGCAGCTCCTAAAAGATGCCCAATCATTGATTTTGTTGAACTTACTGGAGTATTCTTTGCGTTTTCGATTCCAAGTGCTGCTTTAATTGCATCAGACTCAGCTTTGTCTCCAGCAGGTGTTGATGTTCCATGAGCGTTTATATAATCAATATCATTTTGATTTAGTGATGCTTCCTTTATGGCTTCTTGCATGCATTTAGAGGCTCCTACCCCACCTGCAGCTGGCTGTGTCATATGATGTGCATCACTATTCATTCCAAAACCAACAAGCTCGCAATAAATTTTTGCATCTCTTTTTTTGGCGGTTTCGTAATCTTCCAAAACCAAAATACCTGCTCCATCACCTAATACAAAACCATTTCTATTCACATCCCACGGTCTACTTGCAGTTTCTGGATCATCGTTATTTGTGGAACACAGAGCTTTAGCTGAGGCAAATCCTCCTATACCAAGCGGGCAAGTTGCCATTTCTGCTCCGCCAGCAATCATACAATCAACATAACCGTGTTTTATCAATCTAGCGGCGTCACCAATACTGTGTGTACCTGTTGCACATGCAGATACTAGGGACATATTGGGCCCTGTTATACCGTATTTTATAGAGAGATTTCCTGAAACCATGTTAATAATTGAACTTGGGACAAAAAAAGGTGAAATTTTTCTCGGCCCACTTTGTAAAAAGTTTCCATAATTTCTCTCAATATAAGGAAGACCCCCTATACCTGAGCCAATAGAAATTCCAATTTTATCTGCATTGGATTCACTTATTTGTAAACCTGAATCTTCAATAGCCATAACACTTGCGCCAATACCATAATGAATAAAGGTATCCATTTTTTTTTGTTCTTTTGCAGTAATATAATCGTCCGCGTTAAAATCTACTACCGACCCTGATATTTGAACTGAAAATGAGCTTGCATCAAAAGAATCAATTTTTCTTATGCCGCTGACGCCTTCTTTTATGTTGTTCCATGCTTTTTCTATAGATGAGCCGACTGGTGAAACTAATCCTAATCCAGTTACTACAACGCGTCTTATCTTTTCTGTCATCTTAATTAATTTGATAAATTAGGTATTCTAATAAAGTTACTTACTGTTAGCATTTACGTAAGCGTTTGCTTGTGCAACAGTGGTTATTTTTTCTGCTTCCTCATCTGGGATTTCGCAATCAAATTCTTCTTCAAGTGCCATTACTAACTCGACAGTATCGAGAGAATCTGCACCTAAATCATCCACAAAGGAAGCGTTATCCGTGATTTGCTCTTCCTTAACTCCAAGTTGTTCCATTATTACTTTCTTTACTCTATCTTCATTGCTCATGATGTCCCCTATTGGTTATAAAGCTATTTTAAAAAAACTCGCTCATTCTATTAAATAAATGCTAGATAATCCACGATTTTTATTACATGTATAAACCACCATTCACATGAATCGTTTCTCCAGTTATATAACTAGCCTTGTCAGAGGCTAAAAAAGCTACCATATATGCAATATCTTCAGCTTTACCCATTTTAGCCATTGGAATACCATTTGAAATTTGTTCCTTCTGAGTTTCATTTAGCCGATCCGTCATATCAGTTTCTATGAAGCCTGGTGAAACACAATTAACAGTTATTCCTCTCGTTGCAACCTCTTTTGATAATGATTTACAAAATCCAATCATACCAGATTTTGAGCTTACATAGTTAGTCTGGCCTGCATTCCCAGTACTTGCAACAACAGATGAGATGCAAATAATTCGACCTTTTTTCTTCTTTATCATAGGTTTAACAAATACTTTTGATATCAAATATAAAGAGTTGAGATTGGTGTTTATTGTCTCAAACCATTGTTCATCAGACATTCTAATTAGCAAATTATCATTTGTTATGCCTGCATTATTTACTAGTACGTCCGGGGTTTCTGAATAATCACTATTAATGTCACTATATAGCTTTTCGATTGAATCTTTATCTTTAATGTTTAAAACGTATGCAGATCCCTCTATCCTACTGGATTCCATTTCCTTTTTTAAAATGCCGACTGACTTTTCATTTGTTCCAGTGCCGATTATAAGAAAATCACTTTTTGCTAATTCTTTTGCAATTGCAAGGCCAATTCCTCTAGTTGCTCCCGTTACAAGAGCTATTTTTTTACTATTCATATATTTCCCACAGTTTCTAAAGCTGTTTCTAAACTATTTGAATCGGATACTGACAGAGATTTTATACTATTATCAATTCTTTTGTTAAAAGATGTTAAGACTTTTCCTGGTCCTAGTTCAAGGAGTGTATCAACACCTTGCTGCTCCATAAATTCAACAGTCTCAACCCATCTAACTGAAGAATACAGTTGTCGAACTAGAGCATCTTTTATCATATCCCCATCTTCTTCTACTTTCACGTCAACATTATTAATTACAGGGATGCTTGGTTTTAAGATTTTAATATCTTTTATAAAATCCATAAAAACTGATGATTGCTCCTTCATTAAAAAAGAGTGTGCGGCTACACTGACTGGAATGGGTATAACCTTCTTTGCTTTTTTTGAAACTGATAAATCAGACAATCTTTTTACCCCTTTTTCCGTTCCAGAGATAACAATTTGTCCAGGAGCATTTATATTTGCAATGCTAACGTCATCAAAATTATTTTCTTCGTAAATATTTTTTAAATCTTCAAAATCAATTCCAATGATTGCTGCCATCTTTCCATTCGGTGCTGCTTTCATACACTCTGCTCTTTTTTTCACAAGCTTTATCGCATCTTTAAACTTAATAGAATTTGAAGCACACAAAGCTGTATATTCTCCGAAACTATGTCCTGCTAAATAAATTGGAAGTTCACCGCCCTCATCGTTCCAAATCTTCCAGATTGAATATGCTGAACAAAGCATGATGGGTTGAGTAAATTCCGTATCATTAATTTTTGATTCGGGTCCGTTTTTGGTAATTTTCCATAAATCACAGGATAGCAGGTCTGAGGCTTCTTCGAATACTTCAGAAATAACCTTATATGAAGATTTTAGATCTTTTAGCATGCCAATACTTTGGGATCCTTGGCCAGGAAATAATACTCCGAGACTCATCTAGCTTTTCCTCTTAAATTTAAGCATATCAATTAAATTATCGCACAAGCTTTATTTCTATTAAAAACAAAAATCTGTTATATTTGTAATAAGTTTTTTAACGTAAAATTAAAAATAATACAATATTTAATTTAAAAAAATAAAATTTATGGCAAAAGAAGAGCATATTGAAATGGAGGGTACTGTTGTCGAAACATTGCCGAATACAATGTTTAGAGTTGAATTAGAAAATGGACACATTGTAACAGCACATATTTCAGGAAAAATGCGAAAAAACTATATTAGAATATTAACTGGAGACAAGGTGACTGTAGCATTAACTCCATATGACCTTTCAAAAGGAAGAATTACTTTTCGCGATAGATAAATTTATAAATTTTTATACTAATGTCATGGACTCCTCATATTACCGTAGCTTCTGTTATTGAAAATAATAATAAATATTTGTTTGTTGAAGAGTTTGTTCAAGATCTTGTGGTTCTAAATCAACCAGCTGGGCACTTGGAGGAAAACGAGACTATCGAAGAAGCCTGTGCCCGTGAAGTTCTAGAAGAAACTGCATACAGAGTAAAGGTTGATTATCTAATAAGCATATACCAAGAGCGAAGAAAAAATTCTCCTGATATGTGGTTAAGGTTTTGTTTTAAATGCACTATAAAAGATGAAGTTTTCAATAGAGAGCTTGATAAAAATATTATTAGAAAAGTTTGGCTAACCAAAGATGATATCCTAAATCAAAATTATAATCTTAGAAGTAATATGGTCTTGAAATGTATCAATGATTATGAATCAGGACTAAGATACCCAAATGAGATTATTCAATCATCTCTTGAAAAATGAAAAGTAAAATTTTAATTGGGCTTTCTGGCGGTGTTGATTCCTCTGTGTCACTAAAAATTCTTAAGGAGCAGGGATATTTTGTTGAAGCACTATATATGAAAAATTGGGATGAAGATGATAAATCAAGTGGCTGTAATGCTGCTGAAGAATTAGAATACGCTATAGATGTGTGTGACAAACTTAATGTTAAGTTAAATACAGCAAACTTTTCTGACGAATATTGGAATAAAATATTTTTAAATTTTATTGAGAACTATAAAAGTGGCTACACACCAAATCCTGATATTTTGTGTAATAAGTATATAAAATTTAAAGTTTTTGTAGATCATGCAAAGGCTCTTGGTTTCGATAAAATTGCTACAGGTCACTATGCAAAGATAACAAAAAAAAATAATAATTATTTCTTAGATAAACCGAAGGATAGTAGCAAGGACCAAACATACTTCTTGCATAGTCTTGATCAAAGTCAGTTAAAAAATGTTATTTTTCCTTTATCGAACTATAAAAAAGATGATGTAAAAAAAATTGCAAAGAAAAGTAATTTTAAATCTTATTCAAAAAAGGAAAGTATGGGGATATGCTTTATTGGAAATAAAAAATTTAGAGACTTTATAAAGAAATATATAAAAAATAAACCGGGCCTAATTTACAACGATAAAAATGAGGTTTTAGGCGAGCATAATGGTATGTTCTATACGACAATCGGTCAAAGAGAAGGTATTGGTATTGGTGGTGTAAAGAATACTAAAAATTTACCTTGGTATGTTTATAAGAAGGATATAAATAATAATGCACTATATGTGTGTCAAGGCAATCAAAATAAATTATTATTTTCTAATTTAATTTATCTAGAAAATATTAATATTATTACAAATAATAGAAATGATATATTAGATACTAATCTTTTATGCCAAATTAGACATTTAGGCGAAAAATATCCTTGCAGTGTCACCGAGGCAGATAATAAGCTAGTTGTAAATACAATTAGCCCAATAAGAGCTGTCGCTCCTGGGCAATCTCTAGTTCTATATGATAAAGAAAATTTATGTATGGGAGGCGGAATAATTTCTAATGCTAAATTCAACAACAATTAGTCACGATTACATCATAGCCCTTTCTGCGATAGTTCAAAGCGCGTTTATAGTTAATAAACTAGCAACCTCTGAATATGAAGCTGATGAAGATTCCATAATATTATTGAAGAGCATCTATAAAACAAACACTTTCGACTCTATATCAATTTATGAAAATAAAAGAAATATCGCTGGTGGTCTAAAAATTTTAAAAGACATCTTGATGGGTAAAAATGATTTCTTTTTAATGAATATTCAGAAATATGCTTTATCGATGATGCTAGTTCAAAAAAATATTAGTAAAATCAATGATTTACAAAATTTAATCAGAAAAAAAATTGATAATTATGAAGAAGATAGTATGATGGCTACAAATTTTGACGACCTTATAGCATATTCAGAGAACATATATAAAGCATATGTTGCGATAATAAGGCCCAAAGTCGTCATATCGGGCAAAAAGGAGTATCTTGAAAAGAACTCCCCTCTGATAAGAGCATTGCTACTGAGTGGAATAAGAGCTGCATTTCTGTGGAGTTATCATGGAGGTTCAAAGTGGCAGCTTATGTTTAGGAGAAGTGAAATTTTAAATAAATGCAATAAGTTTTTTATTTAATTTTAGACAAGGAAAAATTTTAATGGTAAATAGTTTTAAAACAAAAACGGAATTATCTTGTAGTGGAAAAAATTATACGATATTTGATATCTCTAAAATTAAAGGTGTAGAGAAATTACCATACTCAATAAAAATTCTCTTAGAGAATCTTGTCAGAAACGAAGATGATTTAACTGTATCCAAAGATGATATTACGGCAGTTATAAATTGGCACAAACATGCGACTAAAAAAGAAATTGCATATCGACCTGCTAGAGTTTTAATGCAAGATTTTACTGGAGTTCCAGCAGTTGTTGATCTTGCCGCTATGAGAGACGCAATAAAAAAACTTGGCAAAAGTCCTACTGAAATAAATCCTCTTCAACCTGCAGAGCTTGTTATTGATCATTCCGTACAAGTTGATAACTTTGGAAGTAAAAATGCTTTTGGTTTAAATGCAAAGCTAGAGTACGAGAGAAATATTGAAAGATATAAATTCTTAAAATGGGGTCAGTCTGCTTTTTCAAATTTTAAAGTTGTTCCGCCTGACACTGGAATTGTTCATCAGATAAATATTGAGTTTCTAGCGAGATGCATATTTACGAAAGAAATTAATGGAGAAAATTTTGCTTATCCAGATACTGTTGTTGGAACTGATTCACATACAACAATGATTAATGGTATTGGTGTTCTTGGATGGGGTGTTGGAGGTATTGAGGCTGAAGCCTCAATGCTTGGTCAGCCAATATCAATGTTAATACCTAAGGTTGTAGGCTTTAAACTAACTGGCGAACTCTCCGAGGGAACGACTGCTACAGATCTTGTTTTAAATATAGTCGAAATGTTAAGAATACATGGTGTTGTTGGAAAGTTTGTTGAATTTTATGGAGACGGCTTAGATAATTTATCTCTTGGTGATAGAGCAACTATTGCGAATATGGCTCCCGAGTATGGAGCTACATGTGGAATTTTTCCAATTGATGAAGAAACAATTGATTATATGAAATTATCAAATAGAGATGAATCTCAAATAGAGCTTATTCATGAATATTCACAGAAAGTTGGGTTAACTAGAGATGATTGTAATAAAGCAATATATTCTGAAAATATTGAGCTAGATATTTCGAAAGTTTTACCATCTATTGCCGGACCAAAAAGACCTCAAGATAGAATAGATTTAAAAGATGCAAAAACCTCATATCAAAAAGAGCTTGATTCTATTTCTCCAAATAATAAGCCTTCGAAAATAACCATTAATAATGATACTTTTGAGATAAAAAATGGTGATGTCGTAATTGCAGCAATAACGTCGTGCACAAATACATCAAATCCAGGAGTAATGATAGCAGCGGGGTTAGTCGCAAAAAAAGCAAGAGAACTTGGCCTTGAGAGAAAACCTTGGGTAAAAACATCTTTGGCTCCTGGGTCAATGGTCGTTACTGAGTATTTAAAAAATTCAAATCTTATAGAGCCAATGGAGGAGCTTGGTTTTCACAACGTTGGATACGGTTGTGCAACGTGTATTGGAAACTCTGGCCCACTGATTAAGGAAATTAGCGACGGAATAAAAGAAAACGATCTAGTTGCTGTATCTGTTCTTTCCGGTAACAGAAATTTTGAAGGTAGAGTTCATGCTGAAGTAAAATTAAATTATTTAGCCTCGCCTCCTCTTGTAATTGCATACGCGATCGCAGGATCCATGAATATTGATATAACAAAAGAAGCTATCGCAAAAGACAAAAACGGGAAAGATGTTTTCTTAAAAGATATTTGGCCTTCAAACACAGAGGTAAACCAAATTTTAAATTCCTCATTGACAGCCGAACAGTTTAAATCTTCTTATGAAAATATTTACGATGGTGAAGAAGAATGGCGTAATATTAACGTTACAAAAAATAATCAATACGAGTGGGATGATTCTACATATATAGCGAACCCACCCTATTTTGAAAATATATCGGAAAAAGATTTAGTAATTAATGAAATTAGTTCGGCCCATGTATTAGCTTTTCTTGGTGACTCTGTTACTACTGATCATATATCTCCAGCTGGTAATATTAAAGAAGATAGTCCTGCAGGTAAGTATTTAGTAAGTAAAAATGTTAAGCCAAGCGATTTTAATTCATATGGGTCGAGAAGAGGAAATCACCAAGTTATGATGAGAGGTACTTTTGCGAATATCAGACTTAGAAATAAACTTGTTCCCCATATTGAAGGAGGTTATACGATTCATATTCCTTCAAATAAAGAAATGACAATATTTGACGCTGCAATGGAATATAAAAAAACGTCAACACCTACAATTATAATTGCTGGAAAGGAGTATGGAAGTGGTTCGTCAAGAGATTGGGCTGCAAAAGGACCAAAGCTTCAGGGAGTTACTGCTGTTTTAGCAGAAAGCTTTGAAAGAATTCATAGATCTAACTTAGTTGGTATGGGAATATTGCCACTGCAATTTAAAGATGGTGAAAATGGAGAAACATATGGACTTACTGGTATGGAAAAATTTAATATCAGTGGGATAGAAAGTGGCGAAGCAAAAACTGTCAAGATTGAGGCGGATAATGGAGAAAAAAGCATTTGTTTCGAAGTTAATGTAAGAATAGATACGCCACAAGAAATTAAGTATTTTAAAAGTGGCGGAATTTTACAATATGTATTGAAGCAAATTGCTGCTTAATACTACTTAATTCCACCTCTTGTAAGCGCTAAAGGATCTAAAATTTTTTTAAGCTCGTTCTCAGTTAAATCAGTCTCCTGCAAAGCAACATCAATTATTGGTATTCCAAGCTTGTATGCTTTTTTTGCTATATCAGCACCTTTTTCATACCCAATAATTCTGTTTAAGGCTGTAACTAAAATAGGATTAGAATTTAAAGATGATTCAATATTTTTTTTATTAATAACAAAACTTGAAATAGCTTTTTTGCCAAGTGCTTGTGCTGTATTTGAAATTAAGTCAATACTTTCAAGGATATTATATGCAATCACTGGCAGAGTAACATTTAGTTGAAAGTTTCCAGATTGACCACATAAGGTTATAGCTGTATCGTTCCCAATTACTTGTGAGCATGACATTATTGCGGCCTCTGGTATAACTGGATTTACTTTTCCTGGCATAATGCTACTGCCTGGCTGGAGTGATTTCAAAGTAATATCACAAATTCCTGAGCCTGGGCCCGAATTCATCCATCTTAAATCATTAGATATTTTTATCATTGAAACGGCAATTGTTTTTAAATGTGAACTTAGAAGAACAATATCATCTTGGGAGCTTAAGCCTTCAAATTTATTTAATTTCTCAGTATATTTTAATTTACTGTTCTTATTTATTGCTTTAATAAATTCTTTCGAGAAAAGATTATGAGCGTTAATTCCAGTGCCAACTGCGGTACCGCCAATTGGTAATTTGTTTATTCTTGATAAGCAGCTTTTAAGGCTCGATAAATTATTATCAACTTGAGATTTCCATGAAGAAAGCTCTTGGTCAAATGTAATAGGCATTGCATCCATTAGATGGGTTCTACCTGTTTTAACTATGTTCTTTACCTTCTTTGATTTAGAATTTATCTCCTTAGATAAATCTTCTAACGAGGGAATTAACTTTATAATTGAATTTTTATATGCAGAATGGTTTATTGCTGATGGAATTACGTCATTTGAGCTTTGCGACATATTAACGTCATCGTTTGGATGTATTTTTATTTTAAATATTTTTTTAGACGTGTTTGCAATTACCTCATTCACATTCATGTTAGTGCTTGTACCTGATCCGGTCTGAAATATATCAATAGGAAAATTTTTTTGATCAAAATTTTTAATTAAATACTCAGCACTTCTTGCTATTGCTTCTGATTCCTTTTTTCCAATTAGTTTTAACTTAAAATTTGCTTTAGATGCTGCAATTTTTAATTCTAACAAGCTAATAATAAAATCCTTTGGCATTACAAGGTTACTTATTTTAAAATTATTAACTGCTCTTTGTGTTTGAGGTCCATACATAGCATCCTTAGGTATTTTAACTTCACCCATGCTATCTCTTTCAATACGAAATTTATCTTTTATATTGCTCATATAGTTATCTCTAAATTAACATTATTTCTATAATTATAGTATAATCTAAACACATATTACTACTGCAATATTTGGAAATGGCAAATTTAAACAATGAATTTACAATTAAAGCAATATCTCCTATCGATGGAAGATACGCTAGTAAAATTCATAGTGAATTAAATAATATCAATAGTGAGTATGGTTTAATAAAAAAAAGACTTTTTGTTGAGATAGAATGGTTTATTTTTCTTTCTTCTTTATCAAGTATTAAAAAAAAATTTCCTTTATCAAAAATTGAAAAAGACTATATTAGGAAAATATATAAAAATTTTAATACAAAAGAAGCTCTAAAAGTAAAGAATATTGAAAGTAAAATAAAACATGATGTTAAATCTATTGAATATTATCTTAATAGAAAATTTAATACTCACAGATCATTAAAAAATAAAAAAGAACTTATCCATTTTTGTGCCACTTCAGAGGACATAAATAACATATCATATGCATTAATATATAAAGATAACCTTGAGATAATAAAATCAGAACTATCAAAGTTATTAAAAAAACTCTTTTCCCTTGAAAAGAAATATGCAAATACGCAAATGTTATCAAGAACTCATGGACAAAAGGCTAGCCCTACAACATTTGGAAAAGAAATTAAGGTTTTCTCCTCAAGATTAAAAAAACAACTCATTTCTGCGAAAAGTAGAAAGATTTTTGCAAAGATGAATGGTGCTGTTGGAAACTATAATGCACATTGCTTTGTGCTTCCTGAAATTAAATGGGAAAATGAAACAAAAAGATTTTTAAAAAATATTGGTCTTTATCAGAATGAATATACGACTCAAATCGAAAATCATGATTGGTTAGCTGAATCACTTAACGAAATCTCAATTATCTCTGGAATACTTTTAGACCTATCAAAAGATATATGGATTTATATTATGCTTGATTATATTAAACAAAAATCTAACTCATCAGAGGTTGGTTCATCAACAATGCCTCATAAAGTAAACCCAATAGATTTCGAGAATGCTGAGGGAAATTTAGAAATTGTTATTGGGTTATGTCAAACAATTAGCAAGAAGCTCTTATCATCAAGACTTCAAAGAGATTTGTCTGATTCTACAGTTCTTAGAAATATAGGGTTAATTTTTGCTCATTTTTATCTCTCAATAAATTCTCTTCAGACAGGACTTAGTAAAATTGAACTAAATAAAAGTAAGATTGACTTAGAGCTTGATAGTAGTTGGGAAATTTTAGCCGAGCCAATTCAAACAATAATGAGATACCATAATATTCCCAATAGCTATGAAATAATAAAAAAATCAACACGTGGGAAAATAATAGATAAATGCGAGATTGATAAGATTATTTCAAAAAGCAAACTTGATAAAAGAGTTAAAGATAAATTAATTAAATTAAAACCAAGAGACTATATTGGTTTAGCGAAAAAACTGGCTTTAAAAAAAATTTAGAATAATGTATTACAACAGCACTAGAAACTCTAATCTAAATAAAACTTTTGACGAAATAATTATTGAAGGTCTTTCAAGCGATGGTGGGCTTTTTATGCCAAAAACATGGCCAAAGGTTAATACTGAGATTATACTAAACAACAATGATATTTCATATGACCAGCTTGCCTCTGAAATACTACAACATTATGTTGGTAATACCATAGCGAAAAAGGAACTAGATTTAATTACAAAAAAATCTTACAACAACTTTAGCCACAAAAAAGTAGCTCCAATAAAAAAATTAGATGAAAATAAATTCATATTAGAGCTTTTTTATGGCCCAACATTTGCCTTTAAAGACTATCCTCTACAATTAGTAGGTAATCTTTTTCAATATTACTTAACAAAAAAAAATAAAAATATAACTGTTATCGGTGCAACTTCTGGAGATACAGGATCAGCTGCTATTGAAGCATGCCGTGATAAAGAGAATATTAAAATTTTTATTTTACATCCAAACATGAAAACATCAGATATACAAAGAAAACAAATGACAACCGTTATATCTGAAAATGTTTTTAACATAGCAATAGATGGCACATTTGATGACTGCCAAAAAATTGTAAAAGATTTATTCGTCTCGAATACACTTAAGAATAAAACAACATTATCAGCAATAAATTCAATTAATTGGGCGCGAATTATCTCTCAAACTGTTTATTTTTTTTGGGCTTACATACAAGCAAAAAAATATGATAAAAAAATTAACTTTATTGTACCAACTGGAAATTTTGGTAATGTTTATGCAGCGCATGTTGCCGAGATTATGGGTTTACCAATAAATAAATTGTATGTAACAACAAATGAAAATGACATTATGCATAGAACACTAAAGTCTGGAGATATGACTTTGAAAAAAGTAAAAAGCACGATTAGCCCAAGCATGGATATACAAATTTCTAGTAATTTTGAAAGGCAATTGTTTGAATCTTTAGATAGTGATTCGGATAAACTTAATACCTTAATGTCAGAATTTTATAATGACAAAGGTAAACAATTAAATAGTGAGCTTTTAGAGAAACTACAAAAAATATACTCTTCAAAAAGTGTTAATGACTTAGATACTATTAAAACAATTCAATATTTTAATAAAAATTACAATTATATTTCTGATCCGCATACTGCTACAAGCTTAGAAGTACTGACTAATATAGAGAATAATGATTTAAATGTATCCCTTGCATGCGCACACCCTGCTAAGTTTCCAGAATCTATTGAGAAAGCAATTGATGTAAATATTGAAAAGCCAAAGAATTTAAAAGAGATTCTAGATAAAAAAGAAAAGTATACCTTAATGGAAAATGATTTTACTTCAGTTGAAAATTATATTTTAGAAAAAATATAGCCTAGGAATTCAGCTCTTCAATTCGTATACGTTTGATTTTATCTTTAACAACATCAAGTTTCTCTATCTCGTTTAATGCCTCATCAATATTTTTTTCAATTACTTTGTGAGTAACCAAAACAATAGGAACATTAACATCTTTTTCCGCATCTTCTTTTTGCAGTATAGACTCAATACTTATTGATTTTTTTCCAAATATCTTAGTAATATCAGCCAATACGCCCGGTTTATTTGTTACTTTTATTCTTAAATAATATCGAGTTTCAACATCAATAATCTTTGATATATTATTTTCAGGAATAATATTTTTATAACCAAGAAAAGGTATTGTGTAATTTGCTTTTTGGACCAAACTTCTAGAAATATCAATAATATCTGACACAACTGCAGATGCTGTTGCAAGACTTCCTGCCCCTGCCCCGTAATATAAAGTTGAACCTGCAGCATCAGAATTTATAACAACAGCATTTTTTACACCATTAACATTTGCTAGTAATCTTGTTTTTGGAACTAGACAAGGGTGAACCCGGAGTTCAATACCGGTATCTTTTTTTCTAGCTATAGCAAGGTGCTTAACTATATAACCAAGCTCTCTTGCATTTTTTAAGTCTTCAAGTTCTATTTCTTCTATTCCTTCAACATAAATAGATTGAAAATTTAATGGTATGCCGAAACAAATTGACGCGAGTATTGTCAATTTATGTGCCGCGTCTACTCCACCAATATCAAATGATGGATCAGATTCAGCATATCCTAAGTCTTTTGCTTCTTGTAGCACAGTATCAAAGCTTTTCTCCGAAATAAGCATTTCTGTTAAGATATAATTTGTAGTACCATTAATGATTCCAGCTATCCATTCTATATTATTTGCAGATAAAGATTCTCTTATTACTTTAACAATTGGAACTGCGCCTGCAACAGAAGCTTCATAAAGAATTTCTCTTTCATTCTTCAAAGATAGCATACTAACTTCAGCCCCATGTAAGGCTATAAGTGCTTTGTTTGCTGTAACAACATGTACCTTTTTTTCCAAAGCTTTTACTACTAAATCTTTTGCAATACTTTCACCACCAATTAATTCAACAAAAATATCTATACTTTCTTGATTTAGCATATCAATGGGATCGGAATAGAAATTTATACCCTCGACATCACATGATCTTTGCTTATTTTTATTTGATGCAGAAATACATTGAACAATAAGCTCGCATCCAGTGCGTTCTATAATCTCATTCTTATTTTTATTAATAAGATTAATAACACCAGTGCCAACAGTTCCTAACCCTGCTATGCCAATTTTAATTTGATTTTGAGTCATTGAAATATTATATAATAGTTTTTAAACTTCTAACAGCTTGTCTTGTTCTTTGTTCATTTTCTATTAGACTAAATCTTACAAAATCGTCACCATTCTTACCAAAACCGATACCTGGAGAAACAGCAACTTTATTTTCTTTTAAAATTTTCTTACAAAATTCAAGAGATCCTAAGCTTCTATATTTGTCAGGAATTTTCGCCCACACAAACATTGTTGCACTAGGTGGTTTTATTTCCCATCCGATATCATTTAAACCTTTACAAAGAGAGTCTCTCCTACTTTTATACATATTTCTTATTTCAGCTACGCAATCTTGTGGGCCCTCTAAAGCAGCAATTGCTCCAACTTGTAAGGGTGTGTAAGTACCATAGTCTACATAGGACTTTATTCGAGACAATGCGTTCACAAGCTTTTTATTACCACACATAAAACCAATTCTCCATCCAGGCATATTATATGATTTTGATAGAGTATAAAATTCAACTCCAATGTCCTTTGATCCATTTACTTGTAATAATGATGGAGCTTCATATCCATCAAAAACTATATCAGCATAGGCAATATCATGAACAATATAAATATTATATTTTTTTGCAATCCTAACTAATTCTTTAAAAAAATTTATATCAACACAACGTGTTGTGGGGTTTGAGGGGAAATTTGTTATTATCATCTTGGGAGTTGGCCATGAATTATTTATCGCTGAATCTAATGATTCAAAAAAAATATCATTATTTTCATCTACATCAATATATATAATTTCTGCTCCAGCTATTACTGCTCCATAAGGGTGAATAGGATATGCTGGACTTGGGACAATAACTGAGTCACCTCTATTTAAGGTAGCTAGTGCTAGATGTGCTAAACCCTCTTTAGACCCTATGGTGACGATCGCTTCATTTTCATGATCTATGGAAACATTGAATTTATCTTGATACCAATTTGATATGGCTTTTCTAAGCCTAGGTATACCCTTAGAGCTTGAGTATCTATGGACATTATCCTTTTCAGAACATTCTTGCATTTTTTCAATAATATGTGCAGGAGTTTTTTGATCAGGATTACCCATACCAAAATCAATTATATCGTCACCTTTTTTTCTTGCTATGATTTTAAGCTCATTTACAATATTAAATATATAAGGCGGGAGTCTATTTATTCTATAAAATTCTTCTGACATATTTTAGTATTTGTTAATTTAAAATTTTATCGAGATTGGACATGAAGTTTAATGAGCAAGTTTTAGAAAAAAATTCAAATATAATAAAGTCATATACCTCATCATCGATTAATATTCATGATAAAAATTATAATTATAATATAATAGTTCCTCCGTCCGGACCTTTAATAAAATGTAAAATGAATTTTAACAATATCTCTTCTGATTATATTATAAAAAGCTTAAAAGAAAACGTAAACCTTGTAATAATAGCTCTTGATAATACAGAATGTGTGGATAAAACACCAATTATTTTAGGTCTTAATGAGTTTCAGATTGGTATAGAGTTTATGAACTATAGCGCTGCCTGTTCAAGTCATAATATTTTGCTATCTGAAAAAAGAAATTTTCTAACTTTTTTCTTATTTCACTAAATCATGGTAAGTATTTTTCAGGATCTACAGATTTTCCATTTTTTCTTATTTGAAAATGTAATATCGGTTTTATGGAATCTGAATCTCCAAGCTCAGCTATTACCTGCCCTCTATCTACTTTGCTATTTTCGTTTACAAGAATTCTATTTGTATGCGCATAAGCAGATAGGAAAGTGTCATTGTGTTTAACAATTATAAGATTACCATAACCCTTAATACCATCACCGGTATAAACAACAACGCCGTCAGATACTGAATAAACTTCATCACCTATATTTCCGGATATATCAATACCCTTTTTTCCAATATCGCTATAAGAAAATTCTTTAGAGATTCGGCCTTCATGTGGTCTAACCCACTTTAGTTTACTTGAAAATTTACGTTTATCCTTATTGACTTGCTTATTAGGTCTAAATTTTTTTGATTTTATCTCAATTCTTTGTCCAGGTTTGATTCTGTATGGTTCTTTTATATTATTCCATTTTGCAATGCTTAAGTAATTTACATCATAAAGCAAAGATATGGTATAGAGGGAGTCTCCTTTTTTTACAATATACTCACCTCCATACTCCTCTGCTTCTTTTGATTTTAAACCGTAAGTAAAATATACTCTTTCTTTTATTGGTTCTTTATCTGGAATTGGGTCCTTTGCAGTATGCCTATGAATTTTTGTGCAAGACGAAAGGATTAATACAAAAAGAGAAAAAAATAATACCTGAAATTTAATTTTTGAAATTATCACTTAACTAAAATATCTCATATAAATAAAAATAATTAATAAAATTGTAGCTGTGTATCCAATATACTCAAAGTAGTTTTTGAGCTTATTTGCTCTATCTAAGCCAAAAAAATAAAAAATAGCCGAAACTAAAAAGAATCTTAGGCCTCTACCTATAAATGATGCAAATAAAAAAGGAATAATTGCAATAGACATATATCCAGCAGTAATTGTAAAAACTTTATAGGGTAGAGGCGTAAACCCTGCTAAAAATATAATCAGAAAACCATGCTTGTTAAAAAGTTTTTTTGCTTCAAAAAATTTTTCTTCGCTAATAATATTATTTAATATCTCTACCTCGAACAAAAAAGAGCCAATTATGTATCCCACAATTCCCCCAAGAACCGAGAATAATGTTGTAAAAAAAGCTAGGCGTATCCAATTATATTTTCTAGTTAATGCAATTGGAGCAAGAATAACGTCTGGAGGAATTGGAAAAATAAAAGACTCTACAAAACTTAAGCCATAAAGATATTTAACTACTTTTTCTTTTTTTGAAATATTAATTGTAAAATTATAAACATTTGTAAAGACTTTCATTTTTCAGTGCCCTGAAGAAGAGGAACAAAATTTACTACGCCGTGAACTTTTTCAGTAATTATTGTATCGTTCTTTTCAATTGACTTTAAATATTGTTTACCATTTTTTTCAACTGGAGAAATCAATACTCCATTCCTTGATGTTAGTTGATCTATTAGGGAAGATGGAACTTCTGAAGCGCCAGCAGTTACTATAATAGCGTCAAAAGGAGATTTTTGTTTCCACCCTTCATTACCATCAGAAAATTTTGTGTATATATTTTTAAATCCTATTTTTCTAAAAATAGTATTTGCTTTTTTATGAAGAAGCTCAATTCTTTCTATTGAATAAACTTTATCAACTAAAAGAGATAATATTGCAGCTTGGTAACCTGAGCCAGTTCCAATCTCTAAAATTCTTTTCGGGTTTCTGCTTATTAAAATTTCCGTCATTTTTGCAACTATTAAAGGGTGCGATATAGTTTGTGATTTTCCGATGGGCAAAGCCGTATTATCATAAGCTTTACTAGCAATTGCCTCATCTATAAATATGTGTCTCGGTATGGTGTTAATTGCATTAAGAACTTTTTTGTTTTTAATCCCTTGCTCTTTCAGTATTGAAACAAGTTTTGCTCTTGAAGAATCAGATGTCATGCCTGTTCCAGAAAATTTTTTAAAATCTAAATTCATATTTCTTTTAGCTCATTTAAAATTTTTTGACTTGTTAAATCATAATTTATAGGAGAAATTGAAATAATATTTTTTTCTATTGAATAAAAATCAGTTCCCGGGTCTTTGTCTTCTGGCTTCCCTGCTGCTCCAATATTATATAGATTCTTATTATTTATTTTTTTTGCTGGAACAGGCTCCCCTCTTTTTCCAAGTCTAGTAAACATATAATTCTTTGTTATATCTTTTGTGTCAGGTATATTTATATTAAGTAAAGTATTTTTACTAATTTTATCGTTGCTCATAATTTCACCAAAAATATCTGCACTAATAACAGCTGCTTTTTTAAAACTAATATTTTTTGTTGATGTAAGTGATACGGCTATTGGTGAATACTCTAGGTGTCTGCCTTCAAGAGCTGCAGCAACTGTGCCTGAGTATATTACGTCATCACCAAGATTAGCTCCCATATTTATCCCAGAAATAACTATATCAATCTTCTCTTTTATTAAACAAGTTAAAGCAATGTGAACACAGTCAGCTGGAGTACCATCAATTACATAATGATTATCCTTAATGTTATCAACGTTAATATCTTTCCTAACGGATAGCGCACTACTTCCAGCACTATGATTTTTTAGAGGCGCAGCAACATATATTTCATGTTTTTTTGATAATTCTAAATAAAGAGCCTGTATACCGTCAGCGTAATACCCATCATCATTGGACAATAATATTTTCATATGTGATGATTATACTTAAAATTTTTTATAGATGAAGTAATATGGACGAAAATACCGTTATTGGATGCTGTAAATCAGGCTATCAAAAAAATAAATTTAAAAAATTGAAGAAAGGTGATCTAAGATTTCAGGATGATCTTGATCTTCATGGATGCTCAGCTTATGAGGCAGAAGTAATGTTAGGCGTTAGAATCCCCCAATGGCAGATAAATAACCAATTAGTTGTATTAATTCAGCACGGCAAGGGTAGAGGGATTTTAAAGAAGCTTGTTGATGAATTCCTTCAAAATGATCCAAATGTTTTAGCTTATCACTCTGCAATACCAAAACATGGTGGGACTGGAGCCGTATACGTCCATCTAAAAAATATTAACAAAAATGATGAGTCTGAGTAATTTATGAGAAAAAATAAAAAAATTTATAGCTGTATGGATGATTTTGATCCAAACTCAATATTAATAGAAGATGCTTTAAAAGAAATAAAAAAAATCTCAAAAAAATTAAGATCATATGAATATGTTGCTCTTTCAGACTCATATAATCGAATTCTTTACGAAAATATTAAATCTAAATTAAGGGTACCTAATTATGATAATTCAGCTATGGATGGATACGCGCTTAATTTTAAAGATCTTAAAAATAATAATATTTTTAAAGTATGTGGCACATCATTGGCAGGAACACCTTTCAAGAAAAAATTAGGTATTAAAGAATGCGTAAAAATTATGACAGGAGCAGTTATTCCAAAAGGTGCAAATGTCGTAATAATGAAAGAAGAAATAGAAAGTCTAGGTGAGAATAAAATTAAAATTTTATCAAAAAAATTTCGTATTAGGCAAAATATTAGATTCTCTGGGGAAGATATTCAAAAAAATAGGATAATTCTTAAAAAAAATCAAATCATCAACTCTGCATCAATGGGCTTACTAGCGTCTCAAGGTATTAATAAAATAAAAGTATACAAAAATCCTAAAATATCATTCTTCACATCTGGTGATGAAGTTGTACAAATTGATAAAAAATTACCGTATGGAAAAGTTCATGATAGTAACAGATATACTCTTATAGGAATGTTAAAAAAAAATAATGTCTCATTTATTGATTTAGGTCACGCTAAAGATAGTCCAAAAGATATTAAAAAAAAATTCAATGAGGCAATAAAGAAAACAGATATAGTTATAACTACTGGTGGAGTTTCTGTAGGAGATGCTGACTACATTAAGGATGTAGTAAATAATTTAGGAAATATTAATTTTTGGAAAGTAGCAGTCAAACCCGGACGCCCTTTAGCATTTGGGAAAATAAAAAATACTATCTTCTTTGGCTTGCCAGGTAATCCTGTTTCGGTAATGGTTACATTTCTCTTATTTGTCTTGCCAAGTATTAAATTATTATCTAGTGAAGATCATGACTTAATTTTTGAAAATGCTTTAACAAAAACAAATTTAAGAAAGAGAAAAGGTAGAGCTGAATTTCAAAGAGGAATCCTTACCATAAAAAATAACAAAAAATATGTACATTCGGTTGGTGAGCAAGGCTCTGGAATATTAAGCTCCATGGCTAAAGCTAACTGCTTAATTTATCTGCCAGTTGAACAAGGTGCGGTAAAAGTTGATGATTATGTTAAAGTATTAGCATTTAAAAATTATATTTAAGTATTTTTCTCAACCCATTTTGAAGAATTGTCGTTAAAATATTCCTTCTTCCATAGTGGAGCATTATGCTTAAGGTCCTCTAGAATAACTTTAACTGCGGCAATTGACTCTTTTCTATGCGCGGTCCAACATGCAACAACGACAATACAATCGCCTGGAAAAACTTTTCCAATTCTATGGGCTATTATAAAATTACATAAATTAAATTTATCTTTTACTTTTTTACCTAAATTTTCCAGATAAAACTTAGTCATTTCTGGATAGTATTCTAAATCCATCGACATGACATCGTCTCTTTGAATATTATTGTTTCTCATAAATCCAATAAAATTACTTTGTGCACCTATAGTTTTTGTATCACAGTGATTATTTTCATAATCACTTATTAATTTATATGGATCTATTTTTTCTTTTGATAGTATTATAGGGCTCATAATTTGGTATTATATAAAATTTCACTATTTTGTATATTTTAACAATAAAGAATATAATTTACACATGGCTGATAAAATTAAATTGAATATTGCGATACTTACTATCTCCGACTCTAGGTCTGAGGATAATGATAAATCAGGGAAAATTCTTTATGACCTTATAAATGAATCTGGGCACCATGTTTGTAATAAATCAATTGTTAGAGATGATATTTATGCTATTAGAAGCACAATGTCATCGTGGATTGAGAATGACGAAATAGACGTTATCGTAAGCACTGGTGGTACGGGCGTCACAGGAAGAGATGGAACTCCTGAGGCTGCAGAAGTTTTGTTTGATAAAAAAATAGAGGGTTTTGGTGAAGTATTTAGATATATTTCATTTAAAAAAATAAAAACATCGACAATACAATCAAGGGCTACTGCTGGAGTTGCTAATTCAACATATATATTTTGTTTGCCAGGATCTCCAAGCGCCTGTAAAGATGCATGGACAGAAATAATTCAACATCAATTAGATTCTAGTAACACACCATGTAATCTTGTTGAACTAATGCCAAGATTAAAGGGTTAGCCCCCGATATAAGACATCTCTGCCTTTTTTATTGGCTTGTACGAATTTTTACTCATCCTAGTTTCAGAGTATCTATCATCACGCTCTGACCACATATCCATAAGATAATTGCTAATTGAAATATTCGACTCAGACGATCTAAGGAGTTTTTTTACATCATGCGAATTGCTTGCAAAAAGGCATGTAAATAGTTTTCCCTCAGCAGTTAGTCTAACTCTGGAACAATCACCACAAAATGGCTTTGATATTGAACTAATTATTCCAAATTCTCCCCCATCGTATGACCATCTTTTTGCAACTTCACTCTTATAATTTCTTTCTAATGGAGATACGGAATATTTTTCTGATATTATATTAATAATATCATTTAAAGAGAGAACGTCGCTTTTTTCCCACAAATTTACATTTCCAACGTCCATAAACTCAATAAATCTCACAATACATCCGGAGTCTTTAAAATAATCAAGCATCGACAATATATCTTTCTCATTAATATTTTTTTTAACAACAGTATTAATCTTTATGTTTTCAAAGCCTGAATCTTTTGCATTTTGAACCCCTTTTAAAACATCATGTGGGGAGTATTTACTTCCACTAATCTTATGAAATTTTTCCGGATCAAGTGAATCTAAACTAACTGTAAGTCTATTTAATCCAGCTTCCTTTAAAAGATGAGCTCTCTTTTTTGATAAAAGAACTCCGTTAGTCGTCATACTAATATCTTTGATTTCAGTAATCTTTGTTAGCTCTTTAATTAGCAAGTGAATATTATTTCTAAGCAGAGGCTCTCCCCCTGTCAATCTTACTTTTTTTACACCAAAAGAAGCTAATATTTTTGTAATTCTTAAAATTTCTTCAAAGCTTAAGATTTCAGACTTTTTAAAAAAATTATAATTAGAATTATAAATCTCCTTTGGCATGCAGTAGGTGCATCTGAAATTACACCTATCAGTAACCGAGATTCTTATATCTCTTAATTTTCTTGCAAATTTATCTGTAATTATCATATTTTATTTCTATGTATGGAGCTAGGCGGTCTCGAACCGCCGACCCTTTGCATGCCATGCAAATGCTCTACCAGCTGAGCTATAGCCCCCATTACTAAATCTTAAAATATGGTTGGCACATGTCAAGCAATCAATTATTTTAACATTTTATTTATAATGATGTTAAAGTTTTAAAGCTATGAAAAAGTCAAAAAAGATAGCAATAATGCTCTTTGCTACATTAACAAATATTTCGCTTGCATCAGATGGTATTTGGCAAGGTGTTTTTGATATAAATGGTCACGGAAGATATGATTTCACTGGTCTTGTAAATAATCAGGATGTGACAGCTTATACAGAAAAAGCAAAAGTTGTTTATGAAGGTAAAATTAGCATCATAGAAGAAGATTTTATTTGGAATCTAAAAATGTATATTCAAGATGGTACTATGTTTGGTACTGCGGTAATTAAAGGAAAGGTTATCGACAATAGCATAATGAGTGGAAAATGGTCAACAAAACCAGCGAAAGATTACGGAAATATATATTTAATTAAAAAAGATAAAGATATAGAGGATGTGGGGAAACAAATAAATAAAGAATGGTTCTCAATTAATTCAAAGGTTAAACAGAGCATCATAATTGAAAAAAATAAAATTCTTGGTAATGATGAGAATGGATGTAATTACTATGGAAATATTAATAATTTAAATAAGAAAATATACAAAGTGAAACTTGAAATTGCATCATGTGGTGTCTCTGATGGAGTCTACAATGGCATGGCGCATATTGAAAAACAAGAAAAAAAATCAATCTTAAAAATTAATGCAACAAATCAAAATTTTAGTTTGTTTATGATATTTGAATAATGCTATTATTTTCTTGAAATATATATAGAAATAATTACTAAAACAAGCGATAGAATTGAATAAAAATTAAATTGTTCTTTTAAAAATAATATCCCTGCAAAAAACGCGAAAACAGGAATCGGATAATTTACCAAGCTTAAAAAATTTGGGCCATAATTTTGAATAATTTTATAATACAAAACCGTTGCAATCGCTGTTGACAATATTGATAAAACTATTATTGATATTAAAGCATTTAGATATAGTTCACCCCGTATTAAATAAATTTCACCGCTAAAAATAGATAAAAATATTAATTGTAGGGAAGAAATAAGCATTACAACTGCTGATAATGGTATCACCTCTATATTATCAATTTTTTTAACAAGTAATGCATTAAGAGCATAGAAAAAAGCACTTATTATGACAGCAACTTTAGAATATATATTATTAAAAAAATTAATATGCTCATTGTTATTTAGTAATAGTATTAATAGGCCTAAAAACCCTATTATAAATCCCAATATCTTATTAAAAGTTAATTTTTCGTACTTAAAGAAATAATGCGATCCAAGCACTGTAAATAAAGGCATAAATCCAATTAAAATTCCTGTTTCACTACTACTAATAGTTTGTTGTGCCCAGCTAATTAAAAAAAAAGGAATTGTTGTCCCAGATAACCCAAGTACAAAAAGAAGATTAAAATAGTTATATATAAAGTTTAGCTTATAACCTTTAATGGAAGAGTAAATTAGAAGAAATATTGAAGCAAAGAAGACTCTAAAAAAAGCTATCTGAGTTGGAGAAAACGAATTTAAAGATAGCTCAATTAAAACGAAAGCACTACCAAATAATACAACTAGTGTTGAAAAGTAAAGCCATTTTAAAAAACGTTCATTTAAGTACATGAATAATAACGAATAAAGTAAGACCGGAGAATATTCCAGCTATTACATCATCTAAAATAACCCCAAACGCATTTTTCATTTTTTTGTCAATTAAAGAAATTGGATATGGTTTAAGAATGTCAAATAATCTAAAAATCAAAAAACTAGCGAGTAAGATAAGCAATGTATTGTCAAAAAATATTATGAAAATAAGATATCCTATTACTTCGTCTATAACTATACTTTTGTCATCAATATTTTTAAAAATTTTTTTCTTGTATGAAAGATCCAAAAGAAAAATAGATGTTAAAAAAAGAAGAAAAACAAAAGAAATTTTTATAATTAAGCTTAAATCATAAATTAATAAAAAAATCGGGATAGCTAATAATGTTCCAAAAGTTCCTGGAGCATACCTTATTTTGCCAATGTAAAATCCTGTAAGTATAAAATTTAAAATCATTTCTCAAAATGCTCAAATTCTTTATTTATATCCAACTGTAATTTATTTGACTTCTGAAAAAAATCTATATTTTTGCTATCGTTTAATTTTCCAATTTCAAATATCTCTATACTTTTTTGATAGCAACATTTTTCTAGTTTTTCTATATTACAAGGGCTAACTGTAAAAAAAAGCTCATAATCTTCACCGTAACCAAAAGCATCTTCCCATGTATATTCGTTTTCTAATATTAAGTTACGGATATTTTCATTAATATAAATTTTATCAAGATTTATCTCAGCTCCTAATTTACTTCTATTGCATATATTTCTTAAAGATTTAAATAATCCATCTGACATATCAGTACATGCATTTGCATATCTAGCAAGTAGTCTTCCAAGTTCATTTCTATCATGATGTAAGAAATATTTATTATTCATATGTGCGTGCATTGTTTCCGCTATTGATCCAGAAATATATATGGTGTCACCAGTTTTTGCTGACGATGTTTGCATAAAATTATTTGATTCAGTATAACCTATTAATGTCATTGATATGCTTAATTCACCTTTTGTAGTATCTCCTCCTAAAATAGTCATTGAAAATTTATTGAAAACTTTGCTATACCCTTCTATTAGTTGTTTTATAAAAATGTCTGAGGGTTTTTTTATTGTTAAATTAATAAGTGCAAAAGCTGGTTCCGCCCCCATAGCTGAAAGATCACTAACATTTGATATAGCAGATATGTATCCAAGTTCATAAGGAGTAATATTTTGTTTAAAGTGAGTATTGAGAGCCATAGTATCAGTTGTAATTACCATATTTTTCTCTTGCTTTGGAAAAATTACTCCTGCATCCTCTCCTATCGGAATTATCACTTCCTCTCTAAAGCCATTATTATTTGAAACCAATTCGATTATTTTATCTTCGGATATCTTTTTCATTCTTCTAATTTTTTATAATTTTCTAAGAAAGCATTTATGAACTTATAGCTATCTTGACCTCCAAATTTTTTTGCTAGCTTTACTGATTCAGATATAATCACTTCGTAAGGGAACTTTTTATTATAGATTATTTCATATACATAACATCTAATGATGGAAAGCTCTACAATATTAATTTTAGTAATATCTATATCAGATTTATCTTGAATTGAATCATCAATATGCCGAATGTTACTTATGACCCCGGTAATAATATTATTAAAATAGTCGCTGTCTAATTTTTCGAAGTTTTCATCATTGCTAAATAAGCCTAAAAGGTCTTCAACACTACATGGGTTAATAGACCAAGAGTATATAGCCTGAAACGCTAATCTGCGAGACCAGATGTTACGATTCGTATTTCGCATTTTTGCACTAACTGTCATTTTTTAAAAATTTTTAGGAGACAATATGAATCTCGTTATTTAATGAATTTCATTCATAAGAGTTTTTGCAGCATTAGCCACATTAAACCCTATATTTCTATTATCAGGATTATTAAAATTTATCTCGGATCTAGCAATAGCTTGTTCTTTATTAAACGCGGTGATTACTCCAAATAATATTGGAATTTTACTGTTAATATTCAAGGTTGCTAAAGCATTTGCACAAGCATTTGAAATATATTCAAAATGAGCTGTTTCTCCCTTAATCACACAGCCAAGCGTAATAATACAATCTAGTTCTTTGTATTCTTCACTGTCTAAAACTTTCTTTGCCATATATGGAAGCTCGAATGCACCAGGAACATATAAGGGCTCCAGTTGGGTGATTTCAACTTCACTATTTTTTAAGCTTTCATTTACACCATTATGTAAGTTATCAACAATATTAGAGTTAAAGGTTGATTTAATACATAAAACTTTATAAACATTATTTGACATAATTATTCCGTTATATATTTTTCTATTTCAAGGCCATATCCACCCAAACCATAAAAAGTTTTTGGAGAGCTAAGTAATTTCATTTTCGTAACACCAAGATCGGAAAGTATTTGGCCTCCAACTCCCAAAGTTCTTCTGTCAAAATCTTGAGAAATATCTGCGTTTGGCTTTTTAATCATTTCAATATCTTTCATAATAGCATTTATTGACTCATCCCATCTTAAAATTAATATCACACCATTTCCCTCCTTATTGATTCTTTGCATTGCGTTTTTTAACGGCCAACCAGAATGATGAGAAGATTGTAAAATATCTTTTATAGTATTTTGAATATGAACGCGAACAAAGGTTGATTCATTTTTGTGTAAATTACCCTTAATTAAAGCAACATGCATAGTGTTTGATAAAATATCCTCATAAGATACAAGATTAAATTCTCCATACTCAGTATTTATTGCGCACTCATTTTTTCGAATAACTGTTTTTTCATGTTTTGTTCTATACTTGATTAAGTCTTCAATTGTTCCAATTTTAATATTATGTTCTTTGGCGATATTTTTTAATTCAGGTAATCTTGCCATTGTTCCATCGTCACTCATGATTTCTACGATTACCGAAGCAGGCTCAAAACCTGCTAATCTTGCTAGGTCACATCCAGCTTCAGTATGTCCTGCTCTGGTTAGCACACCTCCGGGTTGTGACATTAATGGAAAAATATGTCCCGGTCTTGATATATCACTTGATGTTGCGTCCGGCATGACTGCTGTTCTAATTGTATGAGCTCTATCATAAGCTGAAATTCCAGTTGTTACACCCTCTGAAGCTTCTATTGAGATTGTAAAATTTGTCTCGTGGTTTGAATCTGTATCATTTTTCATTAATGGTAAATTTAATTGCTTACATCTTTCTCTGGTTAACGTTAAACAAATTAAGCCACGAGCATACTTACTCATAAAATTAATGTCTTCTGGTGTTACTTTATTGGCTGCCATTATAAAGTCGCCTTCATTCTCGCGACTTTCGTCGTCAACTATAAGAACCATTTTACCTTTCTTTAATTCTTCGAGAATTTCTTCTGTCTTTGCTAACATTATTTCCTCTAATTTTTTGAGTTAAGTAACTTTTCTATATGTAAAGCCATTCTATCAATTTCAATATTTACCATTGTTCCAACTTTGTAATACTGCGTAATTGTATTATCCCAAGTATAAGGAATTATATTTACATAAAAAATCTCATCATTTTCCTCATTAACTGTAAGACTTATTCCATCAACACAAATTGAGCCTTTTTTAACAATGTATTTAAAATACTTTTCGTGCTGTAATTTAAAACCCAGTTTGTATGACCTTGAGTCTTTTTCAAGTTCAATAACTTGAGCGATACAATCTACATGTCCGCTTACAATATGTCCTCCAAGCTTATCATTTAGCTTCAAAGATGTCTCAATGTTAACTTTATAACCGGTGTTAAGTTGTGTTAGGGTTGTTACATCGAGAGTTTTGTTAGAAATATCGACAGAAAAAACATTATCGGTAATATTGTAAGCTGTTAGGCATACACCGTTTACAGAAACACTATCGCCTTCTTTGATAGATGATAAAAATTCTTTCTCTATAGAAAAAATGGCTTGAATATCACCATGACGACTATTTATAGAATTGACTGTAGCTATTTTTTGAACTAAACCGGTAAACATTTTTACTCCTTGAGAATATATCTAATTTTAACATCATTTGATAAGATCTTTACAGAATCAAGGATTAAAGATCTATTTTTTAGATATGATTTCGTAATATTTATATTATGCATACCTAAATTTCCAATAAAAACCGAGCTTTTGTAATAAATAATTTCATCAAAAATTTCTTTATTCAGGAAATTCGAGAATAGCTCTTTCCCAGGTTCGACTAGAAGTCTTTTAATTTCATAGTCGTTTGCGAGAATTTTCATAATTGAATTTAAATCTAATCCAAATTTTTCTTTTTTTATTTTTATATAATCTATATTTCTTTTATGATCTAACTTTGTTTGTAATGAGTTAAAAATTATCTTTTTTGCTTTGCCTTTAAAAACTTTATATTTATTAATGTTCAACGATAATTTTGAGTCAAGAATAATTTTTACTGGTTGCCTAATTTTTTCAGATATTAATAATTTTTCTTTTGAAAGTCTAACATTTAATCTTGGATCATCTTTTCGCACAGTATTCGAGCCAACAAGAATTGCGCATGATTCAGCTCTGTGAAAATGAGAATCGTCTCTTGATAACTTTGAGCTTATCCATTTATTTTGTGGATTTGTAATACGAAAATCTGCGCTGATAGCCTGCTTAAGAACTATATACGGTCTATTTTTTTTATGTCTAGTTATAAAATCTTTATTTATTTTAATTGCCTCATTTCTACAAAGGCCAACATTTACCTTTATTCCATTTTTTCTTAGGTGCTTTACACCTTTGCCTTTTACTATAGGATTTGGATCAAGCATTGCTACTTCAATATTTTTTATTCCTGAGTTAATAATTGTTTTAGTACATGGTCCAGTTTTACCTGTATGGCAACATGGTTCTAAATTAATATACATCACCATTTTTTTATTAACTTTCTTCTTTAAATTTTTTAATGCAATAACTTCTGCGTGATCTTCTCCAGATTTACAATGATATGCTTTGCTTAAAATTTTATCTCCTTCAGCTATTACGCATCCAACGTTTGGATTTGGAGAGTTTGTGTATTTTCCTTTTATTGCAAGATCTATTGCATTTTGCATATAGAGTTTTTTGCGATTCATTTTTTCTTACGATTTATACTTTCGTCTTCGATAAGCTTAAGTTGAGTCTTCATCATTTCAGGGGTTAAATCTTTCTCTATTATCTTAATAATATCTTGGAAGGCTTGAAGATCTTCAAAACTGTGATAAACGGATGCGAATCTGATATAAGCTACTTGATCAATTTCTCTTAATTCTTGCATCACCAGTACACCAATCTGTGATGATATTATTTCTTTTTCTGTTTGAGCCTTTAATTTATTAATTATATTTTGTATTGCTATATCTATAGAATCTTTATTAACAGACCTCTTATTTAAGGCTCTCAGGATGCCTCTTTCTACTTTTTTTTCAGAAAAATCTTCCCTAGAATTGTCTTTTTTGATAACTCTTGGTAGATTTAAATCTGCACTCTCCATTGTCGACCATCTATTTTCACACTTTGAGCACTCTCTCCTTCTTTTAACTTGAGAGTTATCAGCCGTTAGTCTTGAGTCTATAACTTTTGTGTCTGGATAATTGCAAAATGGACAGTGCATTAAATAAGCTCATAACTTATGCAGCTGATACTGCATTAAGTGCAACAGATTTCGCATAAACAGGATGTTTTCTGCAAAGTTCAATAACCTTCTTTTTCACAGAGTTAATGACTTCTTCATTATCTAGATTCTCAATTACATCGCACATCCAGTTTGTAAGCTCTATGCATTCAGCCTCTTTGAAGCCTCGAGTTGTTGGGGCTGGTGTTCCTACTCTGATGCCGCTCGTAACAAATGGTGATTGCGGATCGTTTGGCACTGAATTCTTATTTACTGTTATGTTAGCTCTGCCAAGTGCGGCATCAACATCTTTACCTGTAATTCCTTTCTCAATAAAATCTACTAAGAATAAGTGATCATCTGTTCCGCCAGATACAACCTTAAAACCTCTTTTTATAAATTGATCGGCCATTGCAGAAGCATTTTTTAGAATTTGCTGTTGATATTCCTTAAATTCAGGTTGCAAAGCTTCTTTAAATGCAACAGCCTTTGCTGCGATTACATGCATTAAAGGTCCGCCTTGGGTTCCAGGAAATACCATTGAGTTAATTTTTTTCTCGATTTCTTCATTAGATTTACAAATTATAATTCCGCCTCTTGGACCTCTTAGACTCTTATGAGTTGTTGATGTAACAATATCAGCATAAGGAACTGGACTTGGGTAAACTCCTCCAGCAACTAGGCCAGAAATATGCGCCATATCAACAAAGAAATATGCTCCTACTGAGTCAGCGATATCTCTGAATCTCTGCCAATCTAAAACTCTTGAGTATGCTGAAAATCCAGCAATAATCATTTTTGGCTTGTGTTCTTTTGCTAGAGCCTCTACTTGGTCATAATCTATCTCACCAGTCTCAGGATTTAATCCATATTGAACTGCGTTATATATTTTTCCAGAGAAATTTACTTTAGAACCATGAGTTAAATGTCCGCCATGGGCCAAGCTCATTCCTAAGATTGTGTCGTGAGGCTGAAGTAATGCCATGAAAACTGCAGCATTAGCTTGTGAGCCTGAATGAGGCTGAACATTTGCATAGTCTGCGCCATAGAGTTCTTTCAAACGGTCAATTGCTAACTGTTCTGCAACATCTACGTGCTCGCATCCTCCATAATATCTCTTGCCAGGGTAGCCCTCAGCGTACTTATTGGTCAGGACAGAGCCTTGAGCTTCAATAACTCTTGGGCTTGCATAATTCTCAGAAGCAATGAGTTCAATATGCTCCTCTTGTCTTTTTACTTCGTCATTAATTGCTTTTGAAAGTTCGGGATCAAAACTCTCTATGGTCATATCTTCGTTAAACATTATATCTCCTTTACTCCATGTAATATAAAATTAGTCAATTAAGCGTCATTTTCCGCTAGTGTATTAAGTATGTCAACAATCACAGGGTTTGACCCAAAATATGGTAAAGATTTGATAGATATATCTGAATACTTCACCTTCTCCTCGTCGACAATTGATGGTATATCTTCTAAAACGTGTCGTCCAGCTGCTAAAAAGTAAGGCATGATAAGAATTTCTGATGCTTTGTTTGAAACACAAGCCTTAATTCCCTCAGGTATTGAGGGCTTAGCTATTTCTAAGAAACAGGCTTCGACCATATCAAAAGAATTTGCTTTACTTGCGATATTTTTCGCTAGCTCAAATATTTCGCTATTTGATTCTTCCTTTCTGCTACCATGAGCAACAATTAAAAGAGCTTTATTCATATTATTCAATGATTTATGCCTATATATTCATTTAAATTTTCAATAGAGTCGATGCTGACACCAGGGTCGCTCTTTGCCAAATAAGCATGTATTTTAATGTCATTATCCACAAATCTATACTGTTCAAGACTTAAACTAATTTCATTTGAAGATTGAGGAAGATTCTTATAACCTATTAAATCATTTACATGATATGCATATATGCCAATATGTTTATAAAATTCACCATTATCATTTATATCTACATCTCTATAAAATTTGACTTTTTTTCCTAAAGAGATTTTTACTATATTTGCATCTCTTCTTAACTCAGGATTACTTAATGGATAGTATAGTGTACTAAGTCCATCATTATTCTCTGCAGATTCTGCTAGGAAATTAATATTATCTGCCTTTAGAAAAGGCTGATCAGCTTGGACATTAATAATCAGTTTTTTTTTATTCCAATCCAACAATTTTGCAAGATCAGCAATTCTTTCGGTTCCATTTTTATTATCATCTGAGGTCATAAAAACATTATCTGTATAATCCTTTGAAGATTCGTATACTTTCTTACTATCAGTTGCTATAAAAACTGAACTTGCATTTGAGCTTAACGAATTATGAAAGACATGTTCAAGCATCGATTTGCCATTTATCATTGCAAGAACTTTTCCAGGGAAACGAGAAGAATCATAACGAGCAGGTATAACAATAATAAAATCATTAAATTCGAACATTATTTTTTAAATAACTCCTTAAACTTTTCATATTCTTCTGAATTTATTTCCCTTGCTTCTGATTCAAGCATAATGGGAATATCGTCTTTTATTTGATAAGCAAGCCTAGCAGGTAATGATATGAGCTCATTAGACTCTTGGTTATAATATAATTTGCTCTTTGTGACAGGGCAAACTAAAATATCAAGTAAATTTCTATTGATCAATTTTTTACACCTTTAGCAATTCTGATATTTTATTATTCAACATTATTTTAATATCATTATCAACAATAATTTTTGTTGGGATATAGTAAGCATTATCTAGGTTATAGGTAGAGCATTTCACAAAATCTTTTTCTGTCATAATTACTTTATACTCATCTTCAAACAAAAAATCATTTTTTTCTAATATATAATGGTCTGGATAAATATGTGTTATCAAATCAATATTTAATCTATTTAGATATTTAATTAAAAGATCAGGATTAGCAATCGCTGTCACTAAATGCATTGATGTGCCGCTTAAATTATAGATATCAATCTCTTCAGATTTACTTATATCTATCACAGAAGATAAATCGTAGCTAAAGCCAAGTAGATTTGATTTTTTATTTTTGTTCACAACAATATTCTCATATTTATTGATTGTTGAGGGCGTTTCTCTAAGCGGTCCAGCTGGCAGAAGTAATCCATTACCAAAAGGTTTATTTTCTTTGACAATAACTATATTTAAGTCTCTGCTAAGAGTGTAATGACTTAAACCATCGTCAGATATAATTACATCAAGATCAAATTTTGAAACTAAATACTCATAAGCTTTTTTTCTATTTTTACACTTACATACAACTGATTGTGTATTTCTTTTTATAAGTATTGCCTCATCACCTACTTCTTTAATTTGTGAGTTATCTCCAACAATTTGAAGTTCATTAGGATTATTTGTTTTATACCCTCCTGATATTACACCAATTTTATATTTTCTTGATGCTAAATGATTACAAAGCCAAATTACCAAAGATGTTTTTCCTGTTCCTCCAACTGTTAGATTACCAATTACTACAACTGGAATAATGTTAAGCTTTTTATTTGAGAAAAATAATTTTCTAGCAAGGTTAATAAAAAAATATAAAATAGATAATGGTAAAAGAATTATATTTAGGATATATATTTTATCTAAAGAATATAGATAATATTTACTGAGAATTGGAAGTTTTGATTTATTAAACACTATTTGAACAATTGAGAATTATATAATTTAAAGTAATATCCCTTTCTATTAATTAAATCTTCATGATTTCCATTTTCTATAATAGAGCCATTTTCCATAACAATAATATTGTTTGCTTTTTCAACAGTTGAGAGCCTATGCGCGATAATAATTGTTGTTTTACCGATTTTGAGTTGATCTAACGCTTTTTGAATATACTTCTCAGATACAGAATCGAGAGAAGATGTGGCTTCGTCAAAAATTAAAATATGTGAGTTCTTTAAGAAAGCTCTGGCTATGGCTAATCTTTGTCTTTGCCCTCCAGATAGCAAGACTCCATTTTCTCCAATTATTGTGTCTAATCCATCTGGCATATTATTTACAAAATCGTGAGAAAAAGATTTTTCAAGAGAAGAATTAATTTCAGAGACAGAAACGTTTTTTTGTCCATAGATAATATTATTTCTTATTGTATCATTGAAAAGAATTGTGTCTTGACCAACATAACTAATATTATTTCTTAGAGTAGAAAGCTTTAAATCCTTCATATCAATGTTATCAATTTTTATACTTCCACTTGAAGGGTTATAAAGTCTCGGAATTAAATTAACTAGTGTGGATTTTCCACAACCAGACATACCAACCAATGCAATAAATTCACCAGTTTTTATATGTAAGTTAATATTACGTAAAACTGAGCTATCAGAATTTTCATAAGTGAAAGATACATTTTCAAAAATAATATCGTTATTAATATTTAAATCTTCAATTTTGCCATCGTCTTTTTCTTTTTGCTCATCAATGAGTTCGAAAACGTTTTCCCCGGCAGCAATACCTTGTTGGAGTCTTGCATTAATACTTGCAAGTCCTCTTGCAGGGCCTAAAATCATAAACATTGCAAACATAAATGAAACAAAAGATCCAACAGTTATTGATTCAAGAATAAAGTCAAATGTGGATATGAGAATTATTCCTGACAAAGATGATCCTACTATAAGCATAATTACTGCACTATTAATTCCTTCTGTAAAAGCTAAATTCATATGACTAACTTTATTTTTATTATTTGTATATTCAAATTTTTCAATTTCCTTATCACGGCCTTTAAATATTTTGACAATTTTGTTTCCTTGGATAACTTCTTGAGCAACATGTATTATCCCTCCGACGGAGTTTTGTGCATCATGAGTAAGCGATCTAAATTTTTTGTTTAATGTGCTAACTAATATGACGATAAAGGGTGCTGCTAACATAAAGCATAATGTTAACTGCCAGCTCAAATAGGTCATCCATACAAGAAGACCAAAAATTGTTAAGGTATCTCGTATTAATATTATTAGACTTCTTGCAGCAACAGATGATAACAGCTCTACATTATGAGATATTCTTGACATCAGATCACCTGACGAAGTTTTGTCGTAAAATGACACAGGTAAATTTAGCAAATTTTCAAACATCATTTCTCGAAGACGGAAAACAAGAGATCGACCAACTTTAGCCATGAAATAAATTGTCAGGAAAATACCGAAAGATCTTATTAAAAATATTGAAAATAAACCAAAAGGTAAAAGAGAAATTACTTCTTGATCTCTTTGAATAAAACCACCATCAAGAATCGGCTTCATTATTGCAGATAATGCTGGATCACAAACAGCTGTTATAACCATGCCAAAAATCGCAATTGATATTGGAGTTGAATTATTTTTTAAGGCTATACGTATAAGTCTTTTATATATTTTCCAGCCATTTTTTTGAGTACTTTTTTTCAATTTCTTATATACTTTAATTTGATAAACTATATATTTTACAGAAATGATTAAAAATGTAATCAAAAGATTATTTCCGAAATTAGATACCGTAAAAGAAGAAAGAATTTTAAAAATATTCGGCCCTGCTGTTCTTCAGCCTAATTTGTGGCACATAAATAAGAAATCAGTTTCAAGAGGTTTTGCGATTGGTGCTTTTTGCGCATTTCTACCTATTCCTGGGCAAATGATTGTAGCATCGTTTCTAGCAATAACTTTTGCTGGAAATCTTCCCATATCTGTTATTTTAACGTGGATAAGTAATCCATTCACATATACGCCTATTTTTTATTTTGCTTACAAACTTGGTAAAATTTTCACCATTAATGAATCAAGCTTTGAATTAAAGAACGAAGAAATAAACTTAATGTCAAATATTATGCACATATGGGAGCCGCTTCTAGTGGGATCCATTATTCTTGCTATAATTGGATCCTTGATAAGTTACATACTAATTAGACTTTATTGGAGATATTATGTTCTTAAAATATGGGCAAAAAGAAAGAATTAAAAATTTTAAACATAATGAATATTCCCATTTTCAATTATTATTTTTTTATCTAATACTTTTGATAAATCATTATCATGTGTAGCAATTATAAGACTTGTATTATTAAAGTTCGCTATATCTTTTAATAAAGAGAATATATTTTTAGCATTTTTGCTATCTAAATTACCAGTAGGTTCGTCGGCAAAAATAATTTTCGGATTGTTTATTATTGCCCTTGCAATTGCAACACGTTGTCTTTCACCACCAGATAATTTATCAATTTGAAAGTTCTTTCGTTCACTAAGTCCAACTTTCTCTATAATTTCGTTGACTTTTCTCTCAATCTCTCCCCTGTCAGTTTTTTTCAGTAATAAGGGTAAAGATATATTTTCAGAAACGTTTAGCTCTTTTATCAAATGATGGAATTGATAGATAAATCCTATTTTTTCTAATCTTAAATTACATAATTCAATTTCGTTAAGGTATGATATATTTACGTTATCAATAAAAATTTCACCCGAAGAAGTATTTTCTAAACCAGAAATTATATGAAGTAATGTGCTCTTTCCACAACCAGATGAACCACTTATCGCTAAAGTTTCCCCGTCCATAATTTCAAAAGATATGTTTTTGAGAATATGATTCTTATTTTCTCCATCGTTAAAAGTTTTATTTAAATTTATGCACTTAATCATCTTAATTACCTTTTAATTGTTCTGCAGGCATAGTTTTTGAAGCACTTATTGATGGATATATAGTTGCAAATAATGAAAAAAGAAATGAGATTAATGTAATATAAACTAAATCTAAAATTTGTATTTTTGCAGGGACATCGCTAATAAGATATATATCGGAATCAAGAATACTATGGCCTAATATTAACTCAATAAATTTAACAATATAATCAAGATTAAGTGAAATAATAGTACCTAAAATTAATCCAAGTACTATTCCAGCGAATCCAAGAAAAACTCCCTGGAAAATAAATATATACATTATATCTTTTGAGTGCATACCAATTGTTTTTAATATTGCTATATCAGATTTTTTTTCAGATACGACCATAAATAATGAGGATATAATATTGAAGGTAGCAACAAGAACTATTAACAACATTAGCAGCATCAACATTGTTTTTTCCATTTGTAAAGCATTAAAGAAGTTTTTATTCATCATTGTCCAATCAATGACTATATAATTTTTATTAGTTTTATCTTTAATAATTTGTGACATCCTTGGTGATTTAAAAAGATCATTAAGTTTAAGTCTCAAGCCAGTTATATTTTGTTTCATATCGTAAAGTTTTTTTGCCTCTTCTATATCTATATATACAAGATTTTTATCGTACTGTGACATACCAAATTCAAAAATTGAACTTACTTCAAATCTTTTTAGTCTCGGAATTATTCCTATTAAAGTCGTATTTGCTCTCGGAATAACCAATGTAATTTTATCACCGAGACTTAAGTTCATCTTCCTTGCTAGTTCAATTCCTATTGATATTTGATATGGCTTCTTTCCAATATCACTTAATTCTCCCTCAATGATATTTTCCTCAAGGCTTGTAACCTCTTTTTCAAAATTAGGGATTATTCCTTTTAATTGAACCCCGTGAACGTTACCATTGTTACTGAACATAGCTTGTCCTTCAACATATGGCGCCGAACTAATTACTAATTCATCATTATCAACTGTTTTTTTTAATTGCTCCCAATTTTTTAAAGTATAATTTTTTTCTGTAATGATTACATGAGAAACCATGCTAAGAATTTTATCTCTCATCTCACTATGAAAACCATTCATAATTGACATCACTACTACTATTGCAGATATTCCAAGAGATATACCTATAATAGAAGATTTAGAGATGATTGCTGTGAATCTACTATTTTTTTTAGATCTTAAAAATTTTAATGCCATAAAAAAAGATAAATTCTTCATTATTCCTCTGTTACAATTGAGTTAATTTTTAGAAGTAGATAATTTGAAGACTCAATCCTAATAGGGTCAGATATTCCTATAAAGTCACCAGGCATTACCATTGCTTTTTTTGTTTTTGATATTCTCGCCTCTACGATAACTTCTTTTGCGGTAGATAAAGTGTGGTTTTCAATCATATTCATTGTATTATCGAGTTTTACATTATAATTTCTTTTATTTTTTTCAACATTAAAGATTTCAATTGCTAGAGGTGCTCTCATACCATTACTTTTTCTAGCATAAACAAATAAAACCTCATTACCAGTAATTTTTTGTAATATTTCCTCATGGACTAAGATCGTTACATCTATAATTGGATCTTTAGACTCAAAGAAATGGGAAATTTTATATTTCATATAATCACTTGAATATATATACATTGAAATAGCAAATATTGGAATTAGAAAAATAATAAAAATTTTTAAATATTTTCTTTCTAATAAATAAGGATTAAAAGATTTATTATCAACATTTTTAATATCTTTAAAATTTATGTCTATATCTGGTTTTTTCTTTCTTAATGAAAAAAATATAAAGAAAAGCGAAATTCCTAGTACAATAAATGGTCCATACCATAGTAAAAACGTGGATCCTTTCATCGGCGGATTATATAAAACATAATCTGTATATCGGTCAGACATAAATTTATATATATCTTTATCAGATTTCCCATCTTCCAACATCTGTTTAACTTTAAATCGCAAATCTTTTGCAAGTTTTGAATCTGATTCTGATAAACTTTGATTTTGGCAAACTAAACATCTTAGGTTTTCAATTATTTCGTTATAAATTTTTTCGCTATTTTCGCTCAGCGAAACATTCGATGTTAGAATTGATAACAAAAAGAATATAATTTTTATTTTCATTTACTAATATACGGTAAAACCACCTCTTTAAAAAAGTTTCGGTCAATCGGGCCAATATGCTTGTAAATAATAATACCCTCTTTATTTATTAAAAAAGTTTCGGGCGCTCCATAAACTCCAAAATCTATTCCAATACTACCATCTTTGTCTATTATGTTTTTTTTATAGGGGTTACCTCTTTTTTTTAACCAAGATAAAGCTGCCTCTCTATTATCTTTATAATTTAGACCATATATAGTAATTTCTTCATTTTTATAAATATCAATTAAATTCTCATGCTCTATTGTGCATGCATAACACCAACTTCCCCAAACGTTTATCAATATATAATTTCCTATAAGATCATTGTTACTAATTATTTCATTATCTATTAAGGTTTTTGATTCAAAACTAGGTATTCTTTTACCAATTAAAGGGGAAGGAATAATTGTCGGGTCTTTATTTAAACCACTAAAAAGAAAATAAAGAATAACCAAGAAAATGGTTATTGGGATAATTGAGGTCTTGAATTTCATTCTATGTATTTTTTGATAATTTCTCCCTACCAAATATACCAAAAATCCCACCTAATATCATTAGAGCAGCGCCATACCAAATTAGCTGAATAAATGGTTTATGATATATTCTTACTACCCATGAATCTGAAGAAAATTGATCTCCCAATGCAATATAAATATCTCTTAACAGGCTCGAACTTATTGCTGCCTCAGTCATAACATTTTTTTGAATATTGTAAATCCTTTTTTCTGGAAAAAAAGAAATTAAGTAATTATTATCTTTAAAAGCATCAAAAACTCCTACTTGAGACGAATAATTATTTGATATCTTATTTTCTATACCTACAAATCTAACCTTTACGTCTTGAAGAATAATTTCAGAACCTTCTTTCATAATAATCTCTTTTTGAGTTGAATAGTATGTACTTATGGTAATTCCAATTATTAAAACACCAATGCCAATGTGCGAGAAAGAGTTTGCAAAAATTGTGCTTGGAGTTTTACTAATTATTTTGACAAAGCTATCTTGTTTTTGGATTAGTATTATTTGTATAACTTTTACTATAGAAGATAAAATTGTAAAAAAAGCTAGAAACATTGCTAAATAAACTACAAATATATTACTGTCATAGAGATAATTCATAAAAATGTATGATATTAATATCGAATAAAAAAATAATGAAAAAAGATTTTTTTTAAGTTTACTATAATCAGTTTTTTGCCAACTACTATATATTGCAGGCGCCATTAAAAATACTATTGGTAACATTAAAACTGAAAATATAAAATTAAAATAAGGTGCGCCAACGGATATCTTACCCAAATCTAAAGTGCTTGTAATTAATGGATATAATGTACCTAAAAGAATTGCAAAAGTTGTGATTGTTAAAAATAAATTATTAATTAATAAGATAAATTCTTTCGATGAAATTTCATAGCTTTTTTTTGAAGCAAGTTTTGGTGACCTTTGAAAATATAACAGTAAAGAGATTCCTACAACAAAAGTAAGAAATAATAAAATATATAAACCTCTTTCTGGATCATTTGCAAATGCATGCACGGATACCAATATCCCTGACCTAACTAAAAATGTTCCAAGAAGACTTAATGAAAAAGTTAATATTGACAATAGTATTGTCCAACTTATAAATATCCCTCTTTTTTCTGAGACTATTAAGGAGTGTAGCAAGGCGGTTATGGCTAACCATGGCATAAAAGATGCATTTTCTACTGGGTCCCAAAACCACCAGCCGCCCCAACCAAGCTCGTGATAAGCCCACCAGCTTCCAAGTGAAATACCCACAGTTAAAAACATCCAAGATGCGATCACCCATTTCCTTAACCATGAAATCCAATCAATTTGAATATTTGAGTTAAGTAAAACAGAAACAGCGAAAACAAAGGGTACGCTAGTACCGACGTAACCTAAGTACAAAAGAGGCGGGTGTATTATTAAACCTGGATCTTGAAGAAGTGGATTAAGGTCTCTTCCATTTGGAGGAACTGGAAAAATTCTGTCAAAAGGATTTGATGTGAATATAATAAAAATAATAAAGAATATAGACAAAATTCCCATAATACCTAACATATCTACAACGAAATCTTTTGGTAAAGATTTTGAATTTTTACCAATTAATGCTGCCCATGCTGATAAAACAAGTACCCACAAAAGGATTGATCCTTCATGAGCCCCCCAGACAGCTGAAAACTTATATATGGTATCTAAGTTTAAATTTGAATTATTTGCAACATATTTCAGTGAAAAATCATTTGTTAGAAATCCATAAGCGAGGATTATAAAAGAAAATAATAAAAATAAAAAATTAAAATTTGTTAACTTCAATGAAATATCATATCTAGTATCAACATCAACATATTTTTTTAAGAAAAGTAACGCTGCTGAGCATAAAGATAATGACGCAGCAACACTAAGGAATAAATTACCAAATTCAGTAATCATTTATTGCTTAAATCTCCATTTTTTTCTTTCATCATATCAGCTACTTCTGGTGGCATATAGTTTTCATCATGTTTTGCTAAAACTTCATTAGCAACAAACGTATTGTTATTGATGAGTTTTCCGGTCATAACAACACCTTGTCCTTCTGCAAATAAGTCTGGTAAAATTCCATCGTATTTAACGTTAATTTCTTCGTTTAAGTCATATATCTTAAAAGTTACCTTTAGACTATCTTTAGATTTTTGAAAGGAATTTACTTTTACCATTCCACCAATCCTTATAAATGAATTTATTGGAGCTTCTTGTTTTATAATTTGCGACGGTGTATAAAAATAAACCATATTCTTACTAAAGGCATAAATTAATAATGCGCTAAAACTTGAGATAGCAAAAAAGAAAACAAAAATCTTTATCATCCTTTTTTTATTAGTCTCTGTTATCTTCATCTTTCCTTTTTGAAATCTTATTCTTTAGTTTAAAATGTGGCTGTAAGTAACATAATAATAATACTACTATTGAAAATATATAAGCTATATAAACAAATACTGTATGCTTTCCTAAGTAAAGAAACTCAATCACTTAAATAGTCCTCCATCCATTTACTTCTTTTCTCTCTATTGTAAATTCCTAATTGAACTCTTTTTATCAATACCGCAATAAAATATACATTAAAAACAAGGAACATATATAAAAGTGGTAAAAGCATTGAAATATGCATAGATGGCTGTTCAAATTTAGTCACTGATGGTCCTTGGTGTAAGGTATTCCACCATTCAACTGAATAATGAATAATAGGAATATTTACCAAACCTACAATTGCTAGAAGTGATGTTATTTTTACTGCTTGTCTTTTATCAGAAAAAGCTGAGTAAAGCGCTATAACTCCAATGTATAAAAACAAAAGTATAAGTTCGGAAGTTAATCGTGCATCCCAAACCCAATAGGTTCCCCATGTTGGCTTACCCCAAACCATGCCAGTTACAAGTGCAATTAAAGTAAAATAAGCACCAATTGGAGCACATTGGATACTTATAATTTCCATAATCTTTACTTTCCATACAAGTGAAACAAATCCTGTTATTGCCATAAACATATAAACTTGCAATGATAGCCATGCTGCGGGAACATGGAGATACATAATTCTATAACTTTCACCCTGAAGGTAATCAGATGGTGCGACATAAAGACCCCAGTAAATACCAAAGAAAAAAAGTATAAATGTAAATAAACCTAAAAATCTTGACAAATTTTTTGTATTTGTGAAAAAGAATTTTAAGTTTGCAATTTTTGAGATATTCATTTTTAATTATTGATACTAAGAGTTAGTGTATATTTAAGTAAATATGGCATTATAGGTAAAACAAAACAAAGAAGCGCCGTAAGAATATATAGCTGCATTTCATAAGGTAAGCCAGATGAAACAGATTCAATAGCACTTGCAGAAAATATCAATATCGGAATATAAAATGGTAAAGTTATGACAGGTACTAAAACATTATTCTTCGGTATACCAAGAGTCAAAGACGAGCCAAAGATTCCTATTGAAACTAAAATTGGTGATCCAATAATAAGTGTGAAAAGTATTACGAATGAGTTTTTCAAAGGAATATCAAAAAATATTGATACTATCGGAATAAAAAATATTATAGGTAGGCAAGTAAATATCCAGCATAAAATAATCTTTAAAAATAATATTAGCTCTAAAGATGTTTCAGAAGTAAGATAGGTTTCTATGAAACCATTATTATATTCATCCTTGAAAAAATTACTTGAGCTTAATAAAGTAGTAAAAATGACAGTAATCCAAACAATTCCAGGAATTATTTTATTTAATAAATTTTTATCGGGTCCGATCAATAAAGGAAAAATAGAAATTATTAGGAAAAAAAATATTAAAGGTAAAAATATACTATTGAGATTTCTAAAATAACTTTTAAATTCTTTATAAATTATTTTTCTTAGCATTACGAATTCCCCATATAATACTTTTTTGTATTCGTCACATCTTTCGAAATATCAATGTGAGATGATAGTATTATCAAACCGCCGTTAGTTATGTGCTTATTAAATAGATCTAAAATTTTTACATTTCCTTCAGAATCTATAAAACTTAAAGGCTCGTCAAGAAGCCATATCTTCTTTTTTGATAATAAAAGTCTCGCCAGAGAAGTTTTCTTTTTATTTCCTTCAGATATTTTTGAAACTAAATAATCTTTAAATTTTGCTATTCCAAAATACTCGAGACTTTTTTTAATTTCTTGTTCCGGTATACTATCTACTGACTTATCAAAGGCGCATAAATATTCTAAATTTTCAAAAACAGTGAGATCATTATTTAGGCTATTCTTATGACCGATATACAAAATATTATTTAAATGTTCGCTAGAATCAGAATTAATATCAATACTGTTAAGCTTTATTGAACCAGATTCAAGTTTTTGAATTCCACATATTGATTTTATAAAAGTGGTTTTTCCACATCCATTTGGGCCCATTATCAACATCATTTCACTATTTTTAACCGAGTAAGAAATATTTTCAAATATCATATTATTGCCTTTAAAACACGAGGCTCTGTCAATTGAGATTTCCAAGTTATTCAAGACTTCTTCCATAAGTTAAACATTACTTATAATATCATATGAATTTAGCTATATAAATTGCGCTAAAGACCACATTTTACAAAATAATAATGTAAAATACCTATCCAATTTTAATTTTACCAAGTAAATATAAAGAAATGTCGTTAATAAATAAGATAGACTCATACTTTAACTGTTGTGATTTTTCAATATATGATGGTTTAAGCTACTCATCTGACTCCCTATTTATATCTACAAAAAAAATTGGCAATGCTTTAATTGTTACAAATAATAACAAAGATGCTGAAAAAGTTTATCTTGAATTAAATGCCTTTAATAAATTAAAAAATGAAAAAGAAAAAATAATTTTAATTCCTGGTATTGAAGATATGCCTTACGATATGGTAGATTCTGATAAATATCTTTCATCAAAAAGAAATCTATCATTAGTTCAATATTTAAATTCAGATAAAACGAATATTAAAATAGTTACTACTATAAAAAACATACAAAGAAAATTAATATCTCAAGATATCTTATTAGAAAAAACAATCAGGCTTAAAAAAAATAACAGCATCAACATAGAAAAAATAAGAAATCAATTAATTGAGTTAGGATATATATCAAGTCCACAAGTAAATTTTTGTGGAGAGTTTGCTATAAGAGGTTCAATTATTGATATATTTCCAGGGGGGTACGACCAACCAATAAGGATTGACTTGTTTGATACAGAAATTGATAGCATTAAAAAATTTAATTCAGAAACTCAAATCACTTTAAAAGCAAATGAGGAAAATTTCTTAGATATTGTTCCAATAGAAAACACTATTTTAAGTCAAGAAAATATTATAAATTTTAGAAAAAAATTTAGAGAGGTTTTTGAAGGTAATCCAAATGAAAGTGATATTTACAAAAGTATCAGTAATGAAATAATTCCTCAAGGTTTTAACAATTATTTTCCGCTTTTGTACGAAAATATTGGAAACTTTTTTGAATATTTTGAAGAAATTGATAATGTTGTATTTTTTGAAAACTTTCAAGATGATATATACGAATATGATAAGTATATTCAAAATAAGTATAACTCATTGAAAAATAGTGAGTATAAATGTCTTGATCCAAAATATTTATATATTTATAAGAACGATGTTATTAAAAATTTAAAAAATAAAAAAATTTTTCAGATATATAAAAGTAAGGATGTTGAAAAAGAATCATATAATTTTCACATATCTGCCGTACCAGATATTTCCATAAAACCATACCTTGAAAATCCATTGGGTGATTTAAAAAATTTTATTAAAAAAAGATCATGTGTAGTCCTCTTCTACAACAGCGATAAGAAAATATTGCAATTAAAAGATATCCTGTCTTCACAAAATATTAAATTTAAAATAATTGAATCTCTTGATGAAATTGAAAATTTAAACGAATTTCTATATCTAGTAAACGGATATATTCAGGAATCTTTTAAAATAAATGACTTAGATATATCCTATGTAAGAATTAACGATATATTGAAAGAGAAGGTTAAACAGGTTTCAAAAAGAAAGCCTAAATCAACCTTCTTCATTGATCAGTTAAAAAATTTAGAAATTGGATCTCCAGTTGTGCATGAGTCGCACGGTGTTGGGAGATATCAAGGGCTTATTCGAATGGAATCTGAGGGGATATACAACGAATACCTAGCGATTACATATGAGGACAATGATAAACTTTACGTTCCAGTATCATCACTTCACTTAGTTAATAAATACATTACATCTGATGAAGAACACGCTCCATTACATAAACTAGGTGGTTTTTCTTGGAGTAATGCAAAGAAAAAAGCTACAAAAAAAGCATACGATATAGCAGCTGAGCTTTTAGAAGTTAATGCAAAAAGAGCAATGAAAAAAACACTCGAATATAAGATTAATAAAATTGAGTACGAAAAATTTAAAAGTGAATTTATATATGATGAAACAGATGATCAAAAAAATGCAATTGAAGATGTTATAAGTGATCTATGTTCGAACAAATTAATGGATAGATTGGTATGTGGTGATGTTGGTTTTGGTAAAACCGAAATCGCACTAAGAGCAACTTTTGTATGTGCTTCAAATTATAAACAAGTAGTAATTTTGGCGCCAACAACATTGCTTGCTGAACAACACGAAAAAGTATTTAAGGAAAGATTTAAAAACTGGCCTTTTAATATAAATTGTTTATCGAGATTTAAAACAAAAAAAGAGCAAGATAGAATTCTCTCAGAAATATCAAATGGTAACTGTAATATAATAATTGGAACACATAAAGCTATACAAAAAAATGTCGATTATAAATCTCTTGGTTTACTTATAATTGATGAAGAACAAAAATTTGGTGTTAAGCATAAGGAATTTCTAAAAAAAATAAAAAATGAAATTAATGTTTTAACCCTCACAGCTACTCCCATACCTAGAACTTTAAATATGTCTTTAGGTGGTTTGCGAGATCTTAGTATAATTGCAACCTCTCCAGAAAATAGAATGCCAATCAAAACATATGTTTCTAATTGGAAAAAATCTGTAATTAAAGATGCATGTGATAGAGAGATAAATAGAGGTGGGCAAGTTTTTTTCATACATAATAGAGTTCATGATATAAACATCATATATAGCGAGCTAAAAGAATTAATGCCATCATATTCAATTAAAATAGCACATGCACAAATGAACTCTACCCAATTAGAAAAAATAATATTGGAGTTTTATAACAAAAAATTTAATATTCTTCTTTCAACAACTATAATAGAAAATGGTATTGATATTTCAAATGCGAATACTATTTTGGTTAACAAATCAGATAAGTTTGGATTGTCACAGTTACATCAGATTAGAGGAAGAGTTGGAAGAAGTGACAAACAAGCTTTTTGTTACTTGTTAGTTCATGATAGAAATCAAATTACAGAAAATGCAAAGAAAAGGTTGCTTGCTTTGGAGACAATGGAGGATTTGGGATCAGGATTCTCAATAGCTTCAAGAGATCTTGAAATTCGCGGTGCTGGAGCATTATTAGGCGAATCACAAAGCGGGGACATTCAAGAAATTGGCTTCTCTCTGTACAACCGAATTTTAGAAAAAGCAATTAGATCATTAAAGTCTGGTCAAATTCCAAATCTAGATAATCCACTTGACTCAATAACAGAAATTGATCTAAATGAAATTGCCTTGATACCAGAAAGTTACATATATGACGTTAATCAAAGACTTATAATGTATAAGAAAATCTCAAATTCAACATCAAAAGAGAATCTTGATGATATAATAATTGAATTAACTAACAGATTTGGACTTGTTCCAGATGAGGTATTAAATTTAATCGACATAGCAAAAATGAAATTAAAATACTCAAAAATTGGAATTAAAAAGATTAGCGCTTCAAAAAATATTTTAAGTATAAAAATTTCAGATAATGCAAAATTTGATAATAATAAATTAATAAATTTTATTAAAAAAAACGATGATCAAGTATCTTTTAGAAAAGATAATACGCTAATTTATAAAAAAGCCTTTTCAAATATAAGAGACAAAAAAATTGTTTTAACTAATATAATAAACGCAATTAGCTAGAATGAAAATATATAAATTACTAACGCTATTTTTTCTTTACTTTCCGATTTTGTTATTTGCTAACACAGATAGTGAAGAGGAAAACCTTTACCAAGTGCAATTTATTTTTATATCACATAATCCCTCAAACTATATAGATTTTCAAGAGGAATTAATAAGTGATTTTTTTATAGACAAATCAAACATAGATGTAAAGATTAATAATTGCTTAATAAATGAAGAAAATAACTGTGTAAAATTTGAAAATGACTACAAATTAGATAATTTTAATGATTATGCTGAAATTCTTAAAAAAGATAAAGATATTACTATTTTAAATCATATTGAATGGATTCAGAATATCAGTAATGATTTTTTTATTAAAATTAAATCAGGCAAAGACTATAGTGAGGATATTTTTGACAATAAATTAGATTTACAAGATATAAATATAATTGGATCAGGAAAAATAACAAAATATGAAGGCACTATAAACATCTCAAAAAATAGATTCCATGAAATAGATGTGAACTTATATGAGCGTATGAAAATGAAACCACCTGGGTTCTTCTCAACAGATATTTTAACTTCGAAAAATTATCAAATAAAACAAAAAATAAAGCTCGGGAAAATTAATTATATCGATCGCGATAATTTTGGAATGATTATTCGCGTTAAAAAAGTTAAAAATCTCTAAATTTATTCACTTATGTTTACTCTTGTGGGGAAAGCAATTTCTGCACCATTTTTTTCAATTATTTCGCCAACTTTTATTAGAACATCCTGCTTAATCTCGTGGTACTTTACCCACTCTGTTGTATTTGCAAAGGTATTAATAAAAAAATCAATAGAGCAATCGTTGTAACTATCAAAATTTACTATTGTTGTTTGGCTATGGTCTATATCATTGTGCTTTGATATCATTAGTTTGACTTCATCAACAATCTTTAAAACCTTGGGCATATCTTTATATCGAAGACCAATCACTTCTCTAATTCTTCTGTGAGTCATTCTTGATGGATTTTCAACTATAATACTCATGAAGATAGAGTTTGGAATATAAATAATATTTTTTCTAAAGTTTCTAATCGAAGTTTGCCTCCAACCGATATTTTCCACTGTTCCCTCAAGATCTCTATCTGGAGATCTAATCCAGTCACCTTTTCTAAATGGTCTGTCTAGATAAATCATTAATCCACCGAAAAAATTTGCCAACATATCTTTTGCTGCAAAGCCAACCGCAACACCACCTATCCCTCCAAAGGCTAGAACACCAGATACGCTAAAACCAAATGTTTGTAGAATAATTAAACCTGAAATAATAATAACAGAAAGCCTTATAATTTTTGTTATAGCTTCATATGTGGATTCATCAATATCTATATTCTCAACTTTATTTTTTTTAATAACAGCAATTTGGAAATTTTTTGAAATACTAATTAAAAAAAGCGCTATAACAAGAATCACACCTGCTCTTTTTATATTATTTAAAAGCTCATTAGATAAGTTAATAAAGCCAATGTCTTTATTTAGAAACTCAAGAGCAAAAATTACACCAAAAGTCCACACTAAAAAAGTAAATGGTTTATATATTGAATCTATTACACAATCATCCCACATATTACTTGTTTTTTCGGATTGTTTTTTAAGATAATTTAAAATTATTCGTGTAAAAATATTAATGAATATTATCAAAATAACAATAAATAAAAACTTTATTGTCCAATGTTCAAAGCTAATACTATTTAATAGGCCTTGCATAATTTATAAATTTATCTCCATTTGATTTTTAATTCTTAAATTTTTAATTTTATCGATAATATTAAGCCTTTTTTTATTTTTTGATAAGTTATCTTTATTTAGCTTTGTCTGTAATTTTAGCATTTTCTGATTAATATCGTAATCACCTTCTAGGTTTATATTATCTAAAATTTTTTCTACAATATTCCTATTATTACAAACAAAAATACAGTCACAGCCAGCTTCTAAAGATTTTATTACGTTATCATCTATACTCCCAAATTTTTCAAGTGCTTTCATGCTTAAATCATCAGTGTATATTAAACCTCTATATCTTAGATCATTTCTTAAAATCTGTAACCATTTTCTAGATAGTGTTGGTGGAAACTCATCAACATTCTTGTATAAGACATGTGAAGTCATTATTCCTTCTATATTTTGATTGATGGCTTTTTTGTATGGCAAAAGATCATCTGTATAAATTGTTTTAAAATCTCTATTGTCCTCGGGCAAAATTTCGTGCGAGTCTGCTTTTGCATATCCGTGTCCTGGATAATGTTTACATATGGATGATAAGCCAGTCTCTTTCAGTCCTCGGATATATGCCTCTGATAGAATTGAAACAATTTTTGGGGTCTCTGCAAAACATCTATTCTCCATTATAGTGCTCTTAGAATATTCAATATCTAAAACCGGTGTTGTATTTACGTCTACTCCAAGGGTGCTAAGTTCATAGTTTATTAACCAACCAAGATTTCTTGAAAGCTCAATAGCATCGTCTGGATCTGCTTTATACTTTTCACCCAAAAGAGAAACCGAAGGTAAATCAGTCAGCCCATCTCTAAATCTTTGAACTTTTTGCCCCTCTTGATCTACGTAAATAATTAGAGATGGGGATCTGATTGATTTAATATCTGAGATAAGTTTCTTAATCTGTTGAATAGATGTAAAGTTTCTTGAGAAAAGTATTACTCCACCGATATTTGGGTGCGTTAAAACGTCATAGTCGTTTGAAGATAATGTAATACCATCTATATCTACAATTAACTTACCAAGATTCAATATATAATCCTTTTATTAATATATTATATTTATTAATCATACAAAAATGTTCACCTTGTATAAGTTTAATTATATAATGGTAAAGTTAAAACTTACATAAAAAAAATTAGTAAAGGGAATTTTTAATGAGCAATCCTACTGTGCAAGATATGGTTAATTATGCGAAGCAAGGTCTTCAAGAACGAACTGTAAATGAGGTTCAAAATATGCTTAATAATAAAGATATTTGCATCATTGACATAAGGGATTCATCAGAATGTATAGAGAACGGAATTATTCCTGGCTCATTTCATGTTTCCAGAGGTGTTCTAGAGTTTAATGCTGACCCAGAATGTGAATATTACAAAGATTTTTTTGATAAAAATGTGGAAATACTCTTATATTGCCATACTGGTAGTAGATCCGCCCTGGCCTCACTAACTTTAAGACAAATGGGTTATAAAAAAGTGTCTCATATGAAAGGCGGCTTTAAAGATTGGATGCGAAAAATTGGCAATATTGAAGACTATAAAGCAATGTAGGCACATAAAGTTTTATATGAAAATCTGATTTAATAGATAATCTATTCAGTATCTTTTTTGGTATTTTCCACAAGTTTCTTATTTGTTTCTACAATTTGGTCTAATTGCTCATTGATTGAGTCAAGACTTTTGCTAATAGAGAATAAAATTAACATTATTACTATGCATATAATTGTTAAAATTACCATCATCATAGGTTACCTCCCTTTTTCAAAAATAACACTGGCGGAGAGTGAGGGATTCGAACCCCCGGAACCTTTCGGCTCAACGGTTTTCAAGACCGCCGCATTCGACCACTCTGCCAACTCTCCTAGAAAATTTAATTAAATTTTCATAATCGTACATATTTACAAAAACGCGATATCACGTTAATGTATAGTAAATTAATCATGGAGCCAATATATGAATAATAGCAATACAACCGTTAGAGAACAAGCTAGAACCCTTGAAACAAACAAGGTTCTGAAAAATACTTATATTCTTTTATCAATGACCCTACTTTTTAGCGCCTCTGCTGCTTTTGTTGGTTATATGATGAATATAGCCGTAGTTAATCCGTTTATTACTTTAGGTCTATATTTTTTGGCGTTATATCTTACTACTAAAAATAGAAACAATGGGTTTGGAATATTTTGGGTATTCTTTCTTACTGGTGTTTTAGGATTTACGCTTGGGCCTATCCTTAACGTTTACATTAATAACTTAAGTAACGGATCTGAAATTGTTGCAACATCTTTACTAATGACAGGTTCTATTTTCTTAACGCTTTCTGCGTATGTTAATTACACTAAGAAAGATTTTAGTTTCATGGGTGGGTTTGTAACTTCTGGTATTATTCTAGCTTTTGTTGGAAGTATAATTTTACTTATATCCTCTATGATGGGGTATTACTTCCCAATTCTGTCCCTTGGTATATCTGGCTTATTTGCTATGCTGATGTGTGGATTGATTTTATTTCAAACTAGTTCGATAATACATGGGGGCGAGACAAACTATGTTATGGCCACAGTAACCTTATATATATCTTTATATAATCTATTTGTGAGCCTTTTACATATTCTTGCGGCTTTTATGGGAAATAGAGATTAAAATTTAGTTTGTAGGGGGATACAAATGCCGAAGTTTATAATTGAAAGAGATATTACTGATGCTGGTTCATTATCTAACGATGAGTTGCAGGGAATATCTCAAAAGTCTTGTGAAGTACTTAAAAAACTTGGCACTGAGATTCAGTGGCTTGAAAGTTACGTAACAAAAGATAAGGTTTATTGTGTGTATATAGCTCCAAACGAGGAATTAATAAAAGAACATGCAAAAGAAGGTGGTTTTCCAGCAAATAAAATTAGTGCGGTTACAAAAACCATTGATCCAACAACTGCGGACTAATAAAATTTTTTAGTTTTCGATTTCAGAACTAATAAAGGAAATGAACTCTGAGCTATCCCATTGTTTTTCTCCCTCAACGCTATAAACAACCTGTCCTTTATCGTTAACAAGAAAAGTTGTTGGTATTGCCTGAACACTCCATTCAGTCAGATCCATATTCTCATCAAGAAGAACCATGAAGTCAATTTTAGGAATATCATTTAGAAATTTTTCGACAACAGATTTGTTTTGACCTATATTAATGGCAATAACTTGAAAATTATTTTTTGCGCTAAGTTTTTTATGTAAGTTATTTAAAGACGGAATCTCGTTTACACAAGGTTTGCACCAAGTCGCCCAGAAATTTACCAACAAGTAAGATCCCTCAAGCTGTTTAAAATTAACGAGGTTGCCGTTCATATCGTGTAGGCTAAAATCAGTTGGCTTTACATTGTTAACTTTATTCATGAGAGACGATTTTTGATCAGAGCAAGAAAAAAGGAATAGAAACGTCAGTGCATAAAGGACGTAAAAATTTTTCATTTATTCGTTGTATCCCATATCTTTTTTATTTGCCCAGTTTGGATCATTTTTCGTAAGATCACCAACTGGAGTTGCTAATGCATCTGCAATTAGAATATCAATATTTTCTCCAACCAAGGATTCTAAAAACATTTTTAGATTAACTTTTTCTATCTTTGATAAATTCAGTTTTTTAATTAAAGGACTAAGTAACTCATTATCAAAGCCACCTTGATCATAAAAATCAATTACTTCATCTAGATTGCCAAATATACCATTATGCATATAGGGTGCCGTTAGAGAAATATTTCTAAGACTTGGTGTACGAAATAACCATCTATGTGATGGGTTTTCAGTAATACTATATAAACCTAAATCATTTTTTCTTTTTTGTTGATTCACGCTTTGAATTATTTTGTTATCAACCTCGACATATTCACCTGGTGCTAACTGAACCAATGTCTTCTTGCTGTTTAACATACCCATAGATTCAGCATAACCAACACCAGTATTATGTAATTTGTTATCAAAAAACAAAGCATGACTTTTATCAATACTATGACAGCTAGCACAATTACCCTTTCCAACAAAGATTTTAAAACCTTCTTTCACACTATTACTAACAGCAGTTTCATCCCCGCCAAAATACCATCTATCGAATGGAGAATTCGCTGATACTAATGACCTCTCGTAACTTGCAATGGCTTTTCCAAATGTAATCATATTCATCCCTTCTCCAGGAAAAGCCTCTTCAAATAACTTTTTATATCCTGAAATCAACTCTAATTTTTTTAGTGTGAATCCAAACGATGGCATTGCCATTTCTGAATGTGCAAGTATCGGTTGCCACACTTGGTTTTCAAGTGAATACTCTCGTGCATCATGAAATAGGAACTTGTTATAAGCAACGTTTAAAAGAGTTGGGGTGTTCCTTAAATTCGAACGGCCTTCAATACCAACAGCTGTTCTGATTTCATTACTGGTGAACCCCTGTTCAGGCACATGACACATGGCACATGACATCGTATTATTGAGAGAAAGTCTTCTATCAAAAAATAATTTTTTTCCAAGCTCAATTTTTTTTCTAGAGATTGGATTATTCTCTGGAATTACTAATTCAGGCAAGCCGAGCTGCTTTAATGTTACAAATTTTATTAAATCTGCACTTTTTCCTTTTCTGTCACTAAGGCTAAGAGAGTTTGTTTCGTAATTTTTTGAGTTATACCCATCTTTGTTATCCCCTGGGCCTGAGTAATTAGATAACTCATTAGCCGAGGCAAAATGAATAATAGAAGAAAAAATTAACACAAGTAATATTTTATTCATATTCCCTTTAAAAAATGTCTCACTCATTACTTAATAATAGTGTTTTTATGTCGTTAATCAATAGGTCTGGGTGAAGAAAATCAACATTGTATACATTTCTTATAAATTTTTTCTCATCTATCAGGTAGACTCTTAAAAGATGCGACTCTACGCCGTCATATGAGCCGTCATCCTTATATTTTCTTATTACAGGTTGGTCGTAATTATCCAGAATCGGGATAAGTTTTTCATAAGAATCCGTTGTGAGAAAATCCCAATCAGCATCAATATAACTTAAGCCTTTTCCATAAAGTGACATTATTTCCGGAGTGTCAAAAATTGGATCAAAACTCAAACTAATCATTTTAATTTTTTTAAGTAGATTTTTATTATTTTTTAGTTTTTCTTGAATTTTGTAAAAAACAGAGGTAGCTAATGGACAACCATTTGTATCAGTACAATTACTATAAATAAAGCTTAATAGAGTGACTTTGTTTTTCATTATACTGTGTAAATTATCAGGATCGCCATTCTGTTTTATTACTTCTCCGTCACCAGATTTTCTAATTTTAAAAAGTTCGTACGAACCTACTGTGGGAAGTTTATATCCAAGATTATCTCTCCATCCAATAGCTAAATTCGTTCTTTCACTTTTGATAAGCTCTCTCTCATTTCTTAAATCATCATCAGAGAAAGTAGCATTACAATATATCAATACAGTAATAAAAATTAATTTTTTCATAAATATAAAAAAAGGCTAACAATGTTAGCCTTAATTTTATCACTTTGAAATTAATTAATAAATTACTTATCGAGCAATGTTACATCTTTTTTATTATTTTCTGTTTTACTTGAGTAAAGTGAGTATGCTCCAAATCTCATTTGATGAGCTCTACCTAATTTTTCTTTATAAAAATCGACAGTCCATTGATGAGTTAACTCAAGTTTCTCATCATCCCATTCATAGAGTTTAACCCATTGCATATCACCGTTCGCGTCTTTATCCCAATTGCTCAATAAAGATGGAGTGAAATATGCTCTTTTACCATCCCAGCTCTGAGATATCATGTTGACTTGTCCGCCGATCTCTTCGCCAAATGTTTGAACTGGGTTAAATGGATCAGAAATATCAAAGTATCTTGCGGTACCATCCATAAAAGTATTTACCCATAAACCTTTATCATCAGCTGTGATTGAAATATCAACAGGTAGTGGTACTTTTGCAGGGTCTCCAATATCAGCAACAGCTTTTCCTTGCCATTCACCATTTTTATCTTCATAAATTAACCAAATTTTTGATGTAAGAGCTGTTGTTGTAAAACAGTAATTATTATTTGCTCCCCAAGCACATCTTATTTCTAATGGTGCGCCAGGTACATCTATAACTTTCTTAGGTTTTCTTGTATGAAGATCCCAAACAACCATTGTATTACCAAATCTTTTCATCGCTTCGGTGTCTTGAAGCATTTGACCAAAGTCCATCATATAGTTTGACCATCCAGTAAAAGAAGAAGTTAGCATAATGTTTCTTCTTGGCTGGACTCTAACATCATAGCCATACCCGTCTGCAAATTTGCCTTCTTTCTTTGCGCCTCTTAAGTCACCATCTGTTGGTAACCAGTGAGAAGCAATAAATTCACCTTTACTATTGTATTCTGCTAATCCTGTTCTTCCACCATTATCTTTGTTATTGGAAAGACCAGATACCATTACTCTTCCTGGTAAAGCATAGAATGTATGAGGCCCAGTAATACCACCGGTTTTCTCAACAAAATCAGTTATAACTTTGTGAAGTGATGGTTTTCTTGGATTCGTATGAACATCAAAAATAAAAATTTTGTTGCTATCTAATCCACCAGCCCAAAGATATTTTCTGTCATCACTTAGACCCGAATGGTGTGCTTCATTTCTTCCACCTACAGAAAGAACACTAACAACCTTGGAATATGTCTTAGATTTAGGGTTAACATCAATGGTTACAAGCTTATCCTGCTCATCACCAAGACCCTCAACACCCAGTGTCCAAACATAAACATAATCCTCTTGTCCTACAATTTTAGCCATGTATGGAGACATACAAGTTTCGTCAGCAAATGACATGTTGCTAAATATATAAAAGACTGCCCCTAGAATAGAGATCCCTAACTTTCTTAAATGCATAGCTTTTCCTCATTCGTTATAGTTCTTGAATCTGTTATTATGAACTAATAAGCTTTAACGTCAAGGCAATATGGAGTTTTTAGAATTTTTGCATAAATATCTAAACTGTTATATAAAAAATGTATAGGAAAGAAATAATCAACTTTTTTTTTGGAGAATCCATTGAAAATCAATATTTTAAATAAACTAGCTAGGTTTCTTCTCATATTAGGAATTTTACTCGCTTACAATGCAAACGCTGAAATTGGAGGTGACTTCATTCTTAAAGATTATAATGACAATAAATATCATTTATATGGCTCGCCTAAAGAAAAGATCATCTTTTTTGGTTTTTTGAATTGTCCAGATATATGCCCTGCTACCCTTTCAGAAGTATCAAATCTTTTAAAAAAGCTTCGAGGTTTATCAAAAAGGATAGATCCAATTTTTATCACAGTTGACCCAACAAGAGATAAACCCGCACTGATGAAAAATTATTTATCGTTTTTTGACGATAGAATCATAGGGTTAACTGGATCACAAGACCAAATAGAGAAGGTTGCGAATCAATACCATGTATACTACTCATATCAAGACAAAGGCGAAAAAGAGAATTATACAGTTAATCATACAGCTAACATATATTTTCTAAATAAAAAAAATAAAATTGAAAAAATTTTTATTCCAGGAACTCCTCTTTCAGAAATGTTTCAGTATGTTAATAGATATTTGATGCAAGATGTCAAAAATTTACCACTTCAATAGACTTTTTTGTTTTTTATATGTTTTTATTTGTTTGGAAAAATTTATAGAAAAAACTTATTAACCAAACAAGTAATGCTGCAGATAATGGGGCCCAGCTTAAATCTCCATAATATTTTATTGTAGCAATGTCAGTCTGAATCATTTCTCCGCCAATCCAGCCTAATAAAAAACCACCAAGATAAATAATTTGTGGATATTTATCTATCAATTTTAAAATAATTTTGCTCCCCCATATGATAATAGGGACGCTCAAAAGTAAACCAAATATTACAATATATATGTTTCCATCGGCGGCGGCGGCAATAGCTAGAGAATTATCGAAGCTCATAACAAAATCAGCTATAATAATTGTTTTGATAGCAGTTAATAATCGACTTTCTGGTTTAATATTTAAATTCATTTCGTGACTATCTAAACAAAGCTTTACTCCAATCCATAGCAATAAAACTCCACCAATTATTTTTAAACCATCAATAGCTAATAAATAGGTTGCGAAAAATACCATCAAAACCCTTAAGATAATTGCTCCAAGAGCACCATAGAATATTCCCAGCTTCCTTTGTTTTTCGGGAAGATTTTTACATGCAAGAGCAATTACTATAGCGTTATCGCCACCAAGTACAATGTCAATTGCAATTATTTGAAGAATTGATGCAAACTCAGGACTATATAAAAAATTTTCCATTTTTCATGATTTAAATATAAATTTCGAGAGACTATACTTTCTTATTAAAGACTAAGATAGTTTATCTATTTTTGCTGCGAGAATAAAATCACTCTCTGCTAAACCTTGTATAGCGTGCGTATAGATTTTGATATTTGCATAGCCCCAGCCGTACCATAAATCTGGATGATGACCTTCGATTTCAGCTATATCACCAACTTTATTTACAAATTCTTGACTGGCAACAAAATTTTTAAACTTAAATTCTTTGATAAGATAAAATTTATCTTTTTCATCTTCCTTAACTGACCAGCCGTCAACCCTTTTAAGATATTCTTGAATCTGATCAAAAGTAAATGGAGGAATTCCTCCTTCGCAAGGAACGCATTTTTTATTGTGTAATTCGTCTGTCATAATTTTTTAAAGAATAATTTTTTTAAACATAACATATTGTATAAATATTGCAATTATCCCATTTTAATATTGTAGGCAATATCTATAGCTTGTTTGTTTTGCCATACATCATGAACCCTAAAAATATTTATATTTGCCATGACTCCAAGTGCCGAGGTTGCACATGTCCCTGATATCCTGTCCTCCGGATTATTTTGGCCAGAAATCTCACTAAAAAGTCGTTTTCTACTTGCTCCGAGTAAAGTATAAAAACCTAGTGATGAAAACTCATTTAAATTCTTTAAAATTTCTAAGTTATGCTCTGTTTTCTTGCCGAAGCCAATCCCAGGATCTAAAATAATTTTTTCCTTAGCGAGACCCATTTCCATAACTTTTTTTGCCTGATTAACTAAAAAGTTTTTAATCTCTAATGTAGCATTTGTATATGATGGGTTTTCCTGCATTGTCTTTGGATTACCTTGCATATGCATTATGCAATAATAAGAATCAGTTTTAGCGACTAAGGGCATCATTTTTTTATCGTCAGTTCCTCCGCTAACATCATTTATCATTTCAACGCCAAGATCAATTGCGGCCTCAGCAACTTCAGCTGAAGTAGTGTCCACACTTACCATTATTCCGTCTGGAATAATTTTTTTAAGTTGAGAAATTACATCTACTATTCTTCTTTTTTGCTCGATTGGAGAAACTCTATCTGAGCCAGGTTTTGTAGATTCACCACCAATATCAATAATCTTTGCACCTTGCTCAATCATTATTAGAGCCCTGTCAACTGCAGACTTTGTTGATGGGTATGCGCCACCATCAGAAAAACTATCAGGAGTAACATTGAGAATTCCCATAATTATTGGCTTATTAAAATTAAAATTATTTTCCATTCATCACATCCAAATTGAAAATGTTAATTTCTTTACCTATATCAATTGACATTAAGTCCTTTGCAAAAATAACATTACCATTATAGTTTTCTTTAATAACTTTTAATACATCATTTTCATTAACTCCAAATAATAAAGCATGAGTTAATATAGTCAATTTTGGATTTGTTTGCTTTAGAACTGAGATCATCTGATCAATTGTTGTATGTGTTGATGCGACTTCCCTTAGTTTTTTATTATTTTTGATTATTTTTTTGCTAGAAGCAAAAATCTCATGAATTAAAATATCAGCATCTTTCGCATTATTTATTACATTTTCTGAGATTGTAGTATCGCCTGAATAAACTATATTTTTACCTTTAAACTTAATTTTGAAGCCATAAGAATTATCTATATGTCCATGGTCATTCGTGAAACTGTGAATTGAAATTTTTTCGTCATCGTAAGTAGATTTCTTATTTTTAAAACTAGAACAAATAAGCTTTGAATATTTTTTATTTTTATATCTATATTTTAAGTCCATCCTATAAGTTTCCATAATATTATTACAAAAGGCATTGACTCCAGTTGGACCATAAACAAATGTATCTAACTTTTTTTGCCATAAGTTACTTGTAAGCCAGAAGTCAGCAAGTCCAATAATATGATCAAAATGGAAATGAGAAATATAAATTTCTTTTATATTAGAGTAATCGTTTCCTATTTGACTAAGTCTAAGACTAGTTCCTCTACCAATATCAATTAATATCTGCTGATTTTGATTTTGTATTAATAAAGAAGGTCCTAATTTTTCAATATTCGGTCTTGGCGTGCCTGTTCCTAGAAAAGTCATGTTGAAAACATCACTGGCTTTTGCAACGCTCGAGACAAAAAAAGCAATAAATATATATTTAATCATTCGTATCAATTTTTAGAACAGCCATAAAAGCCTCTTGAGGCAATTCAACCTTCCCCACTTGCTTCATACGTTTTTTACCAAGTTTTTGTTTTTTTAAAAGCTTCATTTTTCTAGTTACGTCTCCACCATATAACTTTGCGGTTACGTCCTTTCTAAAAGCTTTTGTTGTTGCTCTTGATATAATCTGTGAGCCAATAGCTGCTTGAATAGCAATATCAAAATTTTGTCTTGGTATTACATCTTTCATGCCATTAACCAATTTTCTCCCAATACTTTGAGACCTAGATTTGTGTACAATTAATGATAAAGCGTCAACCTTTTCCCCATTTATCAATATGTCTAGTTTTTGAAGTTCAGATTTTTCAAATGAATGAACATAGTAATCAAAGGAAGCATATCCCTTTGTACAAGATTTTAATTTATCAAAAAAATCTAGAACAATTTCATTTAGAGGCATATAGTATTCAATTAAAGCCTGGTTTCCGATATAAGATATTTTAATTTGCCTACCTCTTTTTTGCTCACACAAAGTTATAACGTTACCAATAAATTCGTTTGGAACTAGCATTGATGAGCATATTATAGGTTCGTGAATCTCTTCAATTGACGACATATCGGGTAATGCACTTGGATTATCGACTTCAATAAAATTTCCATTCTTTTGTAGAACCTTATAAATAACTGTTGGAGAAGTAGATATTAAATTTAATTTATACTCTCTTTCAAGCCTCTCTTGAATAATCTCCATATGAAGCATACCTAGAAAGCCACATCTAAAACCATGTCCAAGAGCTTTTGAGGTTTCTGGTTCGTAATCAAAAGAGGAGTCATTTAATTCTAATTTCTCTAACGCATCTCGAAAATCTTTATAATCATCACTATTAATAGGAAACAATCCGGCGAATACCTTGGGTTGTATTTCTTTGAACCCCTCAAGAGCATTACTTTCCTGATCATCATGCTCTAAAACAGTATCGCCAACTTTTGCTGAAGCAATATCTTTTACACCAGCAACTAAGTAACCAACTTCTCCCTCATTGATAGTTTTTAATTTGTTGACCTTTGGAGAATAACATCCCAATTCTTCAACTTGATAGGTTACCCCGGTTGAGAAAAGTTTTATTTTTTGCTTAAGTGATAATGATCCATTAATAACTCTAACTAGTGAAACTATACCTAAATAATTATCGAACCAAGAATCTATGATAAGTGCCTTTAGTTTATTACTGTTTTTCTTTTTTGGTGCTGGTATTTTCTCAATAATTAATTCGAGTAAATCTTCAACTCCTTTTCCTGTTTTTGCACTTACCTCAATAGAGTCATCTGTCTCTATTCCAATAATTTCTGAAATTTGTTTTTTTACTTGCTCTGGATTTGCAGAATTTAAATCTATTTTATTTAGTACTGGAAGAATTTCTAAATTGAGTTCAACTGCTTTGTAGCAATTTGCAACACTTTGTGCCTCCACGCCTTGCGATGCATCTACAACTAGCAATGCGCCCTCGCATGCTGCTAATGACCTTGAAACCTCATAAGAGAAGTCTACATGCCCAGGTGTATCAATAATATTTAATTGATAGGTCTTTCCATTTTTTGACTTGTAGTTAAGTCTGACGCTTTGCGCCTTTATAGTTATCCCTCGCTCTTTTTCCAAATCCATTGAATCAAGGATCTGAGTACTCATTTCCCTATCTGATAAGCCTCCGCATATTTGAATAAAGCGGTCAGCTAATGTAGATTTTCCATGATCAATATGCGCTATAATTGAAAAATTTCTAATTAAATCATTATTCGATTCAGACATTACAGTTTTACTCAATCTTAATCGCTAAATAGATAGAGCTACCCTGAGATCTTCTTACTAATAGAGGTGCAAAGTCTCCTTTTTTCATTTTTTTTAAAAGTTTACTGAAATGCTCAATACTTTTAATATCCGTTCCAGATATCTGATAAATTATGTCATTCTTTAGAAGACCGGCTTCGGATGCAGGATTACTTGTAATTTCTATTACTTTTATTCCATATAGACCATCTTTGCCAAAATCTTTTTTCTCTTTTTCGCTTAAATTGGATATTTTCATTCCCAATACTTTTTTAGTTTTTGGTTCACTCTGCTTATTTATCTTTCTTGAAACCTGTTGTGCAGGGAGTTCCATGACTTTAAACCTTATTGTTTTTTTCACTCCCTTTCTCAAGATTTCTAATTTGACATTTTTTCCTATTCTTGTGTTGCCGACAATTGGTGGAAGCGAAGATGAGGATTTAATTTTCTTTCCATCAAAGGTCAAAATGATGTCGCCGACTTTTAAATCTGCTTTGGAAGCTGGACCATCTGGAATAATTTTAGAAATTAATGCTCCAGAAGGTTTTTTCATACCAAAAGACTTAGCTAAATTATTTGTAACTTCTTGAATATAAACACCAAGCCATCCTCTTGAAACTTTACCACTTTTCTTTAATTGTGTTACTACATTATTTGCAACATCCATTGGAATAGCAAAGGAAAGCCCCATAAAACCTCCTGACCTACTAAATATTTGTGCATTTATTCCAACTACTTCTCCACTCAAATTAAAAAGTGGTCCTCCAGAATTTCCTGGATTTATGGCAACGTCTGTTTGAATAAACGGAACATAATTATCATTTGGAAGACTTCTACCTATTGCGCTAACAATTCCAGCTGTCACTGTACTTTCAAAACCAAAAGGAGAGCCTATAGCAAGAACCCATTGGCCTACTTTTAACTTCTGAGAATCACCAACTTTTACTGGTTTTAAATTTCTAGCTTTGATTTTTAATAATGCAATATCACTTGAGGGGTCCGAGCCAATAAGTTCAGCATCAAGTTCTCTTTTATCATTTAGCTTAACAATAATTTGAGAGGCGTCAGCTATAACATGATGATTCGTAATTATATAACCATCAGACGAGTAAATAAAACCTGAGCCCATTGATTGTGATCTTCGAGGTGGTCTTTTATCTGGGTTATTAAAACCTTTGTCTCCAAAAAATTTTTTTAAAAATTCATTAAGCTCATCATTAGGGGCTTGAGGGGCTGATCCTTGATTTTTCTTACTAGCACTTTTTCTTACAGTGCTTATATTAACAATACTTGATTTATTATCTTCAACTAACTTTGTAAAGTCTGGTAAATTATAATCACTTGCATATATTTGAAATATAAATATAAAAGCAGTAGCAAGAGATAAGGTTAAATTTTTAATAATAATTTTCATATTTGCCTTAGTTTTAAATATATATTAGATTATACTTATTCTATCACAAAGGTTACACAAAAATTTTAAAACAAGTTGAAAAATGTAGAGATTTTGATGTCCTAATAATTGGAAGCGGGGCTGCAGGCAACAGCTTAGCACTTCAGCTTCAGAATACCTTGTCCATAGGTTTAATTTCCAAAACACAGCTACATGAAGGAAGCACATATTATGCACAAGGCGGTATATCTGCAGTGCTCAGTAAGATTGATTCAATTGATCAGCATGTTGAAGATACAATGGAGGCAGGTGCGGGTCTTTGTAAAGAAGATATTGTCCAAGCAGTTGCGGAAGATTCAAAAGAGATAATACAGTGGCTTCTTGACCAAGGTGTTGAATTCACCAAAAATGATAAAAGTCCTGAGGGAAAACTTCATTTAACAAAAGAAGGCGGTCACACGCATCCAAGAATTGTTCATGCGGCAGATAAGACTGGGGAAGCAATTCAAGATAGTTTAATTGACAAACTCAAAAAAAGAAAAAATATTGAAATTTTTACTCATCACGTGGCAGTTGACTTGATAACACATTCTCAAGAAAAATCATCAGTTAAAAAATGTATTGGAGCATTTATTTTAAATACAAAAAATAATATAGTGGATACATTTCGAGCTAAATATGTAGTTATTGCAACTGGCGGAGCTAATAAAGTTTATTTATACACCAGTAATCCAGATACCTCATCTGGAGACGGAATTGCAATGGCATTCAGAGCTGGTTGTGATATCGCAAATATGGAATTTATGCAGTTTCATCCAACCTGCCTATATCATAGAGATGCAAAATCTTTTTTGATTAGTGAATCATTAAGAGGAGAAGGTGGTAAATTAGTATTACCAAATGGTAAAGAATTTATGCATAAGTATGATTCTCGAGGGGTTCTTGCTCCTAGAGATATTGTTGCTAGGGCAATAGACAGTGAGATGAAAATTCAAGGACTCGATTTTGTGATGCTTGATATTTCCCATAAAAAACCATCTTTTGTCAAAAAAAGATTTCCAAATATTTATAAAAAATGTCTAGAGTTTAATATTGATATAACAAAAGAGGGTATTCCTGTTGTTCCTGCTACGCATTATACTTGTGGAGGTATAAATATAGATATAAATGCAAGAACAAATATAAAAAATCTCTATGCAATCGGAGAAGTCGCTCATTCTGGACTTCATGGAGCAAATAGAATGGCAAGTAATTCACTTCTAGAATGCATATTTTTTTCCAAAAAAGTACAGGAGGACATTGTCAGACAAGAAAAATTTAATTCTTCTAACAACCTTATAAATTATAATTTTAATTTTGCCAGGACTATTAGCAGGGATTCATCTGAAACAATATTAATAAAAAACTTATGGAAAGAGATTAGAACTCTCATGTGGGATTATGTTGGAATTGTAAGAACAAATGAGAGATTGCTTAAAGCAAAAATTAGAACTTCGATTTACAAGAAAGAAATAGAAGATTTATTTAAAAAATATATTATCTCTAGTGACTTAATCGAGTTAAGAAATCTCATATATATTGCAGAAATTATTATTACATCGGCCTTAATAAGAAAAGAAAGCAGAGGGCTACATTATAATCTTGATTATCCTAAAACGAAGAACGAGCCAGAAGATACTGTAATAAATAAGAATAAAAAAAGTAAAATTAAATTATATCAAGAAAAATAGATTTTCTGTAATACTTTAGTTCTTCAATAGAATCCTTTATATCTTCGATAGCTATATGCTGAGGATCTTTCTTGAACTTTTTATCTGGGTACCATCTGTTTACTAATTCTTTGATAGTACTGACATCAAGATTTCTGTAATGAAAGTAGTCCTCTAGTTCCGGCATACATCTTGCCAAAAAACGCCTATCTTGGCATATTCCGCTTCCGCACATAGGCGATTTTTTTTTATCAATATATTTTGATAGAAATTCAATAGTCATCTCTTGAGCATCATGGTAATTGTAAGTACTTTGTTTAATCCTTTCTACCAGACCAGACTTATTGTGTTGATTTGTATTCCACTCGTCCATCGCTTCAATATCTTCAAGAGGAGTATTTATTGCTATCACAGGGCCTTCCTCTAGAATATTGAGATCCTTATCAGTAGCAATAGTTGCAATCTCTATTATTCTATCTTTGAATGTGTCAAGGCCAGTCATCTCAAGGTCTATCCATATCAAGTTTTGTGCATTTTTACTCATAGTTAATATTATATTACAAGATAGTGATTTAAGTTTAGATATTAATAAAGGGTTCTCTTTTCAAAAGCTTTTGATAGTGTACGTTGATCAAGATATTCCAATTCTCCTCCCATCGGCACTCCTTGTGCTAGTCGAGTTACCTTAACTGAATTCTTTATAGCTATATCACTAATAACGTGTGCAGTAACGTCACTTTCTACTGTATTATTAACAGCAAGTATTAATTCTTTAACAGCCCCTGAAGAAATTTTATCTTTCAATAAATCAATGCCAATTTCGTTTGGCCCTATCCCGTCAAGCGGCGACAATCGACCTAGAAGGACAAAGTACTTTCCATTGTAGCTTGTACTATTTTCAATATTCATGACGTCTGCCGGACTTTCAACAACGCAAAGTAAAGCTTCACTTCTTGAGAGATCTGAGCATAGTTCACAAATCTCATCTTGAGATAAATTTCTACAAGATTTACAGTTAAGTGTTTTGTTTACAGCTTCTCTTAAAACTTCTGACAAATTAAGCGCTTCATCTTTTGCTCTTTGAAGTAAAAAATAAGTCATTCTTTGTGCAGTTTTCTTGCCTACGCCTGGCAGACAAGTTAAAGCATTTATTAAATCTTCAATAAGAGTTTTATTTTTAGACATAAATTTAAAAAGGGAGATCTGTTGGTATACCCTGTTTTGATAAAGTTGATAATTTATCTGATGACATCTTGTCAACTTCTTTTACTCCTTTATTCAAAATTTCTTTTAACATAATTTCTAGCTTTTCTTTATTATCAATATCTATGTTGTTGGAAAAATTTATTTTCTGAATAAAGTGATCTCCGTTAAAAACTACAGTAATACTTTTGTCATCGTTTGTAACAGTAATATTTGTTTTTGAGATCTCTTTTTTAAGCTTTTTCATATCTTTTTTCATTTTTTGGGCTTGTTTCATTAAACCCATCATATCACCCATACCTCCAGGACCTTTAAACATAATTAATCTCCTTTTGATTTTTCATTTATTTTTATTGAGTTATCAATAATTTTTGCTTCAAATTTATCTTTGATTGTCTTAACAAAGACATCATTATCAATTTCTTTTTCAGCTAATTTGATCCTATCATTATAGTTTGATTCTTGTGTTTTATGAATAGTATTTAAATTGTTATCAGAAATATTAAGTTTTACAAAAATCTCTTGGCCAAAGAAGTTCGATAAGGCCTCTTGTAGCTTTGTTATTGATTTTTCTGTAGCAACATTTTTTAAATTCTCATTAATTAAAAAATTGTAATTATTATCTTTACAATTGTCGAAAATAATATTTCTAGCTAGATTCCTTGTTATGGAATCTATTTCAAGCCTAGAAACAATTGTGTCCCATTTTGATTTTATATCAACTTGTTTTTGAATTTCTGAATGTGTTTCTTTTACCGGTTCAATTTTTTTTTTTGACTCTGAATTATTTTTCATCTCTGGTAATTCTGATTTTGTATGATTGTCTTGTATTTCTCTAGAGTTAAATTGGAAAGGAGTAAATAACATCATTCTAATTATGGTCATTTCAAATCCACTTTTATAATCAGGAGCATAATCTAAATCCTTCAAGTTTGATGTACAAATTTGATAAAGTGTTTGTATATTCTCCTCGTTAAATTTGTTAGAAAAAGCTAATATGCTCTTTTCATAAGTACAATCTTTTATTATATTTGTGACTTTATAGATCGCGGTCTGGTGTAAAATTGAGATAATCTCTTCTAGTAAGTGTTTAAAGTCAGTAGATTCATAATAAATTTTATCGATAAAAATCATCAAAGATTTAATATTATCTTTTACAATCATTTCACATATATTATTAATATTATCGGCTGGTGTGAGGCATAATATTTTACATACATTGTCATAGGTAATCTTATTATCACCATGAGAAATACTTTGCTCTGTTAAACTTAAAGCATCTCTCATGCTGCCGTCAGCAAGTCTTGAAATATTCTCTATGGCTTTTTTTTCAAATATGACATTTTCATCTAATAATATTTTAGTAAGTTGCTCGCCTATTATATTTGCAGTAATTCTGTTAAGTCCAAAATGTAAGCACCTTGAAAGAATAGTGGTCGGAATTTTTTGATAATCAGTAGTCGCAAGAATAAATTTTACATGACTAGGAGGTTCTTCGAGAGTTTTTAATAGCGCATTAAAGCTATGTGTAGATAGCATATGAACTTCGTCAATTAGGTATATCTTAAACCTTCCTTGAGTTGGCATATATTGAACGTTTTCTAAAAGCTCTCTAGTGTCTTCGACTTTTGTTCTTGAAGCCGCATCAATTTCATATAAATCGACAAATTGTCCAAGATCAATTGATTCACAGCTAATACAGTCACCACAAGGAGCTGAGCTAACTCCATTTGTTTCACAATTAAAACATTTGGCAAGTATTCTTGCTAAAGTTGTCTTGCCAACGCCCCTTGTTCCTGTTAGTAAATATGAATGGTGAATTCTATTGTTGTCTAAGCTATTGGCTAAAGCCTTTACGATTGGCTCTTGGCCTACTAAGTCAGAAAAGGACTTTGGTCTCCATTTTGTAGCTAAAACGGTGTCTTTCATAATTAAATTTATGCTATCACAAATATGATACTAATCATTCTCTTATTTAAACATAAAAACAATTATCACAGGAACATATATTAAGCCAAATATAGTTGAGAAAAGAACCGCTGAGGATACTTTTTCTGGATGAACATCAAGTGCTGTTGCAAAAATAACGGTATTAGCTGCGATTGGAACAATAGATAAAAGCATAAAAGCTCTATATACCTCTATGGTATATATATGGAAAATATAGAAATCTAAGAGGACTAAAATTAACATAACAATAGGCCATATAATGAATTTCCCTAAAAAAGATAAAAAAATAAAATTATAGTCAAATGAAAAGTTTTTAATTTTCGAAATACCAAATCCTATTAACATCATTCCTAAAACTACGTACGCGCCTTGCATACTTACTACAAAGTTATCCATAATATTTGGTAGCTTTATATCATAATTTAGAAAGACCACTGCAAAAAGAAAAGCATATAATGCTGGAAGTTTTTTTAACCTATTTAAAGAGTCTTTTACGCTATATCTTCCCCTAGCTGTTAAATAGTAAACAACTGTATTTTCAAATAATGTTACACCAACAGTACCAAGAATATAAACTCCAAAAATTTTCTGATCAAATAGAAGCAATGCTATAGGTATTCCAAAATATCCGGTGTTACCCTCTGCCGACACTATAGAAAGCATATTTGCTCTTGCATCTCCATACTTATACATTCCGTAGGTATAAAATAAAAAAGCAACAAAAGAACAAATTAGGAAAGCGATAATAGGTAAAATAAACGTACTTAGTGATAAACTTGAATGTGTTATGGCTTCAAAAATGACAAATGGAGCAATTATAAAAATTATCAATTTGCCAATACCTTTTGCGTCAATTTCTAAGTATTTGCCTGAGATAAATCCTATTAAAACAAAAATGTACAATGGCAAAATTTTATAAAGTATTGAAAAAAATATATCCATGAATATTCTAAGTTATTGCTTTCTGTCAGAAGTATTATTTATAAAATTTAAAAATACATCTGTAACAGCATATGGACTTTTATAATTTTTTGTAAATAAGCTCTTAAGATCTTTTGCAAGTAATTTTGGCTCATCTACAACATTATCGTGGACAATTATGCCTTTATTTGTTTCCATAAAAGAAAAGCCAGCATAGTGATTTAATCCTTCTACTTTAAAAATATAGTTTTTAACACCAACATATAAAATATAGACTTTGAAATCTAAAACTCTAGAGCTTGACTCTATTTGATCACCTCTAGTTCTTATGTTTTTTATTTTCAAAGCTTTAAGACGCTTCTTGGCTTCAATGCTATCAATATTATGATCTGTCAAAATACCTACAATTGAGCTTATAAATGGCACCAAAAAGTCCACAGCCTGTTTTGCTAAACTATTTCTAATTGATTTTTGAAGTTTTATTTTTTCGTCATCCATAAACTTTACAGTTGAATTATATGTTATTGTAAACTGTAACAACTTTATAACACCTTTTACTGCTTTTGTATGTTTTTTAGATGCTTATTTTGGTCAAAGTGTTAATTTTATTTATGTGTATATTTTGTTAAAATATTTTTTGAAATAGAAACAGACATAGATTTATTTTTTATTATCAAAGGGAATTGATTATGAATATACCTAAATTACCTGCACCTTTTGCTACTTTCCTATTGAGAATACCTTTGTCCGTAATGTTCCTTCAACAAGGGCTAAGTAAGTTTCCTGTAACCGAAACCTCTGCTGAGTCATTTGGATTGCCTTACATTGTATGGTGGTTTGTAGCATATGGAGAGGTTGGATCTGCCGTAGGGTTAATTGTTGGTGGAATCTTTGGTATTATGTTTACTAAAGGATTTGTTAGCGAATTAGCGGATCTTCTTACTCGATTTAGTGGTATTACAATGACTTGTGTTGTCACAGGCATAATTTGGTTAATGATGCCAAATAATTTAATGGATGTAATTTTAAATGATTACTTACACTTAAGTCTTTATGTCGGTGGCCTATATTTCGCCCTTAGAGGAAACACAAAATACGGTTTTTAAAGTTATTATTTAATTAATTATTTAATTTTTTTAGAAAAATTTTTAGATATTTATTATTAAATGGCGGAGAGGGAGGGATTCGAACCCACGGTTGATTTGACTCAACACTACCTTTCCAAGGTAGCACAATAGACCACTCTGACACCTCTCCGAAAACTAATAGGAATATTATAATTGGTACAGAAGGTTTTTTAAATTTTTTTATTTTTCAGTATTGTTTGTACTTGGCGGGACTGGAAAGCTTCCAGAAGGAAATTGTTTAATATTTCCATCAGTTGTTGTTATTTTTGCAACTCCTTCTTTGTCTACTTCATCTATACGTATAATATTGTGACTTGGAATATAAAATCTTTTAACATTCGCAAACTCTGTTTTTAGCTTCTCTTCACTAGGATCAACGACTAAGCTAGTATTTTTTCCAAAGACTAAGTCTTCAATAACAATAAATCCATACATGTCTGACTGATATACCTCTTTTGAGTATATCTCGTAAACGGAGTTTTGGTTGTAATAGGTTATTCTAAAAGTTTTACTCATTTTTCAATCACATACAATCAATGATAGCATCGCCAAATCCGCTACATGTAACTAGTGTAGCTCCTGGCATTAATTCTTCAAGTTCTTTTACAATCTCTTGACTGCTTTCGTGTTTTTTTACAAGTGTCTGCATTCCGACTCTAACTCTCGCTAAATCATATGTTACAGTTTTGTTAGCTATTGCTTGGGCTACGCCATTAATAATATTATCAGCAGCTTCTGTCCAACCAATGTATCTCAACATCATTTCAGCAGATAAAATTATTGATCCTGGGTTTACTCTATTTTTTCCAGCATACTTTGGAGCAGATCCATGAGTTGCTTCGAAAACCGCAACATGATCTGAAATATTTGCACCAGGAGCTATCCCAATACCGCCAACCTGAGCAGCTAGTGCATCTGAAATATAGTCACCGTTAAGATTTAAAGTGGCAATTACATCGTAATCCTCAGGTTTTAAAAGTATTTGCTGTAGAAAATTATCTGCGATCACATCTTTTATTATGATTTCACTATTACCATTTGGATTATTAATTTTACACCACGGTCCGTCATCAATAAGCTCTCCATTAAATTCCTCTAGCGCAAGTTCGTAACCCCAATTCCTAAATGCTCCCTCAGTAAACTTCATTATATTTCCTTTGTGAACTAATGAGACAGATCTACGATTATTATCAATTGCATACTGAATAGCTTTTCTAATTAGTCTTTTGGATCCTTCTTGAGATACTGGTTTGATTCCGATGCCCGAAGAATCTGGAAATCTAATTCCGTCGACACTCATTTCTTTTATTAAAAAATCTAAAACCTTTTGAACCCCTTCTGATTGAGCCTCCCACTCTATCCCTGCATAAATGTCTTCAGTATTTTCTCTGAAAATAACCATGTCTGTAGAGCTTGAACTTCTTAATGGTGTTCTTGTTCCTGGGAAATATCTAATTGGTCTTACGCAGGCAAAAAGGTCCATCTCTTGCCTTATGGCTACATTTAAAGATCTTAAACCTTCTCCAACTGGAGTAGTTAAAGGACCTTTAATTGCAACAACAAATTCTTTAATTGCGTCAAAAGTCTCTTGAGGTAAATAGTTATGCTTACCATATTTTTCAACTGCCTTATCTCCAGCAAAAACTTCCATCCAGTGAATTTGTTTCTCATTACCGTAAGCTTTATTTACTGCATTGTTTACGACATTTTGCATTACTGGAGTTATGTCAAGTCCAATTCCATCACCTTGGATAAAAGGAATAATTGGATTATTTGGAACTAAAAGTTTTCCAGCGTCATTGAACTGGATTTGAGATCCATCTTTTGGTATTTGAACGTGTTCAAACATAAATAAGTCCTTTGGTTTTTCTTTAAAACTGCTCTTCTTCGGTTGAGCCTGTAAGTGCAGTTACAGAGGATTCACCCCCTTGAATTACTGTGGTTACATCGTCAAAATAACCAGCTCCAACTTCTTGCTGATGACTTACAAAAGAATAACCTTTATCGGAAGCGGCAAATTCTGGCTCCTGAACTTTTTCAACATAATGCTTCATGCCATCTCCAGCTGCGTAAGAATGTGCTAAGTCAAACATGTTGTACCACATATTATGAATACCAGCTAAAGTAATAAATTGATATTTGTAACCCATAGCACTCAATTCTTTTTGAAATTTCGCAATAGTGGCGTCGTCAAGATTTTTTTTCCAATTAAAAGATGGAGAACAGTTATATGCAAGAAGTTGGTCTGGATGTTGTGATCTGACTCCTTCTGCAAACTTTTTAGCAAACTCTAAGTCAGGAGTACCTGTTTCACACCAGATTAAATCCGCGTAAGGTGCGTATGCTAAGCCTCTTGATATAGCTTGATCAATACCATTATTTGTTCTATAAAAGCCTTCGGCTGTTCTTTCGCCTGTTAAAAAAGGCTTGTCATTTTCATCATAATCAGACGTAATTAAATTTGCTGCCTCTGCATCGGTTCTAGCTAGAAGTAAAGTTGGAACCCCCATAACATCAGAGGCTAACCTTGCGGCAATAAGTTTCTGAATAGCTTCTTGAGTTGGAACAAGAACTTTTCCTCCCATATGTCCACATTTTTTAACTGCTGCTAATTGATCTTCGTAATGTACTCCAGCAGCACCATTAATTATCATATTTTTCATAAGTTCAAATGCATTCAAGACTCCGCCGAAACCAGCTTCAGCATCTGCTACGATTGGTGCAAAATAGTCAATGTAATCTTTATCGCCTGGATTTATGTTTTTTGACCATTGAATTTCATCTGCTCTCTTGAAGTTATTATTTATCCTTCTTACAACTGTAGGCACTGAATCATAAGCATAAAGAGATTGGTCTGGATACATTGTTTCTGAAGTATTTGCATCTGCTGCAACTTGCCATCCTGATAAATAAATAGCTTCAATACCTGCTTTGACTTGCTGCATTGCTTGACCGCCGGTTAAGGCACCTAAGCAATTTACGTATCCTTTTTTTGCGCTGCCGTTTACAAGAGACCAGAGTTTTTCAGCTCCCCTTTTTGCAATACTACATTCTGGTACAAATGAGCCTCTAAGCCTTACAACATCATCTGCTGAATAACCCCTTTTTACATTTGCCCATCTTTGATTTGAATTCCATTCGTTTTCTAATTGTTTTACTTGCTCTTTTCTATCCATCTTGATCTCCTGATGTATGTAGAAATAATTTAAATTATTCTTTAATTTATTTTAGATTCGGAAAATTTCGATTCTTTACGCGTGCGTAATATTAACAATTTATTCGCCTTTAGTCCCTAAAAATTTTAATATCTTTGATAAAAATTAAATATACTGCTAATATCCTGTTTTTAAACAAAGTTTAGCATCATAAGAATCACATAAATCACTAATTATTATGGCAAATATACCAAAATTTAAAACTGCAGACCTATGTGATGACTACAGTGACGATTTAATCATTTTAAATCAACAATTTAATAGTTATGGTAAAAAAGATTCTTTTTTTGGACAAATTAGTACTGTCAAATGTCTCAATGATAATTCAAAAGTTAGGGAAGCGGTAAACTCAGAAGGAAACAGAAACGTTCTTGTTGTTGACGGAAGTGCTTCTACCGCTTGTGCTCTTCTTGGTGACATGCTGGCAGAAGCAGCAGTGAATAATAACTGGTCTGGCATAATTGTTAACGGATGTATTAGAGATTGTGACGTTATAGCAAATATAGATCTAGGCGTTTTTGCTTTGTCTACTATTCCTTTAAAAAGTGTTAAAAAAAATATAGGTGATAGAGATGTTACGGTTAATTTTATGGGAGTCGATTTTAATCCTGGAGATTACATATATGCTGATCTTGATGGGATTATTATTAGCAAAAAAGAATTAGATATTAGCTGAACGAAGGTTTCCTTCTGTGGTAGTACTTAATATCTCTGAAGCTTGTTTTACCCTCAGCTCCAACACCAAGATACATTTCTTTTACATCAGGCCTCTCGAGTAGTTCTTTCGCTTTACCTTTTAAAATAACTCTACCGTTTTCAATAATGTATCCATCGTCAGCATACTTCAATGCAACCATTGCGTTTTGTTCAGCAATTAAAAAGCTAACTCCTTCTTTATTCAAATTTTTAACTATTGCAAAAATCTCTTCAACTAACTGAGGAGCAAGTCCCATGGATGGTTCGTCAAGAAGAATTAGTTTTGGTCGTGACATTAATGCCCTTCCCATCGCAATCATTTGTTGTTCTCCTCCAGATGTAAACCCTGCTAAGCTTTTTTTTCTAATTCGAATTCTTTCGAAGTGATCGTAAACTCTTTCTAAATCTTGTTTTGCTTCTTTTGGATTCTCTCTGATGAAAGACCCAGTCATAATATTCTCTTCAACGGTTAAATGTGAAAAGCAATGTCTTCCTTCGAGAACCTGTACTACACCATCCTTAACTAGATTATATGCATCAGTTTTTGATATATCATTTTCGTTATACTCAATGGAGCCTTTTGTTACAGCTCCTCTTTCTGCATGAAGGAGGTTAGAACAAGCTTTTAGTGTTGTAGTTTTTCCAGAACCGTTGGCGCCTAATAAAGAAACAACTTTACCTTCTTCCACGTCAAGTGTCACACCTCTTAATGCTAAAATCACATGGTTGTATACCACTTCAATATTATTTACTTTTAGTAATGATTTAGACATTTATTTTCACCCCTTTTAATAATATTTTTTTAATGTGGATATGGCCACATTCTTAATTTTTGTTTTGTAGTTGCCCAAAGAGCAGCAAAACCGCCTGGCTCCCTAATTAACAACGCAATAATAAAAATACCATAAACCATATTTGATACATTTTCTACAACAGCTGTATTAAATGCACCTTGAAATATAGTGTCACCAATCCAAGTAAACACTATTGGAAACTCATAAACAAATATTGCTCCTAGCCAAGATCCAGATATTGAGCCTAATCCGCCAATTATTAGCATGAAAAGAATTGTAAATGAACGATCGATTTCATAAATCATTAAGTCAACGTTACCTATATAACAGAAAGAATATAATCCTCCCGCAACACCGCAATAAAAACAGCTAACAAAAAAAGCTAGTAATTTTGTTCTAGGAACACTTATACCCATAACGCTTGCAGCAATATCCCTATCCCTTACTGACATAAAGTTTCTTCCTGTATTACTTCTTAGTAGATTTTTAGCAAAATAGGTTAAAGCCAAACATACAGTCAATGCTAAAACATATCTTGCAGGATACCCTTGCATATCTATACCTAAGAGGTTTCCTAAGCCCCAGTAGTCATACATTTTTGGTGGAATAGCTACAACACCAGATGACTCATAATTCAAAAACCAAGCATATGAATTAAAAAACCACCAAACAAAATATTGTGCAGCTAACGTTGAGACTAAAAGATAAAACCCTTTAATTCTTATCGCGGGTAAGCCAAAAATCACACCGACTAGTCCGGCAAAAATTCCAGAAAATAATAGCGCTACTGGTAAAGACATAAAATTTTCAGGTATTCTTAACATTAAATTATAGGTGCTAAATGCACCAACACACATAAATCCAGCAGTTCCTAGAGAGAGCTGTCCAGTTAAACCAGTTAGAATATTTAAACCAACTGTTGCGAGACCAACTGCAAGAATTGGTACAACATGCGCGCTTAAAGTATATTCAGAAGTTGTGGGAACATATAAATATAAGACTAGAAGCCCAAGGATAACGATAATTTTGTCAAATTTAAGTGGAAAGATTTCTCTATCTTTAAAATAGTTCGTTACAAAATTTCCAGTTTCTCTGTAAATCATTTTTAATTACACCCTTTCAATTAATTTTTCTCCAAACATTCCCTGTGGTCTAAATATTAAAAATATTAAAGCCATAAAGTAAGCAAACCAAAGCTCTATACCTTGTCCGCCAAAAACGTCTGCCAAATAAATTTCACCTAGCTTTTCACCAACACCAATAACAAGTCCGCCAACAATCGCTCCAGGTATAGAAGTTAATCCACCAATTAATATCACAGGTAAAGCCTTCATAACTGCCTCTATAAGAGTAAAGGATACACTGACTCTCTCAGCCCAAAGTAATCCTGCAACAAGAGCAATTACTCCTGTAACGGCCCAGACAACTGCCCAAACTGTTTGCAAAGGAATTCCAACTGCCATGGCAGCCATATGATCATCAGATACTGCTCTTAAAGATAAGCCAGTTTTTGTTTTTTGAAAGAAAAAGGCAAGAACAACAATTAGAGATCCAGCAACTAATGATGCAAAAATATCAAATTTTGGAATTAAAATATCCAGCCATGGTATATGATCAGACATAAATATAGGCGCAGGGTCTAATAAACCAATATCTAAAAACTTACTCATTTGTAAACCATGAACATCTGAATCCCATACAAACTGAGAAAAGCCTTCTTGAAAAGTTGCTAAACCTACTGTAGCCATAAATAAAGCCAATAAATCTTGGTTAGCTAAAGGTCTTATAACATATCTTTCTGTAGCAATACCAAAAATAACCATGATTCCAGCTGCTATAAATAAAGAAGTCCAAAAGTCGATACCGTTTTCAGTCATTTTAACAAAGGTTAAAGAAGCAAATAACAGCATGGTACCTTGCGCAAAGTTGAATATACCTGAAGATTTATAGATTAAAACGAAGCCGATAGCGACCAAGGAATACATCACTCCTGACATTAAACCACCAACTAGAACTTCTATTAAATATACCCAATCCATAATTCCCCCAGTTTAATGACTAACTCCAAGATACGCATCTATAACATCCTGATTCGACATTACTTCGCTTGGTGTACCATCACCTATTTTTTTTCCATAATCTAATACTACCACATGATCTGAAATATCCATTACAACTCCCATATCATGTTCTATCATGACTGTTGTAATACCCTGCTCTTTATTAATTTCTAAAATAAAACAGGACATATCAGCTTTTTCCTCTAAATTCATTCCAGCCATCGGCTCGTCTAATAAAAGAATTTTTGGTTCTGCAACAAGCGCTCTTCCTAACTCAACTCTTTTTTGCAATCCATATGGAAGTTTAGATACCGGAGTTTTTCTGATAGATTCGATTTGAAGAAACTTTATAACTTTTTCGACAGCGAGCCTATTAACTTTTTCTTCTGTACGCGCTCTACCGATATTTAATCCTTGTTCAAGCCAGCTTGATTTCATAAATAAATTTCGCCCTGTCATTATATTTTCTAAAACTGTCATACCTTGGAATAAAGCAATATTTTGGAATGTTCTTGCCATACCAGCTATCGCTGCGTCTCTTGGGTTGATTGATCTTCTCTCAACTCCATCGTAAGTAACTGTTCCAATTTGCGGAAGGTAAACTCCATTTATTACGTTAAGCATAGAACTTTTTCCAGCTCCATTTGGACCGATTACTGCGCAAATTTCGCCTTCTTTAACATTAAAACTTATATCAGTTATGGCTTTTACACCACCAAATGTTAATGTTACGTTTTCTACTTTTAATATGTCTGACATTTTTGTCCTTATAATTAAATATCGTTTACTTTTAATTCGTAAGATAGCTGATCTATATCATTAACTTTTATACTGCTCTCATTATTTTCAATTGCAGAAAAAACATCGCTTAAGTTCTTTGAAATATTTTTTCTCATTACTTCCATGGTTTTCGAAACTTCGCCAGCATTCATAATAAGTGTTCTGTGTAATATAACAAACTTTTTAACTTTTAATTCCGCATCTAAGGTTTCATTAACACACTTTATATGATCCATTATTAAGTTACGCACTTCGTCTTTACCTGCAAGCTCAGCGTATCCGGTGTATCTTATATTCTTCCTATCAGCCCAAGAGTTTACAGAATTTGGGTCAATAACAATAATTGCGGAGTTTGAGTCTTGATTATTCCCAATGACGACTGTTGACTTTATAAATGGGCTGCACGAAATTAAATTTTCAACGCTCTCTGGTGAATATTTCTTACCTGATTTCATTGTAACTATATCTTCTGATCTTCCATTTATAATTAAGTTACCTGACTCATCAATGCTTCCAACATATCCAGAGTTTATCCAACCATCCTCAGAGTTTGTTCCTCCGTCAATCTCTTCGCCAAGACAATCTGTTTTAAAATAAACTTCTGAATTATCGCTAATCTTTACTTCTGCTCCAGACATTGGTGCTCCAACATTTTCAGAAGAAACAGAGTGATCAGGTTGAACCGAAATACATCCACACGAAATAGCTTGGCCAAAGGAATGTTGTATCTCAACTCCTATTGCATGGAAAAAATTAAAATTAACTTTTGACAAAACTCCATCGCTAACGAAAGCATGTTTAATTTTTGTAAGTCCAAAAACATTTTTTGCAGGTGCAAAAGTCGTAAGCATAATCCAAGCCTTCCAAATAGTATCAAAAAGATTTTTATTTCCTGAAACCTCTTTATCATATATTTGCATTAGCTTTGTATAGTGCCACATGTATCTCTGGTAATTTGATTCGGATGCGGACTCTATTCGATAGCTAATTGAAGAAATAATATGTTTAAAAACAAAAGATGGTGCATATAAAATAGTAGGGCCAATTTCTTGCAAATCTTTTTCAATAGTTTGATTGCTTTCAGGTAAATTGAAAGACATGCCGCTCACTAAAGAAGTGATATATGTAAATAATAAATTTGTAGAAATAGATAATGGAAGATAAGAAACAATTGAATCTTTATTTGATAATTTATTTAAATCGCAAATTTTAGAGCTATTTCGTATTATTGAGTCATGTGAAACTTTATAAATTTTATTCTCGTGTTCGTCATATAAATAAAATGCTATATCGTTATCAGCAACAGATTGCATTTGGGCATCAATGTTATTATTTTCAGATTTTGATACCATATCATCATAAGAATTTAATTTAGAGTTTTCATAGTTGCTCATTCCTCTTCCATCAAGATAGACGACCGTATTTATATTGCATTCTGACTCAACCTTTAAAAAAGTATCAACTTGTTGCTGATCTTCAGCAATCAAAACTTCTGCTTTGGAGCTATTTAAAATAGTTGTTAATTCGCTTTCGTTGGATTCAGGATGTATCAGAGCAACAATACCACCAAGAGTTTGAACTGCAGCAATTGAAAATATTAATTTTGGTACATTATTTCCATAAATGGCGACGACAGTTCCTTTAGAAACGGATAAATTTTTATAAGCATCAACAAGAGAGGCGACTTCATTATAATAATCTTCCCAACTGTAGGAGCTCCATATTCCTAGCTGCTTATATCTTAATGCAACAGCATCTGGAAAATTCTGTTTATTTGATAGTACTAACCCAGGGATAGTTGCCATTTAACTTATTTCTCTCAATTTTTATTATAATATTGATTTGAAATGATTTTTCTCATTTCTTATTATTATTATTTGATTACTTTAATTATTATTAAATATATTTAATCAAGAATTGTAAATTACACCAATGTTTGCTTTCTGACAAGATATATATATCTATTAATTAATATATATAAAAGCTTTATTAGTATATTATTATGTATTTATGTGTTTGAAAAACACAATATGTAGTGTTAAAATACCTATCCAAGTACTATAGAATTAGAGAGAATTCGTTATTACTTGTAGAGCTCACAAAATACACAGCGTTCCTAATATATATATCATTCTATATATATTACCAATGGTCTGCACTTTTGGTTTCACTGGGAATAATTCTTTTAAAGCGTTTGAGGTTCCTCTATCTTCAAGTTTTTATCAATGCTCTGTTAAAAAAGACCTGTATTTATCTTTATATGAAAACAAAGCACTTAATAAAGTTGAGAGAAATATTTTTATCAAGAAAATGGGTGTAAGGCTTCCAAAGTATATTGGCTTTTTCAAGAAACACACGAGAAACTCTATATTTTCGTGGCAACTAATTGCAGCACTGTCGTACCAAGAGTCACATTGGAATCACAAAGCAGTTTCAAAAACCAAGGTTAAAGGCCTAATGATGTTAACAAAAAATACCGCAAACTATATTGGTGTTAAAAATAGACTTGATCCAAATGAAAGTGTATATGGTGGAGTAAAATATTTAGAAAATATTTTCAAGAGACTGCCAGCTTCGATTGTAAGCTCTGATAGAATCTGGATGACTTTGGCTGCATATAACGTTGGTTTAGGACATTTGGAAGATGCAAGAATAATTACCCAAAGATCTGGTGGAAACCCAAACTATTGGTCCGATGTTAAAAAATATTTACCGCTTCTGTCAAAAAAGAAATATTATAAAAATACCAAATATGGGTATGCAAGAGGTTACGAGCCGGTAATTTATGTAGAAAGAATAAAGGCCTACTTAGATATTATATATGAAAATAATAATTCTTACTTAGCTTCTCTTTCTCTTAAAAAAATTTTTAATAATTAATGAGCAATCGTTTTTTAGAACGCCTCCTATAAATTCAGGCATATGATCAATATTACAATTTTTTTTATAAAATAAAATTTTTTCATTAAATTTTTTTTCATCATCTACGTAAGCACCAAAGATTACACGATCAATTCTCGCTTCACAAATTGCTCCAATACACATGATACAGGGCTCCAAAGAAATATATAAAGTTGTATTTTTTAGTCTATAATTATTTAACTTTTTACAAGCTCTTCTTATAACATTAATTTCAGCGTGTGAAGTTGGATCTTTGTCATTTATCGGAGAATTGTGTGACTCGAAGATTATTTCATTGTTTATAATTAACAATGCTCCTACTGGTATTTCCTTTAGAGTTTCAGATTTTTTTGCAAGTTCTATGCATTTTTTTATATAAGATTCGTCATTCATCTATTATTTAAGTAATAATTGTTTTATATTAGTTAAGCATTTCAGTATTAATTTTATTTAATTAACTTTCAAGAGGAAAATAGTATGGGCGATAGAATTGTAATGAGAGTGGCTGAATCACTTGTTGCAGGTGGTCCTCCGGGAACAGCTGCGGAACCTGAAGTTGTAATTGGAGAGCTAGATGGACCTGTAGGCACAGCTTTTGCAACTCTTCTTGGTGATCAAGTAAAGGGGCACTCAAGAGTCTTGGCAATTATGAACACAGATATTATGGTCAAGCCAGCAACAATAATGGTTAGTAAAGTAACAGTAAAAAATGAAAGATATACAAATATACTTATGGGCACTGTTCAAGGTGCAATCGCAAATGGTGTGCTTGATGCCGTAAGAAATGGAGATATTCCTAAAGAAAAAGCAAATGACTTAGGAATTATTGTATCAGTATGGCTTAACCCATCAGTAATAAAAGATGATAATTTAGACCATAAGATTCTTTTTGATATACATAGAAAGGCAACTTCACAAGCAATAGCTAAAGCTATGAAAAATGAGCCAGATATTGATTGGTTACTCGATAATCAAGAGAATATTATTCATAAATACTATCAAATGGGTCTTGACGGAAAAATATAAGATAAAATTTTAATTTATAAAAATGTTAGGAACTGAATAAATTTCATAATTGAAAAAATATTTTAATAGGAAATAAGATACTATCGTTACTAAAAAAATTGAAATTATATTTAATATAATTCCTGTTTTGACCATATTTTTAATTGATATCTTGCCGCTACCAAATATTACAGCATTTGGTGGCGTTGCAACTGGGAGCATAAATGCACAGCTCGCTGCAATAGTACATGGAATTGCAAAGAAAAGTGGATTTACATTTATACCAATAGCAAAAGCTATGAGTATAGGCGCAAATGTTGCAATTGTTGCTGTATTTGAATTTAATTCTGTTAAAAAAATAATTAATGCCACAAAGATAATAATAAGAATAAAAATATTATATCCATCAAAGAATAAAGAAAAACTACCTATCCAATTAGCAAGGCCTGTAATATTAAATGCTTTGGAAAGTGCAATACCACCTCCTACCAGTAATAAAACGCCCCATGGAATCTTGTTTGCTGTATCCCAGCTACATGCTCTTTGATTTTTTTTTATTGGAATAATAAATAAAAGTAATGCTCCAAATAATCCTATTGAGGTATCGTTTATATTTAAGTCAAAACTACTATTTATAAATCTTCTAAACATCCATAATGAGGCAGTTAGAATAAAAACCATAGCAACAATTTTTTCAGCATTGGAAGATTTTCCAATATCCTCTTTAAGCTTTACTAATGTTATTTGCAAAGCGTCTGATTTATTATTTGGCACCTTAAAAATTATATTTGTTAAGAAAAACCATACAACTGGAAGTAAAATTATAGTTATCGGGAATCCAACTTTAAACCAATCAAAAAAGCTTATATCATAGTTATAATTTTCGCTTAAAATACTGGCCAACATTACGTTTGTTGGTGTACCTATCAAGGTTGCTACTCCACCTATAGATGCTGAATATGCAATAGCTAATAATAAGGGAACTGTAAGACTGCTCTCTTCAGATTTTATTTGGTTAGCAAATATAGCTATAACAGAAGTAGCTATTGGCAACATCATTATTGTAGATGCGGTATTGCTAACCCACATACTAATTGAAGCTGTTGCAATCATAAAGCCAGCAATAATTTTACTTGGGCTCGTTCCAGAGATAGATAAAATATTAATTGCTATCCTTTTATGAAGGCCGCAAGACTCCATGGCGGAAGCAATTATAAATCCCCCTAAAAATAATAGAACTAGGGGGTGTGCATATGAATTTGAAATTTCTTGAATTTCAAAAATATTAAAAAATGGAAAAAGTATTATTGGAATTATTCCTGTAACATAAATTGGAACAGCTTCAGTTACCCACCAAATTGTCATTAAAATTGCTACTCCAGCAGTTATCCAGCCAGAATAACTTAAATTTTCTGGCGGCTCAGAAATGATGAACAATAAAAAGAAAAGTATTCCTATGGAGAGGCCGTATAAAGAAAACGTATCTCTATCAATCATATTATTCCCATTCAATTGTTGCAGGCGGCTTAGAAGATATATCTAGGCAAACGCGGGAAATTCCAGGAACTTCATTTATAATTCTTGAAGATACCTCCTCTAAAAAATCAAACGGAAAATTAAATGGTTTGGCTGTCATAAAATCAATTGTCTTTACAGCTCTCAAAGATAAAACATTTCCATATGATCTGCCATCGCCAGTAACGCCAACTGATTTGACTGGCATGAAAACCGTAAATGCTTGAGATATTTGTTCATACATATTTTTTTCATGAAGCATATTTATAAAAATATTATCTGCTTCTCTTAACAAGTCTGCATATTCTTTTTTAACCTCGCCAAGTATCCTTACTGCTAATCCAGGCCCGGGGAAAGGATGTCTATTTATCAATTCTTTTTTTATACCAAGCTCTATTCCAAGCTTTCTTACTTCATCCTTAAAAAGTTCTCTTAATGGCTCAACAAGTTTTAAGTTCATTTCCTTTGGTAAACCACCTACATTGTGGTGCGACTTTATTAAATGCGCATTTTTAGAAGAAGCGGCTGATTCAATTACATCTGGATAAATAGTCCCTTGAGCAAGCCATTTTACATTATTTATTCTTTTTGCTTCACTTTGAAAAACATCTATAAATGTCTTTCCTATAATCTTTCTTTTTTCCTCAGGATCAAAAACACCTTTTAGTCTATCCAAGAATAAATTTGATGAATCAACATAAAGTATTTTTATATTATTGAAGTCTTTGAAGCTTTGCATAACTTGTTCTTTTTCATTCAGCCTTAAAAGTCCGTTATCAATAAAAATACATGTAAGCTGATTTTCTATAGCTTTATGCAAAATTCCTGCTGCAACTGAGGAATCAACTCCTCCAGAGAGACCTAATATTACATTATCTTCTTTGACTTTATCTTGAATAGAAGAGATTTGTTGAGTGATAATATTTTTTGTAGTCCATTCAGACTTTGAATTACAAATTTTGTTTACAAAATTATAAATTATTTTTCCATTATCAAGTGTATGCGTTACTTCTGGATGAAACTGTATTCCATATACTTCTTTATTCTTCATTTTTACAGCAGAAAGACTTTTTGTTTTTGTTGAGGCAATTACATCAAAATCATCTGATATTTTTGTAACGCTATCTCCATGAGACATCCAAACTTCAACAAATTTATTTACATTCTCGAATATTTTATTTTCTTTTATAATTTCTAATTCTGCTCTACCATATTCTCTAGAAGATGAACCTTTGACAGTACCCCCAAATTTTTTACAAATTAGCTGCATTCCAAAACAAATTCCTAGAATTGGAAGATCTGCTTCAAAAATAGAATTTGGTAAGTCATTGCTATCGTCGTTCACTGTTGAGTTTGGTCCACCGGATAAAATAATTCCTATTACGTTATTAAAATCTTTAAAATTATTCAGCTTAGACGGAAGTATAACTTCGCAGTATGAATTATTTTCTCTAACTCTTCTTGAGATTAATTGTGTATATTGGGAACCGTAATCTACAACTAGTATTGTCTGACCTTGCATTATTTGTCTATTTGGTAGTTAGGCGCTTCTTTTGTAATCATTACATCATGAACATGGCTTTCCTTCATGCCAGCATTTGTAATTTTAATAAATTTTGCTTTGCTATGAATATCTTTAATAGTTGCACATCCCAGATAACCCATGCTAGATCTAATTCCTCCTAAGAGTTGATGCAAAATATCAGTGAGTGCTCCTTTAAACGGAACTCTTCCTTCAATTCCCTCTGGAACGAATTTATCAGAGGTTGTTTCACTGCTTTGAAAATATCTTTCGCTTGAACCACTTTTCATTGCGCCGATTGAACCCATGCCTCTATAATTTTTATATGTTCGCCCTTGATACAACTCAATTTCCCCAGGTGCTTCAGTTGTGCCTGCGAATAAACTTCCTAACATGACCGTATCTGCACCGGCAGCAATAGCCTTAGAGATGTCTCCTGAGAATCTAATTCCGCCATCTGCAATGACTTTAACTGTCGTACCTTTTACTGCACTTGCAACTTCAGATATAGCAGTTATTTGCGGAACGCCAACACCTGCTACGACTCTTGTTGTACAAATTGAACCAGGGCCAATTCCAACTTTGACGGCATCAGCACCAGCTTTAATTAATGCTTTTGCTGCTTCTTTCGTTGCAATATTTCCGGCTATTAGTTGAAGCTTTGGGTATTTTTTTCTTATTGATTTAACTTTCTCGATTACCATTTTTGAATGCCCATGCGCAGTGTCGACGACAATGATGTCTACCTCAGCATCAGTAAGTTTTTTTAATCTATCTTCTGTGTCCTTGCCAACTCCAATAGCTGCTCCAACTCTTAATCTTTGAAATCCATCCTTACATGCATTTGGAAAATCTTTTGACTTTTGCATATCTTTTACAGTTATCATACCTTTTAATTGAAATTTAGAGTTGATTACAAGAATTTTTTCAATTCTATTTTCGTGAAATAGTTTTTTAACTTTCTCTTTTGATGCTCCCTCTTGAACGGTTACTAGTCTCTCTTTAGGTGTCATTATAGTTGAGACTTGAGGATTAACTTTTTTAACAAATCTTAAATCTCTTGCTGTAACAATCCCGACAAGGTTTTTACCTTTTACAACAGGAACACCTGAAATTTTATGTTTTGCCGTTAATTCAATAACATCTTTTATAGAACATTCTGGTGAAGTAACGACTGGATTAGTTATTACTCCACTTTCAAATTTTTTCACTTTCATAACCTCATCAGCTTGCTGCTGGGCAGTTAGATTTTTATGAATAATCCCAATTCCGCCTTCTTGAGCAATTGAAATAGCTAAGTCAGACTCCGTGACTGTGTCCATCGCAGCTGATATTAATGGAATATTAAGTTGTATTTTAGAAGTGAGAAATGTCTTTAATGATGCATCAGAGGGCAAAACGTTAGATTGATTGGGCACAAGAAGTACGTCGTCAAATGTTAGAGCTTCTTGAGTAACTTTTAACATATATACCTCTCTACAAAACGGTATTATAGGTTTTATTTTGAAAAAGTAAACAAAAGAGTGCTCGTTTTGTGTATTCTTATGTATATATGAAAAATTTAAATAGAAAAGTTTTCAGTGTCAGCGAAATCAATTTACAGGTAAAAGATGCTCTTGAGCTATCTTTTGAGGAATATATATATGTTGAGGGTGAAATTTCACAGGCTACAAGAGCGCAAAGCGGGCATGTGTATCTTACGCTAAAAGATGAAGTATCTTCAGTCAGGTGCACCCTTTGGAATGCTAGATTAGGTAGAATAAATATACAGCCAGAGATTGGTCTGCAGGTAATTATTAGATGCAAGGTTTCGTTTTATGAAAAAAATGGATCTTACCAACTCGATATTGTAGATATTAAGTCAGCGAGTGAAGGTAAATTTCATGAGTCTTTTGAAAAATTAAAAAATAAACTAAAAAATGAAGGTCTTTTTGATATTAATTTTAAGAAAGACTTGCCAAAATATCCTAAGTCTATTGCAGTGATAACTTCATTATCAGGAAGCGTCTATCAAGATATTATTAAAGTTATCAAAAGAAGACTTCCATGCGTTGAGATTGAGATTTATGGATGTAATGTCCAAGGAGACAATTGCGCAAAAAGTATAATTAAACAATTAATATACGTAAATAAAAAGAATAGCTCAGATATTATTATTATAGCTAGAGGAGGAGGCTCATTAGAAGATCTAATAGATTACAATGATGAGTTTTTGGCAAGGCAGATATATAACTCAGAAATACCTATAATTACCGCAGTTGGTCACGAGACAGATACAACTATAGTTGACTTAGTATCTGATTTAAGAGCAGCAACTCCTTCTGAAGCAGCAGAAATAGCAACAGAAATTTCTTCTGAGGACATGTTAAATTATTTAAATGATTCTAGTAAAGATTTAGAAAATTTGATAATTAACAAGCTTAAAGATATTAGACACAAGTTATCTAATAAGAAAAATATCATAGAAAAAAATAATCCGATTACAAAAATTAATTCCCATAGCCAGACGATTGACATTTTTGTTGAATCTTTGAAATCAAGGCTTCAACATACAATTAATAATAAAAAGAATCAAAAACAAAAAATGTATTTAAAACTTATAGATTTTAATCCAGAAAATAAGATTAATTTAATCGAATCAAAATTATCATCAAAAAAACATGAAATTGAAAATTTTTTTAACAATATTTTAATTTCAAATAAAAATTTGCTAAAAATAAAAAGTAATACAATCCATGATATAAATCCTTTATCAATATTAGATAAAGGCTTCTCACTAGTTTACTCTAATAACAAAATCTCAAACAAAGTAAGAGATTTTAAAATAAAGGATCAAGTGAAAATTAAAGTTTCTGACGGGGAAGTAATTTCCAAGGTAGAGAAAACTAAAAAATATTAGTCTTCATTTTCAGCAGTAGTATCAGGCTCCTCTGCCTTATCTTTTTGCCATACCCACGGTGTTTCTTGACAAATTGCAAAATAAATATAAACGTTTATTAATAGAATTGCCAACAACGCAAACGCTGCTCCAAGTGTCCATAAGATGTCGTGTTGATTACTTGCAAAACCAAATAAATTCATGCCCCAGAAACTTAAAGAGGTAAATATAATCATCACAACGCCAGCTATATATTCTCTCAATTTATTCTCCTACATTCTTATTTTTGCAGAATGATAGCATAGTTTATTTGGATTATCTATTTTGAGCCAGAATCTAGGAACTTGTCAAAGAAGATTTCTTCATTTGGCATACCTTCGGCTGTAAACTCTTTAATTGCAGCATCAATCATTGGAGGTGGGCCACAAAGAAAACCTTGGCAGTCTTTCATATTAAGTTTACCTTTTTCAATATAATCTGATTTAAGAAAATCGGTAACCATTCCTCGAGCTCCGGTCCAGTCTGAATCTTCGGGCTCCATATTTAAGACGTATACATATTCAAATTTGAAATTAGGATTCCACTTCTTTTGAATTTCCTCAAGCTCGGCCTGACTATATATATCTTCTTGAGTTCTTGCGCCGAATAAGAAAACGGCATCTCTTTCTACTTGATCAATAGCTGCTTGCTCTAAAACAGCTTTAACAGCACTCATGCCGCTTCCGCCAGCAATACATACCATCGTCCCTTTTCCATCTCTATAATAAAAAGAACCGTAAGGAGTATTTACCTCAATTTTTTGCCCCGTTGGATCCTTGCCAAAAAGCCATCTACTAAATCTTCCTTTTGGAACATTTCTAATGAAAAAAGTTAACTCATCAGGATTTTCGTTTTGAGGTGCTTTAGCAAAAGAGTAAGATCTTGTGCTACCAACCTGCTTTACTAGTAGCTCAGAATATTGACCAGCTGCTCCATTGTGTTCTAGTCCGTCAACACCAATCGTGAGTTCAATTATATCATGAGTTAGTGAAGTAACTTTTTTAACTCTTCCCATATAATTTTTTGTAGCGCTAGCTTTGGCATCACCATCAATAGCAACATCAATACTCACAGGAGTAGTAGCTCGAGACTGACAAGCTAATATCATACCATCATCAAGTTGCTGTCCATCTAATACATAACTGAAATCTGCTGTAGCTTTGATTTTACCATCAGTTAATTTACAGGCACATGAACCGCAACTTCCGACTCTGCAATCATGCGGGAATGCGACGCCAGCTTTTAAAGCTGCATCCAGAATATTTTGATCAGGCTCGACATCAAACTTATATTGATCATTGTTTAGACTGACTTCCTGAGGCTCTTTCTTTTTACCTAATCCAAATACCATAAATACTAATTCCTTGTGTCTATAACCACTAACTTAGTTAATTAACGTTAAATTTTCCAGTATCCAAAACCTATACTACGGGCTGATACTTAGCTTTCTAAAACATTGATTGCTACGTTTCTTAATGTTCCTGAATCTACGTCTTCTTTTGTTGGCAAACATGTAAATGGAATAATATCTTCTTTACTAGTTGCTGGATGAGCTTTCACTGCTGTACACCATTCACTTACTTTTGCTCTCGAAGAGACAACATCACTATTACCTGAAATTTCTAAAGCATTTACACACGCCATCCAATGAATGTCGGCTAGAGAAAATTCCCCGCATATGTAAACGTCTCTTTTTAGTTTTGGGTCTGTTGGATTAGTTAAAATTTTTTCAAGGACATCGAAAGCTTTGTTAACAGTATCCATGTTACCGCCTGAACCAGTTAACATACCGTAAGCTTCCATTTGAACATAATCGGATGCAATATGAGCATATTGATACATAATAGCTCTGATGACTCCGTTCCTTGGAATTAAGGACGGTCCAAAGCCTTTATCATCTAAGTAAGAAATTATTGCATTTGGGCCATAGACAATATTATCTAAATCTTTCAATACTGGAGCACTATGCAAAGGAGACATTTCTGCAGCTTCTTCTCCACTATTAATTTTATGTACTTCAACATCTACTCCTTTTTCTCCAGCTGTTTGCAATATTTTAGCTGTATTAATACAACTTGGATTGCCAAATAATTGCATAGCCGATGCTAATTTATCACCGATCATATCTTCCCTCCTAAGAGAATATTATTTTTTTTTTAACTTTCTATTCTTAAAGCGCCAGAAGGACATTCTGAAACAACATCAGCAATTTTCTCCTCCGAACTTGCTTCTGTGTCAATTATAAACTTTCCATCTTCCACTTTAAATACTTCTGGTGCTCCTTGTACACACTTACCTGCATGAATACAAACACTTTCGTCCCATGATACTTTCATATCAATTCTCCTCATTTATTAAACTTCGAGGTCTATTTTACCCAAAAATATTATCTCTGCAAAGGAATATATATATATAAAGTAATATATATTTGGATAAAAACTATGATTTTTTGAAAGTTAAACTTAAAGAATTTATACAATATCGTTTTCCAGTAGGTTCTGGCCCATCATCAAATACATGGCCTAAATGACTACCGCAATTGGAACATTGGACCTCAATTCTGCTCATACCTAAGCTATGATCCTCAATTTTTTTAATATTTTTATTGTTTGATGGAGATGAAAAACTTGGCCACCCCGAACCTGAGTTATATTTGGATTTAGATGAGAATAGTTCTAATTTGCAACACTTACATAAGTAGGATCCAGATTCGTAAAACTTGTCATACACTCCTGAGAATGCGGGTTCAGTCCCTTTTTTTCTACAAACATAATATTCTTCAGATGATAATAAATTTTTCCAATCTTTTTGCATTCGGAATCTCTACTCAACACCTTTCATTGTAAGTTTTATTCTTCCTTGTTTATCAATTTCAAGAACTTTTACTTTGACAATTTCTCCTTCCTTGACTTTGTCTGTTACATTCTCAACTCTTTCTTCACATATTTGTGAGATATGAACAAGTCCGTCTTTGCCAGGAAGAACGGTAACAAAAGCACCAAAGTCCATAATTTTTGTAACTTTACCCTCGTATATTTTGTCGACTTCAACATCCGCTGTTAGTTGTTCAATTTTACTTTTTGCAAGTTCCGCTGCAGATTTGTCCACTGAAGAAATTTTTATTAAGCCACTGTCGTCAATATCAATCACTGCGCCTGTTTCTTCTGTAAGTGATCTAATAGTTGCTCCACCTTTTCCAATAACATCTCTAACTTTGTCTGATTTAACTTGAAGTGTAATAAATCTAGGAGCGTTTTCAGAAACTTCTTTGCGCGAAGCATCAATAACTTTTGCCATTTCTTTTAGGATATGGATTCTTCCATTTTTTGCTTGATCTAATGCTACCTTCATAATTTGTTCTGTAATTCCGTTAATTTTAATATCCATTTGTAAAGCAGTGACACCTTCAGCAGTTCCAGCAACTTTAAAGTCCATGTCTCCTAAGTGATCCTCGTCACCTAGAATATCCGAGAGTACAACATAATTATCATTATCTTTAATTAAACCCATTGCAATTCCTGCAACTGGAGCAACTAAAGGCACGCCTGCATCCATTAATGAAAGACTTGAACCACAAACACTTGCCATGGAACTTGAACCATTTGACTCTGTGATTTCTGATACAACTCTTATTACATAGGGAAACTCATCCATTTTTGGAAGTACTGCTTGAATTGCTCTTTTTGCTAATTTTCCATGTCCAATTTCTCTTCTTTTTGGCGACCCAACAAAACCTACTTCACCAACAGAAAAAGGGGGGAAATTATAATGGAGCATAAATTTATCTTCATATTTTCCATCTATTGCATCAATTATTTGGCCATCTCTATCTGTACCTAACGTTGCAACAACTATTGCCTGCGTCTCGCCTCTAGTAAATAGAGCGCTGCCGTGAGTTTTCGGTAACATACCAACTTCTATAGAGATATCTCTCACCGTCTCATTATCTCTTCCATCTATTCTTGGTTTCCCAGATAATATGTTTTGTCTAACTATATCCTTTTGCAATTTATGAATTGAAGCTTCGATCGAACTTTTTTTTGAGTCATTTTCATCATTGAATTTTTCGATGGCTTGTTGTCTTATCTCAGATAATTTAACTCCTCTCTCAGCCTTATCAGAAATTCGATATGCATCTGAAATACTTTCCTTAAAAAATTCGTAAACATCTGTCTCTAAATCTTCGTACTCATTAATTGGTTTTTCCCAACTATAATCATTGCTCCCAAAATCCCTAACAAACTCATTAATTTCTTTAATTAAATTTTGCATTTTATTATGGCCAAAAGCGACGGCGCCTAACATAATTTCTTCACTAAGCATTTTTGCTTCAGATTCAACCATTAGAACCCCGTCTTCTGTTCCAGCAACCATTAAATCTAATTCAGAATCACTTAATTCTGTTTTCGTTGGGTTCAATATATAACTACCATTTTTATAACCTACTCTTGCAGCGCCTAAAGTTCCCTGAAACGGAAGACCAGATATTTTTAGAGCTGCAGATGCTCCAATCATTGAAGCAACATCTGCATCAATTTCATTATTTAAACTCATAACTGTACAAATAATTTGAACCTCGTGGCTAAATTCTTTAGGGAACAATGGTCTTATTGGTCTGTCAATTAGTCTTGAAGTGAGAGTCTCTTTTTCAGAGGGTCTTCCCTCTCTTTTAAAGTATCCTCCGGGAATTTTTCCTGCAGCATATGTTTTTTCTTGGTAATTTACTGTTAAAGGAAAAAAATCTTTTGATTGTCCATCATCTTTTGCGACTAATGTAGTCAAAACTACAGTTCCTTCAATATTAACAAGAACTGAGCTGTTGGCTTGCCTAGCAATCTGACCAGTCTCTAGTTGGACTTCACAATTTCCGTAACGGAACTTTCTTATTAAAGGTTTCATTTATTTTCTCTGGAGTTATCTTCTTAGTCCTAATGATGAGATTAGACTCTGATATCTATCAATATTCTTTTTCTTTAAATAATCTAGAAGCTTTCTTCTGGTATTTACCATTTTTAATAACCCATGACGAGAATGATGATCTTTTTTATGAATATTAAAATGTTCGCTTAAAAACTCAATTCTTTTTGATAGAAGAGCTATTTGTATTTCGGGTGAACCAGTGTCTGATGCGCCTGATTGATATTGCTCTATAACCTTGCTCTTTTCTTCAGTTGTTAATGCCATATGTTTTTCTTTTATCTCTAATTTAAGGGCGCATTCTACCACGTTATATTAATCATACAAACATTAAGTTTTTATACTAAAATTTTTTTGGGTAGAAGCTCAAGTTGCTCATTTATAACCCCAATTCCAATAAATTGCTTACTTTGGTCATATATTTTTACATTTGAACAAGGTTTATCATCTGTTTTCACCTTATTGCCATTTAATATATGAGTTTTTTCTTGTGAAGAAGCAATATATGAATAAGTATTGTTTAATAATTTATCGACATTTATAGTGTGTTTCTTAACATCTTGAGCGTTTTGTAAAGAAAGAAAATCATCTAAAGTCACAGAATTAGAAATATTAATATCTTTAATTTGGGTTCTTACTAATTTTTTTAGAAAAGCACCACACCCTATTTCCTCTCCAATTTGTTCGACTAACGTTCTTATATATGTGCCTTTCGAACAACTTACATTAATTCCTAAATGTTTTGAATCGATTTTCTTAATTTCAATTTTAAAAATTTCAATTGTTCTTGATTTTCTATTTACCGATATACCCTCTCGCGCATAATCGTAAAGTCTTCTTCCATTGTACTTTATAGCAGAAAACATTGGCGGAACTTGAGATATTTTTCCTGTATATTTTTTCTCAAGTATTTTCAAATCTGTTATATTTAATTTTGGGATAGGATTTCCATTTGATATTAAACCATCCCCATCTCCTGTAGACGAAATCTTGCCCAGCCTTGCAACTGCTTCATATTTTTTATCAGCTTCTGAAAAATATGAGCATAATTTTGTTGCTTTATTAAGGAATATAATAAGAAGACCACTTGCCATAGGATCAAGTGTTCCTGAAAAACCAGCTTTTTTTTGCTTTAGCTTTTTTTTTATCTCTTTTAAAGTATTGTTGGAAGAAATTCCAGATGGTTTATTTATTAATATGCAGCTTTGTTTAAAATCATACATTTTTGTTCAACGTAGATTTTTATTAATTAGTTTCTCAAGTTCAAAGGCCTTCGCCTCTGTGTCGTCATATATAAATCTCAGGTTAGGCACTGATCGTAAATTAGAATTTTTTGACATAATTTTTTTAAAAAATAGTTTTGAAGAGTTTATGGTTTTTATAATTAACTTTATCTCCTCAGGTCTTCTTTTTGTATTATTAAAAATTACAAAAAATATTTTTGCGTTTTTAAGATCTTTTGATACTTCAACATCCGTTACTATTACATCCTTTATCCTTTGATCATTAATATCATTTTGAATAATTTGAGCAATTTCTTTTTTAATTACAGAGGCAATTCTGTGAGTTCTTTGATTATCAGAATCGTATTTCATTAATCTATTTTTCTCGCTACTTCAATTTTTTGAAAAACTTCGATGTTATCGCCTGGTTTTACATCATTATAGTTCTTTACGGCAATACCACACTCCGTACCAAGTCGCACTTCTTTGACATCATCTTTGTGCCGCCTTAGAGACTCTAGTTCGCCTTCAAATATAACCACATTTTCTCTCAAAACTCTTATTGGATTTCCCTTTTTTACAACTCCTTCGATAACTTGGCAGCCTGCAACTGCTCCCATCGCTGAGGATTTAAAAACATCCTTAACCTCAGCTAAGCCTAAAATTTCTTCTCTAGTCTCAGGTGTCAATAACCCACTCATTCCTGCTTTCACATCATTAATTAGATCATAAATAATGCTGTAATACCTTAAATCAATATTTTTCTCAGCAACAGTTTTTTTTGCTTGACTATCAGCTCGAACATTAAAACCTAGAATTATTGCATTTGATGCTTCAGCTAGTGCTATATCTGATTCATTAATAGCTCCTGCAGATGAGCTAATAATTTTAACTTCTACTTCTTCAGTATTTAATTTTGTTAATGAATCGCAAATGGCTTGTGAACTTCCTTGAACATCAGTTTTTAAGAGTATATTGAATGTTGGTATTTCTCCTTTTTTTAAATTACTAAACATATTATCAAGTGTTGGTGCCTGATATTGTGAAGCAAACTTAGTATCACGTTGTTTGGTTTTTCTAAATTCTGCTATATCTCGTATTTTTTTATCATTAACTGCTGAAAGAACCTCATCTCCAACCTCAGGGGCGCCAGACAAACCTAAAACAACAACTGGTGTCGAAGGAGTCGCTGAACTAACTCTTTTTCCATCTTGGTCTATCATTGCTCTAATTCTACCGAATTCTTTTCCACATAAAATATTGTCGCCTGTACTCATACAGCCTTTTTGAACAAGCACAGTAGCAGTTGCGCCTTTACCTTTGTCGAGAGCTGATTCTAAAACTACCCCTGTAGCTGATCCTTTAGATATCGCTTTTAGCTCTAGTACTTCTGCCATTAAAGATATTGAATCTAATAAGTTGTCGACACCTGTGCCTTCTTTAGCGGAAACCTCTACAAAAATATTCTCTCCGCCCCATTCTTCTGGAACAATTTCGTATTTTGTAAGTTCAGTCTTGACGTTCTCAACGTTAGCTCCTTCCTTGTCAATTTTATTTACAGCAACAATGATTGGAACATTAGCCGCTTTAGAATGTTCTATAGCCTCTATTGTTTGCGGTTTGACTCCGTCATCTGCTGCAACAACAAGAATCACAATATCTGTACAATTTGCGCCTCGAGCCCTCATTGAAGTAAATGCTGCATGACCTGGAGTATCAAGAAAAGTCAATAGTCCATGACTAGTTTTAACTTGGTAAGCACCAATATGCTGTGTTATTCCTCCAGCCTCTCCCGAAGCTACTCTACTTGCTCTTATGTAATCAAGCAAAGATGTTTTTCCATGATCAACATGACCCATAATTGTTATTGCTGGTGGTCTTTGCTCAAGCTCATACTTTTCCTCAGGTTCAATAGTAAGCAAATTTTTTTCAATATTTTTAAAATCAATAGTGGTAACTTTATGGCCCATCTCTTCAATAACTAAAGTTGCAGTATCTTGATCTAGAGTTTCATTTATAGTTGCCATAACACCCATCTTCATTAAGGTTTTGATAACCTCTGCTGATTTCACAGATATTGAAGATGCAAGCTCAGAAACAGTAATATATTCTCCTAATTCTACAGTATGAATAACAGGTTCTGTTGGCTTTTCAAACTGATGTTTATCATCTGTTTTGATTTCCTTAATTTTTTTTTGTGGTTTTTTTCTAACAACTCTATTATCGTCAGATATATGAATTTTTTGTCTTCTTTGTTTTGATTTTATACTTGGATTATTTTTTTCTTCATTTACAAATTTTGTTTTTGATTTTTTTCTACGTTTTTTACCTACATCATCATTCGGCTCAACATTATTTTGGATAACTTCAACTTCATGAACTGGAGTTTCAATATTATTTTCAATATTATTTGTTGCCTCAACATTTTCTAAATCTTCGTCAATGACGCTACCTTTTTTTAAGTCTTCATTATTTGATTTTACTTCTACCTTCTCAGTAACTTGGTTATTGACTTTAGAAAAAACTCTTTTTTTTCTAACAATTGTGTTTGTTTTATTATTTTTCTTGGTATCTTTTTCTTTTATTTTCGTGGTACTTATTTTTTCCTTTTTACTCTGTGAACTTCTAACGTAATTTAGTAATTGCATTTTTTCTTCGTCGCTTATTAAATCACTTTCATTTTTCTTTTTTACACCTGCAAGCTCTAATTGATCAATTAAACGATTAACTGATAAACCTACTGTTTTCGAAAACTCTTTTATAGTGATATCAGACATTTTTTTTATTTTCCCTCGAACAATGGAGCTCTTGCAGTCATTATAAGTTTCCCAGCAAGATCCTCAGTCATATTTTTAATTGGCATTAACTCATCAACAGACTGATCAGCTAAATCATCTATAGTGATTATCCCTCTGCAAGCTAATTCAAACGCTAAATCATTAGTCATACCGTCCATTTCGAGAAGTGCTTTGGATGGCTCTGCATCCATATTTAATGATTCAGGATTTATTGCTTGCTTTAATAAATAGTCGCGCGCTTTATTTCTTATTTCTTCGACTATGTTTTCATCAAGAGCTTCTATTTCTGACATATCTTTTGGGGGAGCATAAGCAATTTCGTCTACACTCGAGAAACCTTCTTGAGCAAGTACTAGAGCAACCTTTGAATCTATCTCTAAATATTTGACAAAGTTTTCACTAATTATTTGAGTCTCAACCTCGCTCTTTTCATCAACTTGACCTTCGGTCATAACATTTAAATCCCAACCAGTTAGTTGGCTTGCCAACTTAACGTTTTGGCCACCTCTGCCAATAGCTTGAGAAAGTTTTTCTTCTTCAACAGCAATATCCATACTTTTTGATTCATCATCCATAACAATTGACAAAACAGTTGCTGGAGACATAGCATTTATTACAAATTGAGCAGGATTTTCATCCCATAGAATTATATCTATTCGTTCTCCAGCTATCTCGTTAGATACTGATTGAACCCTCGATCCTCTCATGCCGACACAAGCGCCAACTGGGTCCAGTCTGGGATCATTTGATTTAACAGATATCTTAGCTCGAACCCCTGGGTCTCTTGCAGCACTTAGAATTTCTATTAAATCCTGTCCAACTTCAGGTACTTCCAAGCTAAATAACTTTATCAAAAAATCAGGGTGTGTTCTTGATAAGAATAGTTGTGGGCCTTTTGACTCAGCCCTTACTTCTTTTAAGTATGCTCTAATTCTATCTCCATTTCTTATCGCCTCTCTAGGAATTAAATCTTCCTTCTCGATAAAACCCTCGGTATTATTTCCTAAATCTACTAAAACGCCATTATGCTCAACTCTTTTTACGATTCCCATAATTAATTCGCCAACTTTATTTTCATAAGATTCAACTACTCTTAATCTTTCGGCCTCACGAACTTTTTGAACAATTACCTGTTTCGCAGTATGAGCGGCGATCCTCCCAAATGGTACTGAATCAATCTCCTCTTCTATCGAATCTCCAATTTCTATCTCATTGTGTTGTTTGGTCGCATAAGCATGAAGAATTTGCGAGTCGGGTGAAGTAAACTCAGGATCATCATCCGATAACACTGTCCATCTTCTATAGGTTTTATAGTCACCTGTTGTTCTATCAATCGATACTCTCACATCAACTTCTTTTGAATATTTTTTTCTTGTAGCTGTTGCTAGCGCAATTTCAATAGCGTTAAAAATGATTTCTTTATCAACTCCTTTTTCATTGGATACAGAATCAACTACATTTAAAATTTCTTTACTCATATAAATCTCTCCGGATTATGTGTTAAGTCTAGCGCTATCTATTGAATCATATCTAATCTCAAAAATTTCCTCATTTACGTCTAATATAATATGGTCAGTTTCAACATTTTTTATGATTCCTTTTAAATTTTTACGATTATTTACTAGCCATTTAAGTTTTACTTTAATATTTTCATTTATATATTTTTTAAAATGTTCTTTTGTAATAAGAACTCTATCCAGCCCAGGTGAAGAAACCTCAAGAATATAATTTACATCAAAAATTTTTTTTGTATCAAGCATATGGGTTGTTTGATTACTAACTTTTGCGCAGTCATCAACATTGATACCCTTTTCTTTATCTATATACAAAGTAAGCTTTACAGAATTACTCTGTTGTGAAAAATTTAAACCCCAAAAGTCATATCCCATTGTTGAAACTAACGATTCTAATAATTCTGTAACTTCTTCTCTCAAACTTATTCACCTATATTATTTTGTCAAATTTCTTCCCTAGACGAAAAAAACCCCATTAAGGGGCCTAAAAAAACCCTAATTAATAGGGTTTGTAAGTCAAAAAATTTACACTAACAAGTATATTTTGGAATGCTTAAAACATCAACATATTTTAGAAATTTTAATGAAAATCAACTACTTTTAGCTTATTTTTATTAAATATGTTTATACTTAAAGTCTAAAAGTTGGTAGCGGAGGTAGGATTCGAACCTACGACCTTCGGGTTATGAGCCCGACGAGCTGCCAGACTGCTCCACCCCGCACTTTTGTATGGATTTTACTTACAGAACTATAATTTATCAAGTCAGTATCGCGAAAAGATAACTGAACACAAAATCTGGAAAAATAAAAATTGCAATTATTAAAAGTGGGATAATCGACAAAATGATCAAATTTATCGTTCCACTTGATTTAACTAGACTATTAAAACCCTTCTCAAAAAACATGAACCAAATAACTCTTAAATAATAATATAAGCCTATAACTGTTAATAAAACAACGATTACAGCGGTAATTATCATGTCTTGGTCAACAAGTGCGTCTAGAACAAGATATTTAGCATAAAAACCTATTGTCAGTGGAATGCCGGCTGTTGATAAAAGAGTTATCATAAATAATACGGAAATTAATCCAGATTTTGATGATAAACCTTTAAGATCTTTAATATAAACGACATCAAATTTATTTGAGGAAATAAATGTAATGATAGATATTGCTGATACAGTTGTAACCGTATATGTAATTACGTAAAAAGCCGCTACGGAAAAGTTAAATTCTAAGGAGGCAAATATGGCCAAAAATATGAAACCTGAATTAGCAACTCCAGAGTATGCAAGCATTCTCATTATTTTTTGCTGAGCTAAAGCATACATATTTCCAATGAAAATTGAAAATATCCCTAAATATAAAATAAACTTGGAAAAGTTATCATCATATAAGATTTGATTATCATTTAAAAAACGATAAGCAAAAATAAAAAATGCAATTTTTGGTATTGATGCAATAAAATTTGTGATTGGTAGAGGGGCACCCTCGTAAACATCAGGAAGCCACATATGAAATGGTGCTACTGCAAATTTAAATGCCACCCCAATAAAAACAAGTATATAGGAGAAAAGATATAGATTTGATAATTCATTATTAGACAAATAGTTTGCTATTTCATTAATCATAAGCGAATTTGTTATCCCATATAAATAAGAAAAACCAAATAAAATTAAGGCTGAGGCAATAATACTTAAAACAAAATATTTTATGGCAGCCTCTCCTGAAATAAGACTAGTTCGGTTTAATGCTATTAGCGAGTATAGACTTAAAGAAGATAGCTCGATACCAAGGAAAAGAGTAATCAAGTTATTTGCTGAAATTATTATTAAACATCCAATCAAAGCGAATAAGAGTAATGAATAAAATTCGCCCGAAATTAATTCTTTATCTCTTAGATATTTCTGCGAAATTAAGATTTGTATTAAAAAAACTATGTAACAAATAATTTTAAAAAACTCTGTGACATTACTTTTAATTAAAGAGTCATTGAATATGAAAACAGAATCGTCTGTATAAGCAAAAAAGCTTAATAACATTGCAATTATAGTAGATACTATTGTTATATTAATAACATGTTTTTTTAATGACTTGAAAATTCCAGCTAAGAGAATAGTCATTGCCATAAAAAATAAAAATATTTCAGGCGCAAAATTAGATAAACTCATCAATGTATCATTCAGATTCATATTTTTAAAATTATATTATTTGTCAAATTTTGTAAGGTAATATTCATATAAGTCATCATATAATCAGGATAGATGCCGAGAATTAAAACTATTAAAGCTAGTGAGAAAAGTATAATTTTCTCTAGAAAGTTTGCGTCAATATCATTGTTCAAGCCCGCCTTTAATTCACCATAGATTACTCTTTTTACTAACCACAGTGAATAGACAGCTGATATTATTAAAGTCGAAGACGCAAGAAAAGCAAAAATAAAGCTTGTTTTAAAAGATGCAAGTATAATTAATAATTCACCTACGAAACTGGATGTTCCTGGTAAACCGCAATTTGCTAAAGCAAAAAAAACAAAAAACCAGCTATAAACTGGCATCTGATTTAATAATCCACTTAGATCAGATATTTTTTTTGTCTTATATCTATCATATATTGAACCAACACAAATGAATAAAGCGGCTGAAACAAAGCCGTGAGATATAATTTGATACATGCTCCCAGAAAGACTTACTACAATATCATTTTGTATTTTTGTACTGTCAAATAATTGAAAAATTAAAAAGAAACCAAGAGTCACAAAACCCATGTGTGATATAGATGAATAAGCAATTAATTTTTTCATATCATTTTGAGTTATAGCTACAATTCCAACATAAACTATTGCAATTAAAGACAAAATTATAAAAAACATATCAAGTGAAGAGGCTCCCAAAGGGACCACCGGTAAGACATATCTAATAAATCCATAAGCACCAACTTTTAACAATATAGCGGCTAAAACGACAGATCCAGAAGTAGGAGCCTCGACATGAGCATCAGGAAGCCATGTATGAAAGGGAAACATTGGTATTTTTATAGCGAAAGCTATTGCCATAGCTATAAACAACCATTCTTGTTCAATTAGCGAAAAATTAGATTCGTAAAAAGATAAAACATTAAATGAAGAAATCGAAGAGTTTATATATAAGAAAGCAATTAGTAAAAGAATAGAGCCCAAGAATGTATATATAAAAAATTTAATTGAGGCATAAATCCTATTAGCACCGCCCCATATTCCTATAATCAAGAACATAGGAATTAATAATGCTTCAAAAAATATATAAAATAGAATTGCGTCTAATGCTGAAAAAACACCAATTGTTAATCCATTCGCTAGAAGAAAACTAGCATAATACTGGTTTCGATTTTTAAGATTGAGTGTAGAATTATATAAAGAAACAATCAAAAATATGATTGTATTGAGAAAAATTAATAATACCGAAATCGCATCAACACCAAGAAAATAATATATATTAAGTGAGGGTATCCAATTGGTATTTTCTATAAATTGAAAATTCGTCGAAGTTTGATTATAGCTATTTAACAAAATCAATGATAAGAAGAAAACTATAAAATTTATAATTATATTAAGAAAATTTAGAACAGCATCATTTCTTTTGTAAAATAAAATCATTAATCCAGATATTATTGGTAACCATATTAAAAAAGATAAAATATTATTAATCATAGTACCCTCGCTAATATAATTCCAAAAATTACTACAAGTGAAAAGACAATTAAAAATGCATAGTGGTATAGATAACCACTACTTACACTTTTAAAATAAGTAGATAATTTATTAATTTTTCTTGGCAATCCGTTAACAATGAAGCTATCAATAATCTTAATATCAAATTTTGTTGCTGCAAAATAAGATGTTGCTTTCATAAAATCGGAACAATTTAAAAAGAATTCATCAAATTTATATTTTGATTTAATAATCATTGATATTTTTTTGAAATACTTATTTGATAAAAAAGATATTTCTTTATTATCTAAGTAAAGATGTTTCGCAATAAAAAATCCAGCAATTAAGGTAACGGAAGCAGGTGATAAAACACCGTGCGAGATAAATGGTAATAAGCCTTCGTAATGTATCTCTTTTACTCCAAACATAAAAATTGGAAGCTCAACAAATGTGTGTATCACAAACCCTGATATTAAGGAAAGAGTGGCTAAGATTATAAGGGGCGACAAAATAACAAAGGATTCTTCATGAATTTTCTTGATATCCCCTCCTCTATAAGTTCCATAAAACACAATAAATATTAGTCTTAGCGAATATACAGTAGTAACTAACGCCCCAATTAAAAGTAATATATAAACAAAAAATGATAAATCTGTATTTTCATAAAGCATTACTTCTAATATAAGATCCTTTGAAAAAAACCCTGAAGTTAGCGGAAAACCAATAATACATAGTGTGCCAACCAAAAAACAGAAATGTGTTATGGGCAATCTTTTTCTTAAGCCGCCCATTTTTGTAATGTCTTGATTATGATGAAGCGACATAATAACTGATCCTGCGCATAAGAATAGTAAGGCCTTAAAAAAAGCATGTGTATATAAATGAAAAAATGATACCGTATATGCATTTATTCCTAAGGCAGATACCATATAGCCTAACTGTGAGATTGTTGAATAAGCAATTACTTTTTTAATGTCATTATCGAAAATTGCAATTACGCCTATAAAGAGTGCAGTTAACGCCCCAATTATCAGTATAAAGTCCGTTGTGACTTCTGCATAAATATAAACTGGGGATAATCTTGCAACCATAAATATCCCAGCAGTTACCATTGTTGCCGCATGAATTAGTGCAGAAATAGGTGTTGGTCCTTCCATTGAGTCTGGCAACCAAACGTGTAATGGAATTTGTGCAGACTTTGCCATTGCGCCTATAAATAAAAAGAAACAGGCAATATCTATGTAATTGAAACCGTAATAATATTCTAAATTGCTAATATCGACTAATTTTAGATTTGAAAACATTGTCTTGTAATCAAAGGAATCTAACAAGACAAAAATCATTATTATTCCAATTATAAAAAACATGTCCCCTATTCTATTAATAAGAAAAGCTTTTAGGTTTGCTTTAATTGCAGATTCTTTTTTGTAAAAGAATCCTATCAATAGATAAGAAACTAAACCAACTCCCTCCCATCCAATAAATAATTGAATAAGATTATTTGACATAACTAATAAAATCATGGAGAAAGTAAATAAAGCAATATAAGAAAAAAATCTTTTGAAATCTTTCTCGTCTCTCATATAACCAATGCTATAAACATGAACAACAAACGAAATCAGAAGAACAACAACCATCATCATAGCTGAAAGCTTATCAATTAAGTAACCCATGCCAATATTTAATCCGCTAATCGATATCCATTGGTAGAAATCATCATAAAGAATACTGTTCTCGTTTGTGAAAGAATAGTAAAAGATAACTAAAGAAAAAATAAAAGAAATAAAAACTAATATCGAGCTAATAATACCTGCATTTATATTGGTTAATTTACTGGAAGAAAATCCCATAACTGCTGAGCTTAAAACTAGCAATATTGGTATACTAATTATTAAATTTTCCAACATTTTTATCCCTTCAATTTATTGATTAGATTAATTTCCAAAGAATTTCTAGCTCTAAATAAAGATACAATTATTGCTAAACCGATAGCAGATTCTGCTGCTGCAACAGCAAGAATAAAGAAAACAAAAACTTGGCCAGTAATGTCATTACTATAGTTAGAAAAAATTATAAAATTCGTATTTACGGACAAAAGCATTAATTCTATTGACATTAACAATAGGAGAATATTTTTTCTATTTATAAATATTCCTGCAACACTAATACAAAAAAGCAATGCACTAAAAACAAGATAATGAGTCATAGTGATCATAATTCGTCATCCTTTAAAATTTTAAGTCTTTTTTCCTTTGTTTCTAATATTTGTTTTCCAGGATCTTGTCTCAGCGCTCTTTGTCTATCTGTCATATTTATTGCAATTGCTGCTATAATTGCAACTAGTAAAATAAAAGCAGTAACCTCAAAAGAAAAAATATGCTCTGTAAATAGTAATAAGCCTATTTCGTAGGTATTACTTGTATTTTTATTAACAATTTCAACAGTGGAATTTTGAAAATCATGGTAAAAAATTACCAAATAAAGTTCCGCGAACATTATTGCAGATATAGTAACTGAAAATAATAGATAAAGTTTTTTACTAACCGTTTTCTTTACTTGAATGTCAAGTAACATTATTACAAACAAAAAAAGAACAAGTACAGCACCAACATATACTAATACTAATACAATCGCTAAAAATTCTGCATTCATCATCAGCCACAAAACTGCGGTGTTGAAAAAAATTAGAACTAATAAAAGTGCTGCGTGAACAGTGTTATTTACGATAATAAGACCGATAGAAGATATGATAACTACTGAGGTTACCAAATAAAATAAAATTGAGATTATATCCATTATTATTAGTTTCTCTGTGCTTTTGCTGCTTGATCAACTGAAATTTCTTCTTCAAATCTCTCGCCAATTTTTAACAAATCTCCCTTTTGTAAAATATTTTCGCCTCTATCCTCAAAATGATATTCAAATATTCTTGTTTCAACAATCGCATCTACTGGGCATGCTTCCTCACAAAATCCGCAAAAGATGCACTTAAACAAATCGATATCATACCTTGTTGTTCTTCTAGTTCCATCGTTTCTTTCTTCAGTGTCAATGTTAATCGCAAGTGCTGGGCAAACTGCTTCACATAATTTACAACCTATACATCTTTCCTCTCCACTAGGATATCTTCTTAAGGCATGAAGTCCCCTGAATCTTGGCGACTGCGGAGCTTTTTCAAAAGGATAATGTAAAGTTGATTTCTTCTTAAACATATTGCTAAATGTTACTTTCATTCCGAGAAGTAACTCATAAAGAAAAAAACTTTTTAAATAATTTTTTAACATCTATGTCTCTAATTAAACCAAGGGCCAATTTTATAATGGATAAATAGCATTTCTACAAATATCCATACTAAAGTTAAAGGAATCAAAATTTTCCAACCTAATCTCATTATTTGATCGTATCTATATCTTGGGAAAGTAGCTCTAAACCAAATAAAACAGAACATAAAAAATAATGTTTTTAAAATAAACCAGTGAATACCATCGTTTATAAAAAATAATATTATGTTATTGGTAAAATCGTTTACGGCAAAGGTACCCAAAGACTCGACCGAAAAAGGCGAAAGCCATCCTCCAAAAAACAATATTGCTGTTAAGGCTGAAATTAAAATCATATTTGCATATTCTGCTATAAAAAAAACTGCAAAACCCATTCCAGAATACTCGACATGAAAGCCCGCAACTAATTCTGATTCTCCTTCAGCGACATCAAATGGTGCTCTGTTTGTCTCTGCAACACCAGCAATAAAGTAAATAATAAATAATGGAAATAATGGAACCCAAAGCCAATTAAAAAAACTTCCTTTTTGAATACTAATAATATCACCAAGATTTAAACTTCCAGAGACCATGATAACGCCAACTAACGAAAAGCCCATTGCAATTTCATAAGCAATTATTAATGCTGCTGATCGCATAGCGCCTAACAATGCATATTTTGAGTTTGAAGCCCAACCAGCAATTATAATTCCATATATACCAAGCGATGTCATTGCTAATATATATAAAAGGCCTGCATTTATATCAGAAAGAACAAGCACGCTATCAAAAGGAATCACGGCCCAAGCTGCAAATGCAACAGTAAAAGTAATTATTGGTGCTAATAGGAATAAAAACTTATTTGAATCAGTTGGAATTACTATTTCTTTAAAAAATAATTTAACACCATCAGCGAAAGGCTGTAATAAACCTTTTGGCCCAACAACATTTGGTCCGAGACGACCCTGCATTGACGCAATAATTTTTCTTTCTGCATAAGTATAATAAGCCACAAGGATTAAAAGTGGAACCATGATCATTGTAATTAATATCAGAGTATATGGAAGTATGCTTAATCCATTAAAATAAGCTAATAAAATATTAAAATAATTAACTATATAATCAAACATTTTCAATTGTTATTGGTTGGTATTGTTTTCCTAACTCAAAATGTTCTTTATTTGAGTTTGATATGTAAATACAATCATCAGATACATTTTCGTCAACTGATAATTTTACTAGTAAACTTTTTTCGCCCTGCTTTAGAATTACTTTCTTTTTCTCGAGATCGATATTATTTTGCTCCAAGGTTTTTTTGTTTACACACACGAGATTTTTATTCTTATTTACAGTATTTAATGAGATTGATCTACGAGTAATATTATCAATGAAATAACAGTAATTACCTCCTGTTCTTGTTAAGTAATTATTACTTTTTACATCAAATATGAAATTTTCCATTTTATTTGATTCAATAGATTTTATATTGCGTATTTCATGATCTACTTCATTTAATATATCAATATAATCTAATGAGTTACTTAATTGGACTCCACTTTCGAGACGGAGTTTCGTTAATATTTTCCAGCCTTCCTTTGAATCAAAATGTGGTAAGCAGCCTTGTGCAAATGATTGCCATTCTTTCTCTATATTGATGAATGTTCCGGGACTTTCAAACGAAGTTGCGAGAGGTAAAATTACATCGTATAAATTTTTATCTTCTTCTGTGACAAAACTTTGAAATCCTAAAACAAATTTTGCACTTTCTAAAGATTTTTTCATTTCCGAATAATAATAAAAATCTATTAGATCAAGATTGTAGATTATATAGGAATCTAGTTTTTTAATAATTGAATCTTTAATATTCAAGCCGTGGTGCTTTGCAGAAATATTTCCTATATCTCTATGCGGCAAGCATCCTGTAAGCCACGCACCAGCTTCATTACTTGTGTCTCCCAAATAACATGTACTTGATTTTGTATAAATAGAAATAATATTTGTTAATATTTTAAGTGACTGAAAATCTGGATGATTTTTTAAATTTGATCCTAAAAAAATAATTGAGTTACTATGCAAAAGATCATTTGATACTTCAATTATATTATTATTTGTTAAACCTTTAAAATTTTTCTTAATTGATTCTGGAATTATAAACTTTTTCAATGTTTTATCATTTACGGTAATAATAGATAAATATTCGATAATATCGATAAGAGTTTCTGCAAGATAATTAGGATTAATTAGCAATGAGTTTTTTAAATCAAAGTTATTTTTATAATTATAAGTATGAATTGAATTTATTTTTGCATCGTTTAAAAAAGCTTTTCTGATTTTATGAGAAAGAATAGGTTGCTCGTAAGTAATATTACTGTCAATTAATAATATTGATTTACATTTTTCTATATCTTTAATTGGGATATCAATCTTTGGAAATATGTCTTCTTCATCGTAATCAAAATTACTTTGGGATACCCTATGATCAATGTTAAAAATATTATTTTCTCTTAACCATTTTTGAAAAAGGTATTGCTCCTCTACAGTTGAACTTGCGCTAATAAAACCAGCTGTACTACTTGAATCAATATCAGTCATATTATTTTTTATTATTTCTAACGCTTGTTCCCATTCAACTTCCATGTGTCGGCCGTTTATTTTAGCTATTGGTTTTCTTACTCTATCTTTATGTTCCATTGCCTCATATGAAAATCTATCTCTGTCAGATATCCATGTCTCATTAATCTTCTTGTTTTCGTGTGGAACTACTCGAAATATACTATTATCTAAAATATGTAAATTCATGTTTGATCCTACACAGTCATGAGGTGATATATATTTTACTTCCTCAAGTTCCCAGGTTCTGCCCTTCATATGAGATGGAGCCGCATTCAAGGCACCAACTGGACATATATCAATCATATTTCCTGACATTGGCGAATTTATTGCTGATGTTAAATAAGTTCTAATTTCCATGGATTCGCCTCTGCCAATCGCCCCAAACTCTTTAATACCTGCTATTTCTTCTCCGTATCTGACACATCTAGTGCAATGAATACACCTTGTCATGTTAGTCTTTATTAATGGACCAATGTAATGATCTAAAACAACCCGTTTTTCTTGTTCATATCTAGATTTTACTCTTCCATGCATCAAAGCTTGATCTTGCAACTCACACATTCCTCCTTGATCGCAGACTGGACAATCAAGTGGATGATTAATTAACAAAAATTCCATAGTATTTTTTTGTGAGTTAACGGCTAAATCAGATTTTGTGAAATACTCTTGATTTTCCATAGCAGGTGTTGAGCATGCAGGCTGTGGTTTATTTACACCAACTTGTTCCACAAGACACATTCTACAATTTGCTGCGATAGATAACTTTTCGTGATAACAAAATCTTGGAATGTGGATTCCGTTTCTATCAGCGACTTGTATCAAAGTTTCACCTTGACTAAAAGCACATTCTTTATTATTAATTTTTATTTTCATAATAGATTAATTATTTTCTACTAAGTATGAATTCGTTATTCAAAGGCTCTGAGAAACTCTTGTTGTTTGCTAGTTTTTCTGTTGGTAATTTAATGTATTCTAGAAATTCATTCTTATAATGAGTTACAAAACTTTCTACAGGCATTGCTGCTGCATCGCCGAGTGCACATATTGTACTTCCTGAGATCATTTTTGGAATTGATTCCAAGGTTTTTAAATCTTCGAGAGTTCCTTTTCCTTTTAAAATTTTATCAATAACTTTAAACATCCAGCCGGTGCCCTCTCGGCATGGAGTGCATTGTCCACATGATTCAGAATAATAGAATCTTGCTATCCTATGAATAACCTCAACCATATTTGTATCTTCGTCCATTATTATGACTGCCCCGGAACCTAATAAAGAGCCAGACTTAGCAATGGATTCGTAATCCATATTGGTTTCTAACATTATTTCGCCAGGTACTACAGGGACGGATGAGCCACCCGGTATTACAGCTTTTAGCTTCTTACCGTCTTTCATTCCTCCAGCAAGCTCAAGAAGAGTTTTGAAAGGAGTACCTAAAGGGATTTCAAAATTACCAGGATTATTTACATGTCCAGACACAGAGAAACATTTGAACCCTGCGCTATCTTTTGTCCCAAAAGAACTAAACCAGTCTGGTCCTTTGCCAATAATTTTTGGTATTGAGGCTAGTGTCTCAACATTATTAATAATTGTAGGTGAGCCAAAAAGACCTTTTACTGCAGGAAATGGTGGCTTATATCTTGGAAATCCTTTCTTGCCTTCTATGGATTCGAGCATTGCTGTTTCTTCGCCAACAATGTATGCGCCAGCACCTATTAGATCATGCAGCTCTATACATATATCTGTATTTAAAATATTTTTTCCTAAAAGTTTATTTTGATAAGCATCTTTTAAAGCATTTTTAAAACTGGTGTAGACGTCATCAATAAACTCGCCTCTTAGATAGCAATAAGCGGTCTCAGCACCAATAGCATAGCTTGCAATTAACATTCCCTCAATTAAAGCATGTGGATTATATCTTAAAATATCTCTATCTTTGCAAGTTCCAGGCTCTGACTCATCAGCATTACAAACAAGATATTTTATGGCATCCGAGTCCTGATTTATAAAACTCCACTTTCTTCCGGTTGAAAAACCTGCGCCGCCTCTGCCTCTCAAGCCTGATTCGATAACAGAATTAATAATTTCCTTTTTATCTGGAAGTTCTTTTAGAATTTTTTTCCAGGTTACATATCCACCTTGAGAAACATATGTTTCATATGAATTAGGACTATCGCTAGATAAAGTAGAATAGCATAGCTCGTTAATATTAAATTTATCTTTCATTTTCTAAGCCATCAATAATTGAATCTATTTTTTCTTTTGTTAAGTTTTCATAATACTTATGATTTACTTGCATCATTGGAGCGCCACAACATGCTGCTAAACATTCTCTTTCATCTTTTAAAAAATATTTTTCTGATGAATCGCCAACCTTAATTTTTAACTTATCCTCTAAGTACTTTAAAATTTCATCTGAACCATTAAGCATGCAAGATACATTTGTGCACACTGAAATTGTATGCTTCCCGACTTGTTCTGTTTCAAACATTGAGTAGAAGGATGCAACCTCGTAAACATCAATTTTTTTTAATCCTAAAAAATCTGCTACTGCATTAACATGTTCGCTCTTGATATATTTAGTCTCATGTTGAATCAAGTGAAGAGCGTAAATTATTGCAGGTTTTTTTTGGTCAATAGGGAATTTCGCTAACCATTTGTTAATTTTTGAAGAAATTTCGCTCGAAATGTTGTAGCTTGTATTTTCCTGCATCGTTTTTTACCTATCTATTTCACCAAAAACAATATCCTGGGTTCCAATTATTGCAACAACGTCTGAGATCATATGACCGTTTACCATCTCATTTAATGCAGCTAAGTGAGGAAAACCGGGGGCTCTCATTTTTAACCGATAGGGTTTATTTGAACCATCTGATATTAGTGTAACTCCGAATTCACCTTTTGGATGTTCTACGGCACAATACACTTCACCTTTCGGAATACAGTAACCCTCCGTAAAAAGTTTGAAATGATAAATTAAAGATTCCATATCTTCCTTTACTTCGTCTCTACTTGGGGGTGTGATTTTATTATTGTCAGATATAGTTGGTCCGTTATTATTCTTTAACCAATCAACACACTGGCGAATAATTTTGTTTGATTGTCTCATCTCTTCAATTCTTACTAAATATCTGTCATAACAATCGCCGTTGGTCCCAATTGGAATATCAAAATCAAGAAGATCATATATTTCGTAAGGCTGTTTTTTTCTAAGGTCCCAAGCAATTCCTGACCCTCTTAACATTGGCCCTGTGAATCCAAGCTGAAATGCTCTTTCTTTTGAAACAATGCCAATATCCACGGTTCTTTGCTTCCAAATCCTATTATCAGTTAATAAAGTTTCATATTCGTCCACACACTGCGGAAATCTATCCGTAAAGTTTTCTATAAAATCAAGTAAAGTGCCCTCTCTCGCCTCATTTAATTTATTTACTTCTTTTTTTGATTTCCATTTGGTTTCTTCGTACTTAGGCATATTTAAAGGAAGGTCTTTTGAAACTCCACCGGGCCTATAATACGTCGCATGCATTCTTGTTCCAGAAACGGCTTCATAACAATCCATTAAATCTTCTCTCTCTCTAAATGCGTAAAGAAAAACACTCATTGCTCCAATATCAAGCGCATGTGCTCCTAACCACAACAAATGATTTAATACACGAGTTATTTCATCAAACATAACTCGGATGTATTGGGCTCTGAGAGGAACATCAATTTCTAAAAGTTTTTCTATTGACAAAACATAAGCATGTTCATTGCTCATCATTGAGACATAATCAAGCCTGTCCATGTAGCCAATACTTTGGTTATAAGGTTTGCTTTCGGCGAGTTTTTCGGTACCTCGATGAAGAAGGCCAATGTGTGGATCGGCTCTTACAATAACCTCTCCCTCAAGTTCTAAAATAAGTCTAAGAACACCATGGGCTGATGGGTGTTGAGGTCCAAAATTCATAGTAAAGCTTTTAATATCAGGCATCTTTGACCTCCTTCTCGTTACCATCTCGAATGACTTTTGGTATTAAAACCCTAGGTTTTATAGTTACTGGCTGATATACAACTCTTTCTTTGTTTAAGTCATAATTAACTTCGACATTTCCAATTAAAGGAAAATCTTTTCTTAAAGGATGTCCAATAAAACCGTAGTCAGTCAGAATTCTTCTAAGATCAGGGTGGCCAATAAAAACAATACCAAATAAATCATATGCTTCTCTTTCATACCAGTCAGCTGATGACCATACTGAAGTTATGCTCGGTAAGGAAGGGTTCTTGTCGTTATCGCAATAAAATTTTACATTTAGTCTTTCATTTGAACTTATTGAAAGTAAGTTATATATTACACAAAATCTTTTCTTCGGTTGATTGTGATGTGTTTTTGAAGTTTCATAAGTATACCTGCCACTGCTATCTTTAGTAATTCCTCTGCTATACCCCTTATTATTAGCACTTTTCGCATTCCATTCACTTAATCCAAAATCAGAATAGTCGACCCCTACCACATCAATAAGAATTTCGAATCTAATTTTTTCATTCTCCTTGAGATGTTTCATTATATAGATGAATTTTTCTGATTCATTAAACACAACTGTATTTTTATTTTCAAAATCGTAAGAGAAATTTTTAAAATTATCTTCAAATAAATTCTTTAGATTCTTATTACTTATTTTATTGAGTAGATTTTCAGTCATATTTATTCCTAAATAGTGCAAAGAATTATCTTTTAATTGATTTTTTGTTGTGTATTTTATTTTTAAGCTGAAGAATTCCATATAGAAGTGCTTCTGCAGTTGGAGGGCAACCTGGGACGTAAATATCAACAGGTATTATTCTATCGCAGCCACGAACAACTGAATATGAGTAATGATAGTACCCTCCACCGTTAGCACACGAACCCATTGAAATTACCCACTTAGGATCAGCCATCTGGTCATAAACTTTTCTGAGTGCTGGTGCCATTTTGTTTACCAAGGTTCCAGCAACAATAATAACATCAGACTGTCTAGGGCTTGGTCTAAACATCATGCCAAACCTATCTAAGTCATACCTTGATGCTCCGGCATGCATCATCTCTACTGCGCAGCAAGCTAACCCAAAAGTCATTGGCCACATTGAACCAGTGTTAGCCCAATTAATTAACTCCTTTGAAGATGTCGTTACATAACCATTACTGTTATTATTTAGTGATTCAATAATATTCATTATTTAGTCCCAATCTAAAGCTCCCTTTTTCCATTCATAAATGAATCCAATAACAAGAATTAACAAAAAAATACTCATTGCAATTAAACCACTTATCCCAAGATTTTCTAACGCAACTGCCCAAGGAAATAGGAAAGCAATTTCCAAATCAAAAATTATGAAGAGAATAGCTACTAGATAAAAACGTATATCAAATTTCATTCTAGCGTCATCAAAATTTTCAAACCCACATTCATAAGCAGATTCTTTTGCAGCATTTTGCTCACCTTTATTCAAAAAGCGAGAAACAATAATTGGAAGAGCTCCAATAGAAACGCTAACAATAATAAACAATAAAATGGGGAAATAATTATTTAACATAATATTTTATACGCATAAACTCGTTAAATCTGGCTTTCTAACCAAATACAAGTTATTTAACATAATATTTTTCTCCTCAGCTAAAAATAAATTAAAACATATTAATGAAATAATACAATAGAAAAATTACATATTTTTTTTATATAATTATATACACAATCTGTACAATATTTTTTTTGAAATGCTATTATTATCAATAACTTATGGTGCCGATGGCCGGAGTCGAACCGGCACAGCTTTCGCCACTACCCCCTCAAGATAGCGTGTCTACCAATTCCACCACATCGGCATGTCTTAATCTGGGATATTTATATCATCTTGAGAATTATTATTTATAGCTGGATCTAACAAATCATTAGTTTCGTCATTATTAATTGATTCTTCATTTGAAATAATTACGCTCTCATTACCAACATTTGTTTTTGCGATATATGCTAATGCGAGGCAGTTTAAAAAGAAAAGAAATACGAGGAATGTAGTTAGTTTTGTAATAAAACTGCCTGCGCCACTTGCTCCAAATACTGCTCCTGAAGAACCGCCCCCAAACATTCCGCTAGCATCTCCTTTACCTTTTTGCATTAGAATAAAAAAGATTATCAAAATTGATAATACTACTGCCGTTACCATTAAAATTGTATAAATCATAACCATTCCTTATATTTGTAAGTTACAAATTCTTGTAAATTCTTCCACGTTTAATGATGCTCCACCAATTAAGATTCCATCAACAAATTGTGATGTTAATATCTCTTTCGCATTATCAAATGAAACACTACCGCCATACATTACCATTATATCTTTTTCTTTATATGAGGGAAGTTTTTGATTTAAATATTTTTTTATAATTTCGTGAGTGTTGGAAATATCCTTTGAGGATGGAGTTAAACCAGTGCCAATAGCCCATATAGGCTCATATGCAATTATAAGGTCCATTGAATCATTATATGCTTTTATTAAATCGTCCAGTTGAGAGTAAATTTTAGAAGAAATAAGATTCTTATCCCTATCAGATTTATTTTCGCCGACACAGAATATAATTTTCATTTTTTCGCACAACTTTGTCTTCAAGCTTAAAGAAACTTTTTCCTCATTTGCTCTATTTTCTGAGTGGCCTATTAGAATATATTCTAACGAGTTATCTTCCAGCATCTCGAAAGTAGTTCCTCCGGTAAGAGTAGAGTTATTTATATTAATATTAATATTTTGGCAGCCAAGATAAACAGGGTTATCTTTTCTTAATTCTGCGGCAAGGCTACAATATATGTCGGGTGGAAAAATTATAATTTCCTTATGAGGACTTTTTTCTAAATTCTTATCGAGGTAAGAGAAATATTTTTTAATAAAGTCTTTGCTACCATTATTTTTCCAATTTGCTGCAATAATTTTTTTCATATTACTTTTTTAATTTTCCAGATAAAAAATTACTAACTTCTTTAGATTTTTCATAAACTATTTTATCACTCTCAGCTTCTACCATTATTCTTACGCAATTTTCAGTTCCAGATTTTCTTATTATTAATCTAATTCTATTATCAATGTATTTATCTAGTGTTTCCTTAATTGCTATATTAATAATATTTTCTGGTAAATTTTTATTTATTTTAAGGTTTGTTATTTTTTGTGGGAATTTCTTGAGAAAATCATTCGACCCACTACTTTTAAGAATACTAGAATAATATAAAAATACTAGTGAGGCTATAATTGAATCACCAGATGTAAGTTTATCTAGTAATAGTATATGGCCTGATGTCTCACCTCCAATAGAAAAATCATTTTTAATCATTTCTTCAAGAACGTTCTTATCTCCAACGCTTGACCGCAAAAATTTAATTTTTTCTTTTGCTAAAAAATTTTCAAATGCTAAATTTGTCATTGTTGTACCAACGACACCTTTAACCTCTTCTTTGTTCAAGAGTTTGCCTCGAATTATTGTATATAAAATATCATCGCCATCTAATATCTTACCGCTTTTATCAGCTATTACTATTCTATCCCCATCACCGTCCATTGATAGTCCATAATCAGAGTTGTTTTTTTTAACAAGATCTGGAAGATTATCAATTGAGGTAGAACCACAATTTTTATTTATATTTTTTCCGTTGGGTTCGTTATTATACGCAAAAACATTAAATCCATATTTTTTAAATACTTCTTCAGCTATTTGGTAATTTGAACCGTTTGCTAAGTCTAAGGTGATATTGATATTATTTGATTCAAATTTCTCAAATTGCTTCAAACAAAACTTGATATATTCATTTTTTATTTCAACTGAGACATTATTAAGTACAATATTATCATTTTTAAATTCTTTTTCTTTTAAAGTTTCAATATAGTCTTCGATTAAATTTTCATTATCAATTGATATTTTATGACCATAGGAATTAAAGATTTTTATTCCGTTATCGTGATATAAATTATGTGATGCACTAACCATAATACCGATAGTATAGTTTTTTTCTTTTGTAAAATGTGCAATTGCGGGTGTTGGTACGATACCGGCAATATCTATTTTACAATCTATGAATTGTAATCCTTCGGCTAAAAGATTAATAATTTCATCACTAGACTCTCTTGTATCAGAGCCTATAATAACTGAATTATTTTTATTATCTTTCGAAAAAAAAGTTTTGCCAATTGAAGCGCCTAGGACTCTAAAAAAGTTTCGAGTATAAGGGTATTCACCGAATTCTCCTCGAATCCCGTCAGTACCAAAATATTTTCTAGGCATTCTATTAGAATTTAATGACTGCTTGCAGGATTATCAAAGTCTGGCTCTTTTATATCTTTGCTATCAGACGACTTCTTGTCATCATCATCCTTGTCGTCCCAACCCTTAGGTGGACGAGGCTTTACTCCTGCCATAATGTCATCAATTTGTTCTTTATCAATTGTTTCATAAATTAATAATGCTTCAGACATTGCATGAAGTTTATCCATATTATCTTTAATCATCTTTGTAGCGGTTGAATAAGACTTATTAACTAAAGCTCTTACTTCTGTATCTATATCTTTTGCGGTATCATCAGACATCGTTTTATGCTGAGTTACAGAGTGACCAAGGAAAACTTCACCATCTTCCTCTGAGTAAGACATTGGTCCCATTTTTTCTGATAAGCCCCACTTAGTTACCATATTTTTTGCAATTTCAGTTGCTCTTTCTATGTCACTAGAGGCACCAGTAGTAACCTTATCTTTTCCAAAAATTAATTCCTCAGCGATCCTTCCGCCATATAAAGTACAAATTTGACTTTCAAGCCTTTGCTTAGTATTACTATATCTGTCATCTTCAGGAAGGAACATTGTTACACCTAGAGCTCTTCCCCTTGGAATAATAGTGACTTTATGAACAGGATCATGCTCTGGGACTAACCTTCCAACAATTGCGTGGCCAGACTCATGGTATGCAGTAAGTTTTTTTTCATCCTCGCTCATAACCATAGATTTTCTCTCTGCGCCCATCATAATTTTATCTTTTGCTTTTTCAAACTCGTTCATTGAAACTTTACTATTGTTAGCTCTTGCAGAAAATAATGCTGCTTCATTAACTAAGTTAGCCAAATCTGCTCCAGAAAAACCAGGCGTACCTCTCGCAATAATAGAAGGAACTACATCATCAGATATAGGTACTTTTCTCATATGAACTCTTAGTATTTGTTCTCTACCCCTAATATCCGGTAAAGGAACGACAACTTGTCTATCAAATCTTCCAGGTCTTAATAAAGCAGGATCAAGAACATCTGGTCTATTTGTTGCCGCGATCACAATTGTTCCCTCATGTCCTTCAAAACCATCCATCTCAACCAAGAGTTGGTTCAGAGTTTGTTCTCTCTCATCATGTCCGCCGCCAACTCCAGCTCCACGGTGTCGTCCAACAGCATCAATTTCATCAATAAAAATAATGCATGGCGCATGCTTTGTTGCTTGTGCGAACATATCTCTTACTCTAGAAGCACCAACCCCAACAAACATCTCAACAAAATCTGATCCAGATATTGTAAAGAAAGGAACTTTTGCTTCACCAGCTATTGCTCTTGCTAATAGTGTTTTACCAGTTCCTGGTGAGCCGACCATAAGAACACCTTTTGGGATTTTACCACCAAGCTTTTGGAATTTTGCAGGGTCTTTTAGGAACTCGACTAATTCTTCAACTTCTTCTTTTGCTTCTTCAACACCAGCTACATCAGCAAAGGTTACTTTATTTTGATCTTCTGTCATCATCTTAGCTTTACTTTTGCCAAATGACATTGCTCCCTTTCCACCAGATCCGCCTTGCATTTGTCGCATGAAAAATAGCCACACACCAATAAGAAGTAACATCGGGAACCATTGAATCAATATCTGTAAAAATAAAGAAGGTTTTGCAGGGGGTTCAGTAAGAATTTCAATGTTATTTGAAAGCAAATCATCAACGAGTTTTGGGTCGTTTAATCCATATGTTAAAAATTTTGTACCATTTTTATACGTACCAGAAATTGTTTTTCCGTCAGCTTCAATCATAACGCTTTCAATTTGATTGTCTTTGACTTGATTAATAAATTCAGAATAAGAAAGGTTTGTTGAACCTTCTTTTTGTGGAATGAAATTATTAAAAACGGACATAATTACAACTGCAATTACTATCCACACCAACATATTCTTTAACATATCATTCATAATTTTTTCTTCCTAGATTGATTAATTATTCATAAGGTTCATTGCCAGCATATAGATTTCTTTACTATTTGGTCTTGATGCTTTCGGTTTAATAATTTTTAAAACCTCAAAGTATTTTTTTACATCATTCAAGTACTCGTCTGTGCCTTTTCCTTGAAACAACTTTATAAGAAAATTTCCTCTCAAATTGAGGGCTGTTAAGGCCACATTTGTAACTTCTTCAGCCAGATTCAACATTGCAGGTATGTCTGCACTCTCTATACCACTTATATTAGGGGCAATATCTGACATTACAAGGTCAATTTTACCAAAATTCTTATTTTTTAGGTAATTTTCTTGAAAATCTTCAATTTTTGTCTGTACAAAATTTACATTTGGCAGGCTTTCCATCTCAAGAACATCTATAGCCATAATTTCAATATTTTTGTGTTTTCTGGAAGCATATTGACTCCAGCCTCCTGGGGCGCTTCCTAAATCTAAGATTCTAGAATTTTTCTTGATTAAATTGTATTTTTCATCAATTTCTCTAAGTTTGAACACCGCTCGCGAACGCCAATTCTCTTTGTTAGCTTGCTTAACAAATTCGTCATTTATATGTTTTTTATACCAGTTTGAAGATTTTTTACTCATAAAGAATTTTTAGAATTTCGAATTCTTTCACTCCACTTGGGGTTTCTGCTGAGACGACATCACCTTCTTTTTTGCCAATCATAGATCTTGCAATAGGAGAATTTATTGAAATAAGCCCAAATTTTATATCAGCCTCGTCATCCCCAACAATTGTATAAGTAATATCCGACTCTTTTTCAAAATCAAATAATTCAACTTTTGCACTAAAAACAACTCTATCTGATGATATTTTTTTTGGGTCTACAATTTCGGCATTAGATAACTTCAGTTTTATATCCTTAATTCTTCCTTCTACAAACCCTTGTTGTTCTCTAGCTGCATGATATTCGGCATTCTCTTTCAGATCACCATGTTCTCTAGCAGTTGCAATTGCTTCAATAATTTTTGGTCTCTCTATGTTTGTGAGATTGTCAAGTTCATCGCGTAACTTTTTTTCACCATTTATTGTTATTGGAAATTTACTCATAGTTGAATTATGAAGTTGATATTTTTTTTATGCAAGTTTAAAAATATTTTGAAGTTTATAAACTTTTAGATTATTTGAGTGAGATATTGCTCCAACTAGTGCATTTGCTCCTGCAATTGTAGTTGTATAATATACTTTTTGTTGTAATGCTTCTCTCCTGATTAAATATGAATCTTTTATAGCTTGTTTGTTCTGAGTTGTATTTATAATTAAGTCAATTTCCTTATTTTTGATCATATCAACGATATGAGTTCTTCCTTCTCTTACTTTGTTCACTCTTAAACATTTAATATTATTTTTATTTAAGTAAGATTGTGTTCCGCCCGTAGCAAATAAATTAAAACCTAATTGAATTAATTTTTTTGCAATAGTATTTATGTTTTTCTTGTCTTCGTCTTTAACACTTATGAAAGCATTGCCCCCAGATGGAATTTCGATATTTGTTGATATCTGAGATTTTGCAAAAGCTTCTTCGAAAGTTTTTCCTGTTCCCATTACCTCTCCTGTGGATTTCATTTCTGGACTTAGAATTGGATCTGCACCTGGAAACTTTAAAAAAGGGAAAACAACTTCTTTCACATTAAAATATTTACTTTTTGTTTCTTTAGGAGGATTTATCTCTTTTAAGGTTTCGCCGAGCATACATTTTGCGGCAATTTTTGCTACTGAGACACCAATCGATTTTGAAACAAAGGGTATGGTTCGAGATGCTCTTGGATTAACTTCTATAACATATAATTTTTTATCTTTGATTGCGAATTGTACATTCATTAAACCTAAAACATTTAATTTATTTGCCATTTTAACCGTATTTTTCTTAATAAAATCAAGTTGTATTTTGCTTATTGAGTAAGTTGGGATAGAGCATGCAGAATCACCAGAATGAACGCCTGCTTCCTCTATGTGTTGCATTATCCCAGCGATATACACCTCACCTTCTTTATCCCTTATTGCATCAACATCAATTTCAATTGCTTCATTTAAAAATTTATCAATTAGAACGGGTGCATCATTTGATACTTTCACAGCCTCGTTTATATATTTCTTTAATTCGCTTGAATCATAAATCACTTCCATTGCTCTACCACCAAGAACGTAAGATGGTCTTACAATTATTGGATAACCAATATCATCAGCTTTTTTTAATGCCTGATTCTTATTCCTTGCAGTACCATTTGCAGGCTGAAGTACATCAATATCTTTTAAAATCTTTTGAAACTTCTCTCTATCCTCTGCCGCATCAATCGACGCTGGGGATGTTCCAATAATAGGAACTTTAAACTTAGCAAGATCATTGACTAATTTTAAGGGTGTTTGACCACCATATTGAACAATAACTCCATCAGGTTTTTCAATATCTACAATATTAAGAACACTTTCGAGTGTAATAGGTTCAAAATATAATCGATCAGAAGTATCATAGTCTGTAGAAACGGTTTCCGGATTACAATTTATCATAATAGTTTCATATCCGAGTTCTTGTGCAGCCTTTGATGCATGAACACAGCAATAGTCAAACTCGATACCTTGTCCAATTCTATTTGGGCCGCTGCCAATAACAATAATTTTTTTATTTTTTGTTGGCAATGATTCGCAGAAATCTTCATACGTTGAGTAAAAATATGAAGTAGATGTAGGGAATTCAGCAGCACATGTGTCTACCCTCTTATAAACTGGTTTAATTTTTAAATTTATTCTCTTACTTCTAACTCTTGCTTCAGTTGTTTTCATTAATTTTGCAATTTTTACATCTGTAAATCCTTTTTTCTTAAACGAAAGCATATCCTTTTTTGATATATCATTAATTTTATTTTTTGAAATACTTTTTTCTAAATTTACAATTTCGAAAATATTTTCTAAAAACCAATTATCTATTTTGGATATATTATGTACCTCTAGTATAGAATAATTTCTCCTAAATGCTTCAGCAACATAAAGTATTCTGTTAGGTCCAGGCTCTCTTAATTCGTATTCAAATTTAAATTTATCCATATCTTTAAAATCATCAATTTGATCGAGGCCGTAAAGGTCTAACTCAAGACTTGATAAAGCCTTCTGAAGTGATTCTTGAAAATTTCTACCCATTGACATTACTTCGCCGACTGATTTCATTTGAGTTGTAAGTCTATTATTCGATTTTGGGAATTTCTCAAAAGCGAATCTCGGAATTTTTGTCACAACGTAATCAATAGTAGGTTCAAAAGAAGCTGGAGTAGCGCCTCCAGTAATTTCGTTTTGCAGCTCATCTAAAGAAAATCCGACAGCAAGTTTTGCTGCTACTTTTGCTATTGGAAAGCCTGTTGCCTTAGATGCAAGAGCCGACGAACGGGATACCCTTGGATTCATTTCAATTACCACAAGTTTTCCATTCTTAGGATTTACAGCAAATTGGACATTTGAACCACCAGTATCAACGCCTATTTTACGTAAGATTGCAATTGAAGCGTTTCTCATAATTTGATACTCCTTGTCAGTTAAAGTCTGAGCAGGAGCAACTGTTATTGAGTCGCCAGTATGGACGCCCATAGGATCAAAATTTTCTATGGAGCAAATTATTATACAATTATCTTTTGAGTCTCTTACAACCTCCATTTCGTACTCCTTCCAGCCTAAAAGTGATTCCTCTAGGAGTATTTCAGTTGTTGGTGATATATCTAATCCTCTTTTTGATATTTCAATAAATTCCTCGATATTGTAAGCAATTCCACCGCCACTGCCTCCTAGGGTAAAAGAAGGTCTAATAATGATCGGAAATCCTATTTTTTTTTGCTTGTTAAGAGCATCTTCAAAATTTTTTACAATATATGATTTAGCTGAATCTAAGTTTATTTCTTGCATGGCTTTTTTAAATAAAAATCGATCCTCAGCTAGGTCTATGGCATTTTTGGATGCTCCAATCATTTCCACTTTATGTTTTTTTAATACTCCTAATCTATCTAAATCCAGCGCACAATTTAGGGCGGTTTGTCCACCCATAGTTGGTAAAATCGCATCTGGTTTTTCAATTTCTATAATTTTTTCGACAGTGGAATGATTTATAGGCTCTATGTATGTCGCGTCGGCCATTTCTGGGTCAGTCATTATTGTTGCAACGTTAGAATTAACTAAGACGACTGAGTAACCTTCTTCTTTTAATGCTTTGCATGCTTGTACCCCTGAGTAATCAAATTCACATGCTTGCCCAATAACAATTGGTCCTGCACCTAAAATTAATATTTTTTTAATATCATTTCTTTTTGGCATTTTTCTTCTTTTTCATTAATTTAATAAATTCTTTAAAAAGATAATTTACATCCTGGGGTCCAGGACATGCTTCTGGATGGCCTTGGAAACTAAATACAGGAAGTTTTTTATGTTTAATTCCCTGAATAGTATTATCAAATAATGATCTGTGTGTGATTGTAAATTCATTTGATAAAGATTCTTCCTCAATAACAAAACCATGATTTTGACTTGTAATCATAACTCTTCCACTTTTAAGATCTATAACTGGATGGTTAGCTCCGTGATGGCCATACTTCATTTTCTTTGTTTTTGTATTACTTGCAAGAGCAATTAATTGATGACCAAGACAAATACCGAAAATTGGAATTTTGTGTTTAAAGAGACTTTTTATTGACTCTATTGCGAAATCACATGGCTCTGGATCTCCTGGGCCATTTGATAAAAATATTCCATCAGGGTTCTTTGCGATTATTTTGCTTATTTGGGTTTTAGCCGGAACAACTTCAACATCACATCCCATTGAATAAAGAATTCGTAAGATATTTTTCTTTACTCCAAAATCATATGCAATGACTTTAAAATTATTTCTAGATTTTTGGTTTGGGTTAATTTGCTGAAATATATTTTCTTTAAAGTTATAGGTTTTCGAGGAAGAAACTTTCGATGCTAATTCAGCTCCCTCCATTCCTGTGTTTTTTAAAAGTTTCTTTTTTGCTTTCTCAATATCTTTTTTGTTATGAATTATGCACGCTTTCATTGCTCCATTATTTCTAATCTGCGAAGTTATATGTCTTGTGTCAATATCAGCTATACAGACAATTTTCATTTTTTTTAGGTATTCAGAAAAATTTTGTTCCGATCTCCAGTTCGATGCTTGTAAAGGGGTTTCTCTTAAAACTAAACCGCTGACATAAGATGATGATGATTCTCGGTCTTCATTATTTATACCAACGTTCCCAATATGAGGATAGGTAAATGTAATTATTTGATTTTTGTATGATGGATCTGTGATAACCTCCTGGTAGCCAGTCATAGCAGTATTAAAGACTATTTCTCCATAAGAGTCTGCTTTATAACCAACAGAACTGCCATAAAATATTTCATTATTTTCTAAAATTAGAATAGCTTGTTGCAAAGTATTACCTATATCATTTTCAATTAAAAATTAGATTGTATTATAATGCCAAGAAATCTGACATGGTATACAACCCTGCATCTTTATCAATCATCCATTCAGCAGCAAGTATCGCGCCATTAGCAAAAATTTTTCTATCAAAGCTTTTATGATGTATTTCGATAGATTCATCTTGTAAAGTAAACTTTACAGTATGGTCACCCACGACATTGCCAATTCTTAAACAATGATGGTTAATTTCTTTCTTATTATTAATTGCCTCTTTTATTTTATCTTCAAAAGCAAGCGATGTTCCTGAGGGCATATCAATTTTATGTTTATGATGATGCTCTATAATGTCAATATCTGAATTCTCTCCAATCGCCAATGAAGCTTTTTCGACTAATTCAAGACACAAGTTAATTCCTATGCTCATGTTTGATGACTTTAAAATAGGAATGTTTTTGCTTGCTGCTTCAATACGATCGATCTGTTTGCTTGAGTACCCTGTAGTACCAATAACAAGCTTTTTATTGAAATTAATACAGGCTTCAAGAATTTCCATTGAATAATTTGGTTTTGTAAAATCAATGCAAATGTCGCATCCTTCAATAGAATTATTTAAATTTGTGGATAATTTTTCTTTACTAATTTCCAGCAAACTAAGTTCTTTTGATATTTTAGAGTTATCTCTTAAAATTCCTGAGGATAATTCTAAATTAGAGCTTTCTAATAAAACTTTTGCTATTTCCAAACCCATTCTTCCTGCGATACCAGGAATACACACTTTTATAGACATTCTGAACAGTTTGATGGTTAAAATTACAGTATAGTAACATACAGTTTATACAGTAAAAGATAATTTATTCAAAAAATTTCTTTAAGCCGTCTAACCACGATTCTGATTTTGGATTATGCCTTTTAGAGCTGCCTTTTATCTTGTTATCAAATTGCAAAAGTATATCCTTTTGTTCTTTTGACAAATTTACTGGCGTTTCTATTTGAACAGAGCACATTAGATCGCCTATTCCACCACCTCTAACAGACTTTATCCCTTTACCCTTTAATCTGAATAATTTGCCAGTTTGCGTGCCCGCGGGAATTTCAATAGATACCTTATTGTTTGATAACGTCGGGATCTCAATTTCAGCTCCAAGAGCCGCCTCGGCAAAAGATATTGGCACATCACAATACAAATTACTGCCATCCCTTTTAAAAATAGAGTGCTTTAAGAGATTAACTCTAATAAATAAATCACCAGGAGGTCCTTGATTAATTCCTGCTTCACCCTTTCCTGCTAATCTAATTCTGTCGCCGCTATCAACACCAGCTGGAATAGATACGGATATTTCCTTGTCAACATTTACCGCTCCACTTCCATAACATTTAGAGCAAGGGTTTGAAATTATAGTTCCTTTACCTGCACATGTTGGGCACGTTTGCTGAATTGTAAAGAAGCCTTGTTGAGCTCTTACTTGGCCGACTCCATTGCATGCAGAGCATGAGACAGGTTGTGAGCCAGGATTGGAACCAGAGCCATTGCAATTATCGCATACATCTTTAGTTCGAATTTTCAAAGATTTTTCAATGCCGAAAGCTGCTTCCTCTAAAGACAGTCTTAATTCATATTCAAGATCTGCTCCCTTATATCTTTGGGATGAAGCATTTCTTGATTGCCCACCACCAAAAATATCTCCAAAAATATCTTCAAAAACATCTCCAAAGCCTGAGGTATTAAAACCACCGCCCGAACCACTTCCAAATCCTCCCCCAAAGTCCGTGGTTCCATATTGATCATACATAGATTTTTTTTGAGGATCTGACAGAACGTCGTAGGCTTCTTTTATTTCTTTAAATTTTTTTTCAGCGCCTTTATCGTTCCCTGTTCTATCGGGATGATATTTCATGGCTTTCTTTTTAAAAGCTTTTTTTACTTCGTCTGATGAAGCGCCTTTATTGACACCTAAGACTGCATAATAATCCATATCGAATAAACGTTAATTTTATTTTTTATCGTTATTTACTTCTTTATACTCAGCATCCACAACGTCAGAATCATTGTTGACCTCGTTGCTACCTGAAGAAGATTCGGCATCCGGATTCTGGTTTTGTTTTGCATGCTCGGCATACATCATTTCTGCCATTTTTGCTGATGCTTCAGATAAATCTTTTATGCTGTTTTCTATCGCCTCCTTATCATCGGTTTTAAGAGTCTCAACTAATGCTTCATTTTTCTCTTTTATATTTTTTCTATCTTCATCTGAAACTTTCTCTCCTAATTCATCTAAGGATTTATTTGTTGCATGAACAAGTGCATCACCTTGATTCTTTAAACCTACAAGCTCTTGAAATTTTTTATCATCTTCAGCATGGAGCTCTGCATCTTTTACCATTTTTTCAATTTCTTCATCAGAAAGACCACTAGATGACTTAATGATTATTGATTGCTCTTTATTTGTTGCTTTATCTTTTGCTGACACATTAAGAATTCCATTCGCATCAATATCAAACGTCACTTCTATTTGTGGCATTCCTCTTGGTGCTGGTGGTATATCTGAAAGATTAAATTGCCCAAGAGATTTATTTCCAGAGGCCATATCTCTTTCTCCTTGTAAAACATGTACAGTAACAGCTGTCTGATTGTCTTCAGCTGTAGAGAAAACTTGATTTTGCTTAGTTGGGATTGTTGAGTTTTTCTCGATGAGCTTCGTCATAACCCCGCCCATGGTTTCTATACCAAGTGAAAGGGGTGTCACGTCTAATAATAATACGTCTGTAACATCTCCCGCTAAAACACCACCTTGGATTGCAGCACCTGCTGAAACAGCTTCGTCAGGGTTGACATCTTTTCTTGGATCTTTACCAAAATATTCTTTTACAACCTTTTGTACCAAAGGCATTCTTGTTTGTCCTCCAACTAAAATCACATCGTTGATATCACTTTTTGAAAGCTTTGCATCTTTGAGAGCAATCTCACAAGGATTAATTGTTCTTTGTACCAGGTCTTCAACCATTGACTCAAACAAAGCTCTAGTCACCTTCATATTTAAATGTTTTGGTCCACTTGCGTCAGCAGTGATGTAAGGAATGTTTATATCAGCCTGCTGACCATTTGATAATTCTATCTTTGCCTTCTCAGCTGCATCTTTTAATCTTTGAAGGGCTAATGGGTCTGATCTTAAATCAAAATTTTGCTCTTTCTTAAATTCATCGACAATATGATCAATTAGCCTAGAATCAAAATCCTCACCGCCAAGTTGGGTATCACCATTTGTAGAAAGTACTTCTATCTGATTTTCACCATCAATGTCAGATATATCAATAATTGAAACATCAAACGTTCCACCCCCAAGATCGTAAACCGCAATTTTTTTATCTCCTTTCTTTTGATCTAAGCCATAAGCTACTGCAGCTGCTGTAGGCTCATTAATAATTCTCTGTACATTTAAACCGGCAATTTTACCAGCATCTTTAGTGGCTTGTCTTTGTGAATCATTGAAATAAGCCGGAACTGTTATTACAGCATCAGTAACTTCTGAGCCCAAAAATTCCTCGGCTGTCTTCTTCATTTTCATTAAAACTTTTGCAGAGATCTCTGGCAAAGCCATTTTTTTATCGTCAATTTGAACCCAAACATCTCCATTATCAGCTTCAACAATACTGTAAGGAAGGATAGCTTTGTCTTTTTGAACTTCTTTATCTGAGTATTTCCTACCAATAAATCGTTTCACGGCATAAACGGTTTTTTCAGGATTCGTTACTGATTGACGCTTGGCAGACTGTCCGACTAGAGTTTCAGCGTCTGTAAAAGCTACAACAGAAGGAGTTGTTCTATCGCCCTCACTGTTTTCGATAATTCTTGGTCTATCGCCCTCCATAACGGAAACGCATGAATTTGTTGTGCCTAAGTCAATACCTATAATCTTACCCATTTTTAAAACCTCTCAAATTAATTAAATACTAGTTAATTCTTATATGTGGACACATGGAGGTTTTTCAAGTTTTTTATTGATTTTTTTTTGAAACAATTACTAAAGCGGGGCGAAGGAGTTTTGAATTTAACTTATATCCCTTTTGCATAACCTCTAAAACGGTATTATCGTCTGAATCACTATCTTTTGTTGCCATAGCTTGATGAAAATCTGGATCAAACTTTTCATTCAAGGGGTTGATTTCCTCAAGATTTAATTTTTCAAAAACTTCCTTAGCTGTTTTCAAAAGAAGCGTATTTCCTTTTATTAAATCATCTATTTTAATGTTTGGGCTTGTTGCGACTTTCTCAGCAGCCTCCAAACTATCCATAATAATCAAAAGTTCAGATGATAGTTTCTCTGTAGAATAAAGTTGAGCCTGAATAAGCTGCTTTTCAGTGCGCTTTTGAAAATTGTCTAGTTCTGCTCTTGATCTTAATAATAAATCATTGAGTTTTTCGTTTTCTTCAAGCAAATTCACTTCTTCAGAATTAGCGTGACCAGCGTCATCTTCAGAATGATCCTCATCGTTAACCTCTTTATCATCAGAAACAATTTGTTCAGTATCTATAATTTCTTCAGATTTTTCTTGGGCATCATTATTTTTATCTTTCATATTTTTTGCCTTAAATTTATATTTGATAATATGTTATATGGTATATGTATGGTCTAATCTGAAGTTTTCAAGGCATCACTTAATAATTTTGCTGTAATGTCTACAATAGGTATTACTCTTTCATAAGCCATTCTCTTTGGCCCAATAACCCCAAGGACACCGATAACATCGTCGTCAAATTTATAAGGTGCGCTAATAATACTGCAATCATCAAGAACATTGTATCCAGATTCTGCTCCAATAAAAATTTTTACGCCTTTTGAAGAAATACTTTTATCAAGGAGATGTAAAATATTATTTTTTTCGTTAAAAGCTTCAAATAATGTTTTTAATTTTTCGATATCTGAAAGTTCCTCACAATTCATTAGTTTTGTCTGGCCGCTTACAATTAAATCATCATTTTTTTGAATCTCATCTGACTCTAAAAAAAGCTGCTTTCCAAAATTAATAGCCGACGACATTATACTATTCATGTCTTTCCTCATCTCATCTAATTCGTTGAGTAAGATTTTCCTTATATGATGTATTGACTGTCCAGAGATAATTGAATTTAAATAATTTGCAGCTTCTTGTAACTCTGATGATGTATAGTTTTTGTCAAGATGAATTATTTTGTTTTCAACATCATTACTTTTATTTATTAAAATTGCTAAAATCTTATTATCGCTTAACCTTAAAAAATCAATTTGTTTCAATTCAGTATTTTTATGAGTTGGTAAAGATATGATACCTGTAAGTTCTGTTATACTTGATAAAATTTCGTTAGTTTTCTTAACGATATTTTTTCTTTCAACTCCTTTGGTTAGATTGAGCTTTAGTTTATCAATAAGCTTATTATTAACTGGTTGTACTTTGATCATCTTGTCTACAAACATTCTATAGGCAAGTTCGGTTGGGACTCTTCCTGCAGATTTGTGAGGGGAGTAAATATAGCCTAGATCTTCAAGATCAGTAAATACGTTTCTGATAGTGGCTGAGCTAATTCCAATATCAGATGTTTTAGATAGCTTTGTTGAGCCTACCGGTTGACCGTCCGATATAAAGCTTTCAACCAAAGCTTTAAGTAATAACTCTTGTCTAGAATTTAAAGTTTCCATAAAAAAAATTTTTGGATTTTTTTAATAATATAATATTATGAACTATATTATAATACTATTTTATTATTTTATAAGCTTACAGGGGGCTTAATGTCAACATTCGAAAATATAGCAATCATATCAAAAATCAGTGATAGCAGTGTAAAAGACAGTCTTGACGCCGTTATCGATTTTTTAGATAAAAAAAATATCAGCTATTACTTGGATGGTAATTCATGTTTATTGCTAAAGGATAGGAAAGAAACCGGTATTGAAGATATAAAGAAAAAATGTGACCTAGCATTTATTATTGGAGGCGATGGAACTCTTTTAAGGTCTGCACAAGATTTATCAAAATCGAATATTCCAATTTGCGGTATAAATAGAGGTAGATTAGGTTATCTTGTAGATATATCACCTGATCGTATAGAGGAAAATTTAGAAAATATTTTTTCAGATAATTTTTCCATCGACGAAAGAATTTCTTTAGAAGGAAAAGTAATGAGAGATGGGAAAGAGATATCAAAAAATATTTCTTTTAATGACATTGTGATTAATAGCAAGGATGCGCGAATGATTGAATTAGATGCTATGTTGAATGGGGAAATGCTCTACAGAATTAATGCAGACGGGTTAGTCATATCTACACCTACAGGTTCAACTGCTTACTCATTATCAAGCGGGGGGCCAATTTTAGATCCAACAATGGAAGCTTTAATATTAGTACCAATATGCCCTCACCTACTAAGCAATAGACCAATTGTGATAAACATGGATAGCACAATTGAAATTAAGATTTCTGAAAATATTAAAACAAATGCAAATGTAACTTTCGATGGTCAAATTAGTGTTCCAATTGAACCAAATGATATTGTGAAAATATGCAAAAGTACAACAATTCTAAAATTAATTCAGCCGCCAGGTATTAACTTCCTTTCAATCCTTAGGGAAAAGCTTGGATGGGGCTTTAAGCCGTAACTAAATGCTATCTAATATTTATATAAAAAACTTTGCGATTATTGACGAAATTGAAATTGACTTTTTTGACAATATGTCAGTTTTAACAGGTGAGACTGGTGCAGGTAAATCTATACTGATAGATGCAATCAATGTTGTTTTTGGTCATAAGCAAACAAAGAAAATTATTAGAGACGAAAAAAAGGACACAGAGATTATATGTAGTTTTAATATTAATAACGAAAATGTAATAAAGGTTCTTGAAGATAAAGACTTATATACAGACAATCAATGTATATTTAGAAGGAAAATTAATACAAAAAATATTTCCAAGATTTATATTAATGATAAACCAGTTAACTCGAATACAGCAAAGTATGTTGGTAGTATGATAATTGATATACATGGTCAGCATGAGAATCAACTTATTTTATCAAGTGAAGAGCAGAGAAACAGGGTTGACAACTATATAAATATTAGTAAAGAAAAGGAAGATGTAAAAAATATTTTATCGCAAATTAGTAGTTTAGAAAAAGAGTTGGCTGACAATAAAATATCAAAAAATGAATATGAAGATAAAATTTCACTTCTAGATTTTGAAATAAATGAACTTCAAGAAGAAACTATTGATTCAAAAAGTTATGATAAATTATCAGAAGAATTTAGCAAACTTAATAATTCCGAACAGCTAATAAATAAAGCAAAAGAGTGCTTAAATATTATTGACGGTGATGGCGGCTACAATATAAATTTACAGCTTTCACAGCTTAATAAGATTTTAGAAGAAATAGGAAAGATAGACGATTCTTCCAGTGAAATACTAAATCAAAATATCATTATTATGGACCAAGTAAAAACTCTTTCAAAAATGATAGATAAGTATTCCAATGCGATCGATATTGATCCTGAAAAACTTGAAATTATAAATAATAAGATTTTATCTCTTAATAAACTATCTAGAAAATATAAAGTAAACGAAAGAGATTTAAATGAGATACTAAATAATAAAAATTCTCAATTACAAAAATTAAAAAATAACAGAGAAAATTTTAGTAAAAATATAGAAGAAATAAATAAGCTTAAAGAAAAATATCATAAAATTGCATTTAAAATATCAAATTTAAGAAAGAAAAATTCAAAAAATCTAGAAAGTAAAATAACAGATCAACTTAAAGACCTTGGGATGAATAATTGTCAATTTAAAATCAATATAGTAACTGATGAAAACTTAATTAAGAAAGATGGTTATGATAAAATATCATTTCTTATTAAAACAAATGATAAATCAAAACTTCTGCCGTTGAACGAAATTGCCTCTGGAGGAGAACTATCGAGACTTAGTTTGGTAATACAGCTTGAGACAAGGTCAAATGATGATTGTGAAACCATGATATTTGACGAAATTGATACTGGTATTGGAGGCGCTACTGCAGAAATTTTAGGACAGCATCTTGCGAACTTAGCAGACAAAACGCAAGTTTTGTGTGTCACTCATTTAGCACAAGTAGCCGCGAAATCAAAACATCATTACCTTGTCTCAAAAGATAAAGAAATATCATCTACTAGATTAGAGTATCTTGATAATGAATCAAGAGTGAATGAATTAGCCAGAATGATAGGTGGAGTTAAGTTAACAGAAAAAGCATTGCAGTTTGCAAAAGAACTAATCGATTAAATAAATTTTTCTTTAGAAATTTACTTTTCTTTATCCTTATCTTCCTTTTCTATTTTCTTACATTCTATTACAGTCATTACTGCCCCAGCTATAGCTAAAGCGAAGCAGAAACAACCAGTATAAAATATGAGATTGTCGTCCATAATCAGTTCTTTCTAGCTATTATTTTGAAATAGATAGCGAAAGCCAAAATTGATGGAATCCAAGTTGCTGTAAATAATGCTTCTTGTTTTGTATCGACACCTTGAAACCATAAAAAGGCAGTTGTTACAAATGCGACAGCAACTGAAAGTAAAATACATATATCTGAAGTCTTTAACATAATAAAATCCCCTTTTAAAAATTAATCTTCATTCCAAAAAGCCCAAGAACCTATAAGTAATAAAAATACTGCTAAAGATGCGTGGGCTCTAACTCTTGTCACCTCTGGCAACTCTATTAACAATGGGACAGCATTAATCATTCCAAGTAATAGCCAAATTAATGCCAAAAATCCTGAGAAAAGAGCGACTTTTCCAATTTTTCTTTTCATAAAGTTAATATTTTAATGTTTACATTTTAAAAAAAGCTACTATTCCTCGTCTAGAAACTCGCCATAGAGTATCATACTATGATCATTTATTTTAAAATTATGTTCTTTTGCGATTTCTTTTTGCCTATTCTCTATTATTTCATCGTAAAACTCTACAACCTTACCAGTTTTAACAGACACCATATGATCGTGATGATCTCCGTGATTTAATTCAAATACTGCCTGACTATTTCCCTCAGAATCAAAATGATGCCTAATTACAATTTTTGCAGCTTCAAATTGAGTTAATACTCTATAAACTGTCGCTAGACTAATCACTTCTCCATCATTTAATAATTCTTTATAAATATCCTCAGCGGATAAATGGTGTTTTTCAGCATTTTCAAGCTTGCTCAATATTTTTACCCTTGGAAGAGTAATTTTTAATCCAGCATTTTTTAATTCTATATTGCTCATATTTGCTATATTATCGTTAATTAAGTTAACAATATACATAAAAAGTGAAAAATTTAAAACTACTCCTAATCTTTGTTTTTACTGTATTTTTCTCGGCATGCCAACTTCTTCCTGAAAATACTCAACTAAGAAGCTATCGAGTTCTTGTTCAACAAGGCAATTTTATAGAAGAAAGCAAGGTCGAATCTTTAAAAATAAATATGTCTAAAGAGCAAGTAATTTTTCTACTTGGGGAGCCTGTCTTAGATAATATTTTTGATAACAACAGATGGGATTATGTATATTTTAGAAAAAGAGATCCTGAGGAGACACAACTCAACATGGTAAGTATATTTTTTGAGAAAGATAAAATAGCTAGCATGAAAAGAATTGTTAAAAATGATGACGGATTATTTGAGATAAGTGGAAATACAAGAAGAAATAAACCTGAGTTTATTGAAGATCAAGAAGTTTTAGCTTTACAAAAAAATATTTTTGAAGATATTGAGCTTGAGGCAAGCTCCAGCAAAACAGATAAAGATGTTTTAGCAAATAATTCAGAAGAAAAAATTATTGAGTCTGAAAATAACGAGAATAAAAAACAAGATTATAATGATGTTTTAGCAAATAATTCAGAAGAAAAAATTATTGAGTCTGAAAATAATGATAGTAATAAACAAGAAAATTATAAAACCGACAACAATAGTAGTGTAGAACTTGTAGATAAAAAAATAAATACGCAAGAAAAAGATAACATTACTGAGGAAGAATCCCGCTCATCCGAGCAAAAAGAAGTTTATAAAGAAGTTTATAGTGAACCGATTAAAAGAAAAAATGATTTTGAAATTGTTTCAGATACACTAAACCAGTGGATATCATCATGGGAAAATAAAAATCTCGAGAAGTATTTTTCTTATTACATTGACGGTTACACCTCAAAATACTTTGATAGTAGTATCCAATGGAAAAAAGATCGAGAAAATAGAATATTGGATAAAAATAAAATATCTTTAGAAATTAGTAATCTGTCAATAAATTTTCAAATCGATGAGATGGAAACTGCAACCGCAGTCTTTCAACAAAAGTACTCTTCTGAAAGATACTCAGACTCTGTGAAAAAACAAATTATTTTCGAAAAAATAGATAAAAACTGGAAAATTATTTCAGAAACTTTGCTTGAGGGTGAATATTAATTCCTTTTAAAGTTAAATTTTCTTTTCTCATTTGGTGTCATTTTTAAATCATCGAAAATTTCAATTCTATCTTTATCATTAATAATATAATCAAGTTCAATCTTTTTCCCGAAGCATCCATAAGATTTTTTTGATAAGAAATCAATCGAAAATACAGATGTTTTAATCAAATAATCGAGTAAATCATTTAAAGTTCTGTTTTTCTCAAAAAGTAAATTGTGTTGAATTATATCATTATCCGGTTTAACGTAAATTATTTCGATTTTTATATTAATTTTCATTTTTTTTCATTGATTCTTCTATAAAAGCCTTAACGAGATAATTTGTTATTTTTTCGAGTGATTTTCCTACTGTATATTCAACAATCTTATTTTCAGCTTCGTAATTAATATTCAGGTAAATTATTGTTTTACCATCTACGCTTTTAAATTCCCAGATACCGTCTAAAAATTTAAAGGGTCCGTCAATCAGTTTCATGTTAATTGATTTATTTTTTTTTATTTCGTTTCTAGTTGTAAAAGATGTTGAAAGTCCCTTGAGATTGAAATCAAGCTTTGCTTCCATAAATTTGTCATCTTCAGATAGTATCTTTGATTCTGTGCAGTATGGAACAAAGTTTTTATATAAATTGACTCTGTTCACAATATCAAAAACTATTTCGATATCTTTTAGTATTATTGCTTCTTTTTTTATAACCATGCTTGAATTCTATGAAAAAATATCAAAATTAATTCCTATTGCATTTAACATAACAAAAATGACTGCAATTGGTGCAATCACCCGTGCAGAAAAATACCACAAGACTTTTAATATTCCGGATTTAATTTTTAATTCCGAGTCAACTTTTTCCTTAGATAATAGCCAACTAACGTAAACTGTTATTAATATGCCTCCCATTGGAAGAAGAATATTAGATGTAAGATAGTCTAAGAAATTAAATATATTTAATCCAAAGATTTTAATGTCTGAACCGACATTGAAAGATATAATTGTCCCAATTCCAATAAACCATGCGATTGCTGCGGAAAAAATTGCAGCTTGTATGCGTGTAACGTTATATTTCTCAATAAGCCAAATAATCATTGGCTCAATTAATGAAATTGATGACGTCCATGCCGCGACTATTAATAAGATAAAAAATAAAGTTCCAAATAATTGACCACCAGGCATTGCTCCAAATGCAACCGTTAAGGTTTGGAATATTAAACCGGGTCCTTGAGTCATCTCTAGCCCACTTGAAATAACAATAGGAAATATAGCTAAGCCAGCTAACAATGCTACAAGAGTGTCTAGAGATGCAACTATTACACATGTTTTAGGGATTGAAACATCGCTCGATAAATATGACCCGTAGACCATTAAAGCTCCCATGCCTAAGCTTAAGCTAAAAAAAGCTTGGCCCATAGCAATTAATATTGTCTTTCCAGTTACCTGACTAAAATCAGGGTATAGCATGAACTTTATACCATTTGCAAAGTCGCCTTCTATTGCAGAATAAAATACAAGAGCTACTAGTAAAACTAATAAAGCGGGCATTAATCGAACAACCGCATTTTCAAGCCCTGATTTCACTCCCCTAGATACAACTAAAGCGGTAATAATACAAAAAATAGTGTGCCATGCTAAGAGTCTCTCCGGGTCTGCGATAAAGTTTTCAAAAATTACTGCTGCGCCTGGTGCATCGATATTATTTAAAACTCCAAATGCAGTTCTTGAGGCGTATGCCATTGTCCAGCCAGCAATAACGCTATAATACGAGAGAATTAAAATACCAGCTAGAATTCCTATAAGTCCGATAATTTGCCAATTCTTTGATCTGTTTTCTCTTTCAGATATATATCTTATCGAGGCGATAGGGTTCAATCTCCCTCTTTTCCCTAAATAAACCTCTGCTAACATTATTGGTATCCCTATCAAGATAACACACAAAATATAAATTATGACAAAAGCACCTCCACCATTTTCACCAGTAATGTAAGGGAATTTCCAAATATTTCCTAAGCCAACAGCAGAACCTGCTGCTGCTAATATAAAGGCAGTCCTTGAAGACCATTCGCCATGTGAAGAAGTTCTATTTATTGCCATTAGTAAGTTCTATTCTTATGTTAATATTATGAATATTATGGGACAAAGAGATAAAAATACAGAAAATATTATAGCTGTCAACAAAAAAGCAACACATGATTATTTTATTCTTGAAAAATTGGAGGCTGGGCTCGTGCTTGAAGGGTGGGAAGTAAAAGGAATTAGGGCTTTAAAAGTACAATTAAGAGAGGCATATGTAAGAGTAATTAAAGGGAACGTTTTACTTATTGGCTCACATATAACACCACCAAAGTTCGTAGATAAAAGTGAAGATAAAAATGTCAATAGAACTAGAAAACTTCTTCTTAATCAAAAGGAAATCTTTATGCTGACAGGTAAAATAAAAAAAGATGGTTTAACATTAATTCCTTTATCGTTGTATTGGAAAAACAATAAAGTGAAGTTAATGATTGGTATTGCAAAAGGTAAGAAAAAATATGATAAAAGACAAGAAGAAAAGAACAAAGATTGGTCGATTCAAAAGAACCGACTATCTAAGAAAATTCAAAAAAAATAAATAATTTATTCTCTATTACAAGAAAAGACTTCCACGTTCACATCAATTTGTGCCCTTACGCCATCAATACATTCTTCGTAAGAACTATATTCTCCGATTACATTATTATTGTTTACAGCAATCCACATTCCTGAATCTTCGCTATATTTTAAATATCCCCAAAATCCAACAATTAGTAAGACTATAAGCATAAATATTTTGTCCATATTGGTTCCGCCTTTTATAATAATTTTAGATTTTTTATTATATCAAAACTCAGAAATTTTCCAAATACATCTGCCTTTCGATATCTCATCAATCTTTTTACATAATTCTTGATGCTCTCTAAGCTCTTCTTCATCTGCCTTTATAACAACAAATTTTCCTGACAATTCTTCTTTACTATCTTTTTGTCTACTTTCTTCTTTTTGAGGTAATTCGAAAGAGGTTTGTCCTCCTGTCATAGCAAGATAAACGTCTCCAAGAATTTTTGCATCTAGTAATGCTCCATGAAAATCTCTTGATGAATTATCAACGTTATATCTTTTACACAACGCATCAAGACTATTCTTTTGACCTGGATGCAGTCTCCTTGCGTACAACAAAGTATCAAAAATTTTACATTCTTCGGATAATTTTATATTTTGGGAGGAAAAACTGAATTCGTATTCAATAAATCCGATATCAAATGGGGCATTATGTATTATGAGTTCAGCCCCTTTAATGAAATTCAACAGGTCATCTTTTACATCAATAAATAAAGGTTTATCTTCTAAAAATTCATTTGATATGCCATGAACGTTAATTGCACCCTGGTCTATTTTTCTCTCTGGATTAAGATAATGATGAAACTTATTTCCAGTATATTTTCTATCAATTAGCTCAACACAACCAATTTCAATAATTTTGTGCTTTCTTGTGACATCTAGCCCTGTTGTCTCAGTATCTAATATTATCTGTCTATTCACAATTTTTTCCTGTTTTATTTGATATAGCTAGGTTAGCTAATTCATCAGCTGTATCATTACCAATATCACCACTGTGACCTTTAACCCAATTCCATTCGACTGTATGAAAGTTATTATATTTGTCGATATCTTTCCATAAATCGATATTCTTTACTTCTTTTTTATTTGATGTCAACCAATTATTGGTTTTCCAATTTTCTATCCAGCTATTAATTCCTTGCATTAAATATTTTGAATCTGTAAAAATTACAACATCTGACTTACTTTTTAGAGAGCTCAATGCCTCTATTGCGGCTTTTAGCTCCATTCTATTATTCGTTGTATCTTTTTCATATCCGCAAATTTTTTTTTTCTTATCTTTATAGGTAAGTACTGCCCCCCAACCCCCCTCACCAGGATTACCTTTGCAAGCTCCATCTGTATAAATTATAACTTTATCTTTCATAATTATTATGAATAACTGGTTTTGAGAATTTTCCTAAAATTATATTATCGCGCTTGTGCCAATTTTTACTAAGTATGAATTTATAGGTTTTTTTCTTTGCAAAAAATATATACGAAATCCCAAAATAGTTTATTTTTGAAAAAAAACTGTTATTTAAAAATCCAAAATATCTAAAAATTTTTTCATTATTAATTGGAGGAATTTTATTTATATTTATTATTTGCTGAACCTCGTAAGAAAATAAAGACATCCAATCGTGTAGTCTGTTAATGCCAACATAATCTTTATTTTTAAATATCGATCTTAAAGGTAAAATTGAATAAATCATTAAAGGGCTTATCTTGTTAAAACCTGCTATAACAATTTGGCCGTCATCTTTCACGATTCTATCAATTTCTCTAAAAGCCGCATGCGGGTTTTCATTAATATCAAGAGAATGAATTAATACAACATTGTCTATAGAGGATTCCTGAAAAGGAAGTTTTTCAATTTCTGCCGATAAATCTCCATATTTAGACAAAGATACATAAAATGTATTAAAATTATTATTATTTTCTAATAATTTTTTTATAATTTCGTTTGGACCAAAATAAACTATATTTTTATCAGAGCTTGTATTAAATAATTTTTTAATATGAGAAATTATAAGCTTTGAATTAAATCTGCCTGCTAAAGATTGATACCAATTATCTATTTCATTTGATTTAAAATTCATAATTTATAATATTTGTGGGACAGAACTAAGTAATTTTTTTGTATAATCATTTGACGTATTATTTATTATATCAGACGTTTTTCCACTCTCAACTATTTTACCTTGATACATTACTGATAATGTATCGGAAATGCTTGCCACAAGATTTATATCATGAGATATAAATAAATATGATATTTGGTTTTTGGTTTGAATCTCATTCAACAAATCTAATACTTGTTTTTGGACAGTAACATCCAGTGAGCTAGTAGGCTCATCGCAAATCAATAATTTTGGATCTAAAACTAAAACTCTCGCGATAGCAATTCTTTGTCTTTGCCCGCCTGAGAATTGATGGGGATATTTATATAAAGAGCTTTCCTCTAGGCCAACATTTTCTATTACATTTTTTAGGCATTCGTTTGTTTCCTCGGTATTCATATAGGGTTTTAAAAAGCTCAAGCCCTCTTTTATGATGCTACCCACTCGCATTCTAGGATTTAGTGAAGAAAATGGATCTTGAAAAATCATTTGATAGTTTTTTCTGAAATTTAGCTTTTCTTTACCTTCCATTTTTAATATATCTTTATCAAGAATTCGTATATCGCCGTCTGTTACTTCGGTTAAGCCCATTATAGCTTTTGCAATTGTTGTTTTACCTGATCCAGACTCACCGACAATAGCATGTGTGGCACCTGCATCAATTGATATGCTTATGTCGTCAACTGCTTTTTTATAATCTTGATTCCGTGCGATAAAGCTCTTTTTTTCTTTAAAATATACTTTTAAATTATTTACTTTTAATACGCTATTATTTTTCAATGAATTCGTAAAGTTATTTTTTCTATTATAAGAAGAAGAGGCTAACAAAGTTTTACTATATAACGACTTTGGGTTTTCAAAGAATTTTTTTGATTCACTATTTTCCACAACCATCCCTTCCTTCATTACTACAATGTTATCTGATATTTGAGAAGCTACAGCAAGATCATGTGTGATGAAAAGAATAGACATATTAAGCTCATTTCTTAATTCCAAAAGTAAATCGAGAACCTGTTTTTGTATTGTGACGTCAAGAGAAGTTGTTGGTTCATCAGCAATTAGTAACTTTGGTTTACACGCTATTGCCATTGCGATCATAACTCTTTGCTTCATCCCACCAGATAATTGGTGAGGGAAAAGATCTATAACTCTAGATGCATCGTCAATACCTACAGAAATAAGATTCTCAATGATTTTTCTTTTTATTTTTTTTCTACTATCTTTTTCATGTGCTTCCAGTAATTGATCATAAATACTCATAACTGGATTTAACGATCGCATTGGTTCTTGAAATATCATGGAAATATCATTTTTTCTAATTAAACGCATATTTTGTTCTTCTAAAGATAATAAATCAGTATCATTGAAGATTATTTTACCTTTTTTTATTCTGCAATTTTTTTCAAGAAGTCTAATAATTGACAAAGCTGTCAAAGACTTGCCGCTCCCAGACTCTCCTATTAAAGATAAAATTTCCGAGCTATTAATAGAAAAATTAATATCTTTTAGAATTTTATTCTCATTTTCTGATTCAATAGATAAATATAGATTTTTAACTTCAAGTAATTTACTCATAATTTTTATTCGACCTTGGGTCAAAAGCATCTCTCACAACATCTGAGAAAAGGTTCGCAAATAACACTAAAATAAACATAAATGTAAAAGCCGAAAATAGTGACCACCAAACTATTGGTTCTTTCGACATCTCTAATCTTGCTGCGTTAATCATATTTCCCCAACTATAAGTTGTAGGATCAACTCCTATATTTACGTAAGATAGGACTGCCTCAGCTAAAACCAGTGCGCTAAAATCTAAAACAATTGTGATAATTACAATATGCATAATGTTTGGCATGATGTGACGAACTATTATAGAAAATCTATTCAAGCCAAAAGTTTTGGACGCCTGAACATACTCGACCTCTCTAAGTTTCATTGATTCTCCTCTGAGAAGACGGCATAAACCTGTCCAGCTTGTGAGCCCAAGAATCATGCAGAGAAAAAATAATCTTAAATCTGCTCTTTCATATATATTTTCAAAGTTTAAAGGATTATTTGCCATATAAACTTGTAACATTAGAATTGCTGAAGCGATTAGAAGAACACTAGGTATTGAGTTTAAAGTTGTATAAATATACTGAATTACATCATCAACAAATCCTCCAATATAACCTGCAAAAATACCTAAAAAAATAGCGAAAGGTAACATAACAATTGTCGTTAAAGTACCAATAAGTATTCCTGTTCTAATACTCTTTATACTTTTATAAAGAACATCAACGCCAACCTTATCAGTCCCTAAAACATAATATTGCAAACTTAATTCATATAAAAATATCGAAAGTATTACAATAATAGACAAAGTCATAAGAAAAACTTTATTTAATTTAAAAGGCGTAAAAATATTATTTTTTCTTTTGAAAATTATTCTAAAATAAAAAAATAAATAAAATATTAAAAATACAAAAAAATACTTTAATAAAGATATAATAAAAGTTAATAAAATATTTACTGTATTATCAGAAGCATACTTATTATGATTACCTTTGTATAAAAGTTTGGGGTATACCCTCCTCTCGATATTATTTTCAAGTATTATTGTTTCCTTAGAATACAAATTAGATGAAAACGGTGAGGAGTAACTTTTTTCATAATTTTTATAGGTTGGAAGCAAAATTATGTCTAAAACACTTTTAATTTCTGATTCATATGAAAAAGACTCTGTCTGCTCATTATAGATTTTCTCTTTGATATGAATTGAATCTAATATTGCAATAAGTAAAAAAAATGAAAGTACAACAATTGAAATTATTCCTGTCCTGCTTTTAAAAACGTGCTTCCATGTTTCTAAAATATCTTTTGTTTTTCTTACATAAAAAATATATAACCCAATAGAAAAAATTATTATATAGAAAAATATATCTGTGAGAAGAAATACAAACATTATTTTAACCTTACTCTTGGGTCGACTAACGTATAGGATATATCCGTCAAAATTAATCCAAATATATATAAAATTGTTCCCAAAAATACCATCGCTCTAACTATTGCGAAATCTTGACTTTGTATTGCATCAATTGTATAGCTACCCAAACCTGGTATTCCAAAAAAAGATTCTACTATTAAACTTCCTAAAAATAATAATGGCAATATAACAACGACCCCAGTTAGAATTGGAATTAAGGCATTTTTAAAAACATGATTAAAAAGCACTGAAACCTCAGATAACCCTTTCGATTTAGCTGTTTTAACATAGTCTTTTTCGATTTCCTCAAGGAATAGTGATCTATACCATCTTGTGCCTGAGCCAATGCCGTAAATTACACTTATAAATACAGGTAAAATTAAAAATTTGATAGCATCGACTCCTTGAGCATAGCCTGATATCGGGACAAGCTGAAGCAACTTACTAATAAGATACTGTCCACCTATAATGTAAAAGAGACTAGAAATTGACATTAATGCTACGCAAAAGATCACTCCTATATAGTCAACTTTTGTTGCTCTAAAGAAAACAAAAAATAGAGCAAAAGTTATATTTATCATCAAACCCACTAATAAAGACGGTAAGGCAATAGCTAAACTTGGCCACATTCTTTGTTTGATATCGTACTTAATATCTCTTCCGCTATCTGAAATTCCAAAATCAAAGTAAAAAAGCTTAACTGATTTTTCATAAAAAATTGTTTTCTTGATAACATTTAAGCCTGTTTCTGATTGATTAAAAAATAGAGGAAAATTATATCCTCTTTGTTCATTCCAAGATTGTATTTGCTCTTGGGTAACTCTCTTATTTCCTAAATGTAGTCTGGCAACCTCATCGGGTGAATTGACAACAAAAAAAAGGGTAAAAGTTAAAAGATTAACTCCAATTAATATTGGTATAGCATACAGAATTCTTTTAAAAATATAATTAATCATATATTTTCTCTCTATCTTTTTTTCTCACCATAAAGAAAACTGACAATATTAATAAAAATATTAAAAATGCTAAAATATATAATAAAGTGAAATTTGCTTTGTTCCATGATTTTATATTTTTGTTTCTAGAATTTAATTTTATTTTTTTATATTTTAGAGTGTTGTTAGCCATTAAATTTGATTCAACATTTTCTACCCAGCCATGCGATAAAGAAAAAGATTTTGGATGCCATCCCCAAATCCATGGACAATCTTCTTGAATGATTGACAACATCTGGTCAATAATTTTTTCTCTCTCTATGGAATTTCTCATATTTTTCATTTTTATAAAAAGTCTATCGAAATCTTTGCTGTCATAGTTGGATGCATTTTCACCACTGTATTTAACCTTTCCGTTTTTACTATATAGTAGAAATAAAAAATTTTCAGGGTCTGGATAATCTGCATTCCACCCCCATTGGAAAATCTGACCGGTTCCATTTATCATTTTTTCTTGAAACCTATTATAGTCCGTAACTCTTGTGACTAACTGAATATTTATTTTCTTAAACTGTTTTCTAAGCCAATTCAAAAACGAATAAGTATCAGCTCCTGAGCCTGTGGCCTCAAAATATAGAATTAGAGGCTTCCCATTTTTTTGATTTATGCCATTAGGGTAACCTGCTTTTTCCATCAAAATTTTTGCTTTTTCTATATTTTTTTTAACAATTCTTTTATTTTTAAAGCTGTAAATTGTTTTATTATATTTTTTTATACCGTCTTGATAACCAAAAATTCCTGGCGGTATAGGGCTTTGTGCAACTATTCCTCTTCCGTTTGCAAATATTGAAATATATTCTTCATAATCAATTGCGAGCGTTATAGCTTGTCTCAAATACTTTGCTCTATTGCTTTTACCGCCAACGGTGCCATCAAGCATATTAAATCCAATATAATAGGTTGAAGCTGCAGTTGCCATAGAAAGATGAATGCCCTTTTCTTTGAGTTCCTCTGTTAAAGTTATATCTCCTGAGTTATTGAGGGAAACTGCTTGATCGTAGTTATCTGAAGCTATACCAGAATTATCATAGTAGCCTTGAAGGAATTTATTCCATCTTGGTATCTGTTCTTTCTCTAAAGAAAAAATAGCCTCGTCAATGAATGGAATTACTTTTTCCTTGTTTTTTGAATACATTTTTTTATTTTTAATCTTATCTTCTAATGAAGGGTAAACCTCACCTCGAAAATTACCATTTCTCTTGAGAACCATTCTTAAATTCGGATTATTTTCTGTGAGCATGAATGGTCCTGTTCCGACTGGATACCAATTCAAAGTTATATTTTTCTTTTTTAATTGTTGCTGACTGTAAAACAAATCTGCTTCCCAAGGCATTGGAGCAAAAAAAGGCATTGCTAACCAGTAAACAAATTGGGGATACGGTTTTTTAAGAATAATAGAAAATGAGAAATCATCTATTTTTTTAATTCCAAGCATTTTATTATTTTTTAGGTAAGAAACTCTTTTTTCACCACTTATATTATTAAGTTTGCTTAGCTGTTCCTTATATTCTGTAAAACCATATATATATTCTTGCATAACTCCAGATATAGGCGAATGATTTAAATTATCTGCTAATCTTTTAATTTGATATATGTAATCGTCAGACAATAGTTCTCTTGTACTACTTTTTTTAAAATCAGATAAAGTATTTATATTTTTCAAATCATCTAACCCAAGAGAATGATAAAGATACTTACTTTTTTCTTTAAAAAAAGCCGGATGATTTTGATATAAAATTCCTTTTTTGATGTTAAGAATGTATTTTGAGTATCTTGCGTTTTTTACTTTTTTTGTAACCCTAAAACTTGAATCAAGATATTGAACTTCCGGTAATTTTGTGGCTGTTAGTGGAATTAATTCATATGGCTTTTTTAAATAATGATATTGAAATAATGGTTCGTAAATTTGAGCTAAAAATGCATATTCATTTGAACTATATGATCTAACAGGATCTAAGTGTTTTGGTCTCTCTTGAAAAGAGGAATAAAGTATATTTTGTGTGCTTTTATTGTCGCTATATGGGCTATTTAATGGATTATCAGAACAACCAAATAAAAAAATTGATAGTAAGAAAATATTTTTTAAATCATTTATCATTTGGAGTGACCCATGTTTTGTAAATATTATATATTTTACTGCATAATAAATAAAATATGATATACAATATCTGTATGAAAAATCTAGCAGGTAAAAAAGCTTTGATACTAGGAATAGCAAGCAATAGATCCATTGCTTGGGGTATATCGGAATCATTAAAAAATCATGGTGCTGAATTAGCTTTTACATACCAAAATGAGAAATTAAAAGAAAGAGTTGAGAAACTAGCTGGTGAATGTGGATCGGATATCGTTCTTCCATGTGATGTATCTGTTGATGGTTCTATTAATCAAATGTTAGAAAAATTGTCTAGCAGATGGAGTGAATTTGATATATTAATTCATTCGCTTGCTTTTGCACCTAAAGAAGAACTTGAAGGAAATTATATAGAAAAAACCTCTAAAGATGGTTTTATCCAAGCACATAGCATCAGTAGTTACAGTTTACTTGAGTTATGCCAAGAAGCGCAGCCGATGCTAAAAGGAACAAATCCCTCAGTTATATCTTTGTCCTATCTTGGTGCCGTTCGAGGTATGCCAAATTACAATGTTATGGGTGTCGCTAAAGCAAGCTTAGAGGCAAACGTGAGGTATCTTGCTTATGCAATGGGGGAAAATAATATTAGAGTAAATTGTATTTCAGCAGGGCCAATAAAAACATTAGCTGCGGCTGGTATATCAGATTTTAGAAAAATGTTAGATCACGTTGAAAAAAATTCACCTTTAAAAAGAAATGTTACAATCCAACAAGTTGGAGATACCGCCTCATTTTTAGCATCTGATGGTGCAAGTGGTATTACTGGTCAAACAATTTATGTTGACTCAGGATTTAATATTATAGGTATGCCATCGATAGATTAAAAATTATTTCGATACAACACTAACGCAACAGGAATCACCATAAACATTTACACTTGTTCTTAACATATCAAGTATTCTATCAATGCCTAAAATTAGACCTACTGCTTCAAAAGGAAGGCCTACAGCACCTAAAATAACAACAATAGCTACAAAACTTGCTGATGGGATCCCAGCAACACCAACTGATGTAATTAAAGCTAAAAAAAGTATCAAAAATTGGTCAATAACCGTTAAGTCAACACCGTATAATTGCGCAATAAAGATAACAACAACACATTCAAATAATGCTGTTCCATCCATATTTATAGTTGCGCCAATTGGAATAATAAAATTAACTTTTTCTTCTTTATAATTTAATTTTTCAATAAGACATCTTGTTGTAACAGGAATTGTTGCAACTGATGAACTTGTTGAAAAAGCAACGAATAATGCTGTGCTTATACCTTTTAAATGTGAAATTATATTAACTTTAAAAGTAATTAATACTATTGAATAAAAGATTACAACATGAATCAATAAAGCAGAAATTACTGTAACAAAGAATTTAGAAAGAATTAAATAGCTCTCTGGCTCGAAATTCATCGTTGCTTTTGCAATCAAACAAAAGACACCGTATGGAGTGAAGTAAAGAATAAGATACATAATTTTGACGAAAACGAGGTAAATACCTTCCCAAAAGTCTTTTACAACATCTGTGCTTCTAGAATTTGAGGATCTCAAAATAATACCAATTAATATACTAAACAAGACTATGAAAAGCATATTACCTGAAGAAATGGAGGTAAAAATATTTCCAGAAAAAATTTTTAAGAAAAAAGCGCCGAGTGAATATTCGTTTTGAGAGCTTATAATTAAATCAATATTTGATTCCTTGTCAAGGCCAAGTATATTTCCTGCACCAATGCCATCGATTAAGCCAGGTTTAATAATATTTACTACTAAAATTCCAATTGAAATTGCAACAAAACTTGTTGCCAAATAAAATAAAATTGTTTTTAGGCCAAGCCCAGATAATTCGCCTGAATCATTAAATTTTGAGATATTAAAAATTAAAGATGACATTATAAGGGGAATTACAACCATTTTAAGAGCATTAAGAAAAACTAGCCCAAAAACATCAAAAAAAGTATATAAATTTAAGTTTGCTATTGTGTATGATTTATCAAAAAAGTTTCCTACAAGGATTCCTAAAAATAAAAAAATTATAATTCTTTTTGAAGATGGCAGTCTATCCATAATCTAAAGATTTTCAGAATAAATGATAATATTGGCCTTATCTCTTAAACTTTGAATAACTGAATATAATAATGCATTGACTTGATCATTATTAAACATAGTCTCAAGTGATCTTTGGCTTAATTCAGATTCACCATTATTGATTTTATCTAAGAAAATAAGCTCATAATTTCCCGTGCCAGACTCAATACTAGTGATATTGTCTTTTTTTGTTAAAGAAAAGACTCTTTCTAAAATTGAGGGAGGAATACTATCATCTGACCTTTCAATTTCATTGTATGAAGTTAGTTTCTTGCTGAATTTATTAGCTATTTCATCAAGAGACTTTCCTTTTTTAACACTATTTTCAATATCTTTGATAGAATTTTTCATGTTTTCAATTGATTTTTCAGTTTTTAATAAGCCCTCTATTTCCTTTTTCACACTATCATATTCTTTATATTGAACAGCTGATCTATTTTTAATTCTGAGCATTATAATATTGCCTTTTATTTCTATAGGCTCACTATTTAGGTTTTCTTTTGAAACAGCAGGGGAGCCGAGTGCCTTGAAAACTTTTGGATCATTAAGATCTTTATGTCTGCTCTTAATTTGGGGTAGAGTTAAAAGCCCAGTTGATGTTTTTTGAACTGACAAATATTCTTCAACTTTTTCTAAAGAGTTTGGAAACTCAAATAAAATATTAGCTAAGTCCTCATATATAACTTCATATTTTCTTGAAATCTGCACATTTTGAAAATCTCTTTTTACATTATCTTCTACTTCTTCAAAAGTTTTAATTTTTGCATCAATAATCCCATCTAACTTAAGAATATAATAACCCTGCTCTGTTTCAATAATTTCGCTAATATCATCTATACTTTCAAGTAAGAATAATTTATCAGATATCTCTTTATTTAAATCTTTTTTATTTACCCATCCAATTTTACCTCCATTATCTCTTGAAAGTTGATCAGTTGAGTATTTTTTTGCTAACTTAGAAAAGGAGTCTCCCGATTTCAAAAACCCCTCTATTTCCTGAATAAGAACCTTATTCTCATTTTTATCACCTTTAATATTTGATAAAAATATCTGACTAAAATCTCTTTTTTCAGGAACAACATATTTAAACTTATTTTCATTGTAGTAATTTTTTAAAGCTAACTTATCTTCCGATATTAGCTCTTTAAGTTTTTGCTTATCAAAAACAATATATTCAACGTCAATTTTCTCAGGCATCGCGAAAATATTTTTATACTTCGCAAAAAATTCTTTTTTTTGATCTTCCGTAAAATTTTCTTTATCGTCTATGAAGTCATTATAACTTAGAGATAGAATTCTAAAATTTCTTGTTTGATATTTTAATTCCTCAAGAAGCTTGATCTGTTGAGAGGTTATAAATGATGATTGAACAATATTATTGTAAAACTGAAGAGTTTTAAGTTCTGATTTTCTTATTCTTTCATAATTAGATATATCAATACCTTGCCTTTCTAATAAGGCTTTATAAATTTTAGAATTAAATTCATTGTTGGAATGAAAAATTTTATTGTTTTTAATATCATTGATTAAAGATTTTTCTGAAACTTGAAATTTATTATCAACTGTAAACTCTCTAACAATTAAACCGTCGATTAATTCATCCAATACTGTTCTTTTGATTATTTTCTTCTGAAGCTCTGATTCATTTTGGTCTTTTGAGATTATGCTTTGCATTTCTCTCAACCTATCTTGGTATTCATTATTTAATCTTTCGGCTGATATCTTTGTATCGTTTACTTCTGCAACTATTACATTTCCTCCCGTAAAGTATTGATCTATACCCCATAAAGCAAACGGTATACTTATACCTATAACAATCACATAAGCTATCCAACCAGTCGCACGATCTCTAATATTTTGTAACAATTTTTTTTCCTTTCAAGTTTACATGGCGGAGTGGACGGGACTCGAACCCGCGACCCCCTGCGTGACAGGCAGGTATTCTAACCAAACTGAACTACCACTCCTTAACACTCTACTAATGGTGGGTGCTGAGGGATTCGAACCCCCGACATCCGCCTTGTAAGGGCGACGCTCTACCAACTGAGCTAAGCACCCCGAAAGTCAAGGGCGGACTTAGTTTAGAGCATCCTTTAAAGCTTTACCAGCTTTGAATCCAGGAGTATTTGAGGCTTTTATTTGAATTGACTCGCCTGTTTGAGGGTTTCTACCCATTCTTGCATTTCTATGTCTTACTTCAAATGTTCCGAATCCAGGAATTGTAACTTTTTCGCCTGATTTTAATGTTGATGTAATTGCATCTAAAACAGCTTCGAGAGCTCTACCAGCTTCTGCCTTATTTGATCCTGTGGAACTTGCAATTGCGTCGATTAAGTCTGATTTATTCATTATTATTATCCTCTAAAATTGTATGTTTTTGTGAAACTGTAAATTCGTAAAAATTCCCTGCTAACCTTGTCATTTATACATTAAGGAGAATTTCTCTGTCAACAAGGAAATAAAATTAAAAAATTTTAGGAAAAATCATAATATTATTGAAAACTAATTAACCTTGTAAACTATTGTTTTAGAACAATATTTTTTAATGGGTTAAAACATCCTTTGTTTCAGATTTTCTGCTTAATTTATTTTGAAGCAAATCTAATCCAGGCACTTGATTTTCAAGTGCGATTGATAAAACTTCTTCAACCCACTCAACAGTTTTTATATCTAAATTATCTTTTATGTTATCAGGAATTTCTGCAAGATCTTTTTCGTTCTCTACGGGTATGATAACTGTTTTAATACCACCCCTTAATGCTGCCAACATTTTTTCTTTTAGCCCGCCAATAGGTAAAACTTGGCCATGAAGGTTGATCTCGCCAGTCATTGCTACTGAAGACTTAACTGGATTTTCAGTTAGTGCTGATACAAGGGATGTGACTATTCCCACTCCTGCACTTGGGCCATCCTTCGGTGTCGCGCCTTCAGGAAAATGAACATGAATGTCTTTACTTTCATGAAAATCTTTTTCAATATTTAAATTTAACGCCCTTTTTCTAACTATTGTCATTGCTGCCCTAATAGATTCCTGCATTACATCGCCTAAAGATCCGGTTAAGATGTATTTACCTTTACCAGGAATAACCGCGGTTTCAACACTCAAAAGCTCGCCTCCTACTTCGGTCCAGGCAAGTCCATTTACCAAACCTATAACATTCTCTTTTTCTGCTTCACCATGTTTGAATCTTTTTACACCTAGAAAATCTTTTAAATTATTTTTATCAATCTTAATACTTTTAAGTTTTTTATTTAAAAGAAGCTTTTTAACTACTTTTCTGCATATTTTAGAAAGTTCTCTTTCCAAATTTCTAACTCCAGCTTCTCTTGTATATGATCTAATAATTTCTATAAAAATATTCTTATTAAATTTAATATCTTTATCAGTTAAGCCATTGTTCTCAAGTTGTTTTGGCATTAGATATTTACCAGCAATATTTTCTTTTTCGTTTTCTGTGTACCCTGGAATCCTTATAACCTCCATTCTATCAAGAAGAGGGCCTGGGATATTCATTGAATTTGAAGTTGCAACAAACATTACATCGGATAAATCAAAATCAACTTCTAGATAATGATCTGAAAATGTATCGTTTTGCTCCGAGTCAAGAACTTCGAGTAATGCAGATGATGGGTCTCCCCTAAAATCCATAGCCATCTTATCAATTTCATCTAATAAAAATAATGGATTTTTGACACCTACTTTTGACAAATTCTGTATGATTTTTCCAGGTAAAGAACCAATGTAAGTCCTTCTGTGACCTCTTATTTCTGCCTCATCTCTGACTCCGCCAAGCGACATTCTTGTGAATTTTCTTCCAGTTGCTTTAGCTATTGATTTGCCTAAACTTGTTTTCCCAACTCCTGGAGGACCAACTAAACAGAGGATTGGGCCCTTTAACTTACTAACCCTCTGCTGAACAGCAAGATACTCTAAAATTCTTTCCTTTACTTTCTCAAGGCCATGATGATCATCTTCCAAAACTTTTTCGGCGATAACAAGATCTTTTGTTACCTTCGTTTTTTTCTTCCAAGGAACATTAACTAAAACATCAATATAATTTCTTAAGACAGATGCTTCTGCAGACATTGGAGACATCATTTTTAATTTATTTACATCAGCTTTAATTTTCTGCATAACATCTTTTGGCATGCCTGATTTTGAGATTTTTTGCTCAATCTCTTCTATTTCATTTGGAACATCATCCATATCGCCAAGCTCTTTTTGAATAGCTTTCATTTGCTCGTTTAAATAATATTCTCTTTGGCTTTTTTCCATTTGATTTTTTACTCTACCCCTAATTTTTTTCTCAACTTGTAGGATATCTAACTCATTTTCAATAATGCTAATGATGTGTTCGATACGATCCTTAACATCGTTAATTTCAAGTATTGCTTGCTTCTCTTCCATCTTTAAAACCATATGGGCGGCAATGGTATCAGCTAATCTTGAGGGATCATCAATACCAGATAAGGACGTCATTACCTCTGGGGCGATTTTTTTATTTAATTTCACATATTGATCAAACGAGTCGATTACCGATCTACTTAAAATCTCGATTTCTCTGTCATCGACAATTGGTTCTTCGATAACATTAACTTTTGCCTCGAAGTAAGAATCACCATAAACTTCACCATAAATTTCGGCTCTATTAGATCCTTCAACTAACACCTTAATAGTTCCATCTGGAAGTTTTAAAAGTTGTAAAACAGTTGCTAATGTGCCAAATCTATAAATATCTTTGTCTTTTGGGTCATCAAGATCTGCGGTCTTTTGAGCAACAAGCATAATTTGCTTATTATCATCCATAGCAACCTCAAGAGACTTAATGGATTTTTCTCTTCCAACAAAAAGAGGAATAACCATGTTTGGGAATACAATTACATCTCTTAGCGGTAAAACTGGGAAAACTAAAGTATTTTGACTATCTTTATTCATACAAATAACCACAAAAATTGTTAATATTCGATATTACTAATACTTATATTATGTGGTTATATTTTAATATTTCAAGGTGCTTTTAGTCTTTAGCGGCCTTTTTTTCAGGTGTATTTTGATCATATATTAGAATTGGCTGAGTATCTCCCTCAATTACAGCCTCATCGACTACAACTTTTGATACCTCTGGGGTTGAAGGAAGGTTGTACATTGTATCTAATAAAACATTTTCCAAAATAGTTCTTAACCCTCTGGCTCCAGTTTTCCTCTCTTTTGCTTTTTTGGCGATAGCCATTAGGGCGTTATCACGAAATTCAATTTCAGTGTTTTCCATTTTGAAAAGTTTGCTGTATTGCTTTGTTATAGCGTTTTTTGGTTCCAGCAAAATTTTAATTAAAGCATTTTCATCTAATTCGTCTAATGTTGCAATCATTGGCAACCTTCCGACAAATTCTGGGATTAAGCCATAAGATATTAAGTCTTCTGGCTCAACTTGGTGAAGAACTTTTAATGATTCCTTGTCATCTTTTGCATGAACCTCAGCAGAGAACCCCATCCCACTTTTTTCAGTTCTATCTTTTATAACTTTATCAAGTCCCGCAAAAGCACCGCCGACTATAAAAAGAATGTTCTTTGTATCAACTTGAACAAATTCTTGTTGAGGATGTTTTCTACCACCTTGTGGTGGTACTGAGGCAGTTGTTCCCTCGATGAGTTTTAACAATGCTTGCTGTACTCCTTCGCCAGAAACATCCCTAGTTATAGATGGGTTGTCTGCTTTTCTAGAAATTTTATCAATTTCATCAATATAAACGATACCGTTTTGAGCCTTATCAACATCATAATCACATTTTTGAAGAAGTTTTTGTATGATATTTTCTACATCTTCTCCTACATAACCAGCTTCTGTCAAAGTGGTTGCATCTGCAATTGTAAAAGGTACATTTAAAAGTTTAGCTAGTGTTTCAGCCAATAGTGTTTTTCCACAACCTGTCGGACCAATCAGTAAGATATTACTTTTTGATAATTCGACACCATCATCTCTGGAAAACTGTGATTCTAGTCTTTTGTAATGATTGTAAACAGCAACAGATAATACTTTCTTTGCTCTGTGCTGATCAATTACATATTCGTCTAATGAAGCATTTATCTCATGTGGTTTTGGTAATTTCTTGTTATCTCCAGACTCTTGGTCAAGGAGCTCTTCTCTTATTATGTCATTACACAATTCGACACATTCGTCGCAAACAAATACGGAAGGCCCAGCAATCAATTTTTTCACATCTTGTTGGCTTTTACCGCAGAATGAACAGTATAATAATTTGTTATCTATGGTTTTATCATCATCACTCATAATTATTGTCCTTAATTAATTCTTTATGTAATGTAATTTATTTAATATCCTTTCTAGATTCAAGCACATTGTCAACTATACCATAATCTTGTGCTTCCTTTGCATTCATGAAGTTATCTCTATCTGTATCTTTTGATATTTTATTAATATCATTTCCTGTGTGTTTAGACAAGATAGAATTTAAATTTTCTCTCACTTTTTGGATTTCTTTAGCATGAATTTGGATGTCTGTAGACTGGCCCTGAAATCCACCAAGTGGTTGATGAATCATTACTCTTGAATTAGCCAGCGCAAATCTCTTCTTTTTGGCCCCACCCGCCAGTAATATAGCGCCCATACTTGCAGCTTGGCCTATGCATAAAGTACTAATATCAGGCTTACAAAACTGCATTGTGTCATATATAGCCATACCGGAAGTTACTGAACCACCGGGAGAATTAATGTATATAAATATGTCTTTTTTAGGATCTTCAGATTCTAAAAAAAGTATTTGAGCAATAATGACATTTGCCATGTAATCCTCAATTGGTCCTACGACAAAGATAATTCTCTCCTTAAGAAGCCTAGAGTAGATATCGTAAGCTCTTTCGCCTCTGGAAGTCTGCTCAACAACCATAGGTACGAGATTTAGATTTTCTATATCATTATTCATATTTTTCATAATTGACACATATACTAACAAAAATTCATGTTTAGTCTATCGAAGTTCCATTAATGCATCAAACGAATAGCTTTTTTCAGAGACCTCTGCATTACCTATAATCCATTTTATAGCAAGGTTCTCAAGAATAACAGATTCCATATTTTTCTTTGCTTCTTCATTATTCATATAGTAATTTTCAACTTCTGCTCTATTATTATGCCCTCTAGATACAGTATCAATCCACTCTGCAATATTTTGTTGTGAAATTTTAAATTTCTCACTATTTATGATTTCCCTTAAAAGTAAACCCGCTTTGACTCTTTCTGTTGCCTCTTTTGAATATAGCTTATCCATATCCTCTTGAGTTATTTTTACTTCACCATTGGGGTTATTTTCTTTATCTATTCTATGGATTTCCTCTTGAACCAAGCTTTTAGGAACCTCTAACTTCTGTGATTTGCTAAGTTCCGCTATAACCAATTTTTTCATATGTGAATCTATCAAAGTTTCAGCATCTTTTTTCATTCCATCCTTAATTTTTGAATGAAGAGTTTCTATTTTTCCATCATCAATTCCAAGTTTTTTAACGAAATCCTCATTTATTTCGGAAACTTCTGGTTCTAATACTTCTTTGACAGTAATATCAAAAACAACAGGTTTTGATGCTAGCTTTTTATCCTGATAATCATCTGGAAAAGTTATATCTAGTTTTGTATCTTCTCCTGATTTCAGTCCTATGAGACCCTCTTCAAACCCTGGGATTAATTGCTTACTCCCTATCTCAATGAGAAAATCATCGGCTTTATTATTTTCGAAATCTTCTCCGTTTATTTTTCCAATAAAATCAGCTTTTACTCTGTCACCCGCTTTCGATTTTCTCTTCACAGGATTCCATTCTTTATATTGCTCTGCAATTTTTTCAACGGCCCTTTCTAAATCGTCTTTTTTAACTTTCAGTTTTGGTATTTGTAGCTTTATTTTTTCAATATTTTTTACTTTTACTTCTGGCATTACTTCTATTAACGCCTTAAAGTGGATTTTATCTTTGTCTTTTTTCTCTTCTAACGATATTTTTGGAGGAGCTACTGGATTGAGCTTCTCATCAATGATAACTTGAATATAATTTTGTTCAATGTGTTCGCTAAGAGATTCATTGTAACATTGCTCGTAGTATTTACTTTTGATGACATTTATTGGTACCTTACCCTTTCTAAAGCCTTTTAGATCTAATGTTCTTGCAAGTTCTCTCATTTTGGATTCAATCGTTGGATCCATATCTTTTAAGCTAAAACTTATCGAAAGCTCCCTCTCAAGACCTTTTAAATTTTTAACTTTTGATGTCATGCGTTCTCCTTAAATAATTAATTGGTGGGCTAGGAGAGACTCGAACTCTCACGGGTTACCCCACTGGTACCTAAAACCAGCGCGTATACCAATTCCGCCACTAGCCCTTAAATTTAATTATAATTCTCTCAAAAATACAATTATACAATGTTCTGCTGTATTATAATAAATCATGAAAAATGTATTCTTTTTTACAATATATATTGTTTTTTTTGCAATTTGTTCGTCTATTATTTTTTCAATATTGTACATGCAATTCGATGAACAACCAATGCTTGCTTTAAATAAAGTAATTAAGTATGGAGCAATTCTTCTTTGTATAATTTTTATATTACCAGTAATAAAGTTGCAAAATATATACTCAAAAGAGAAACTAGGCTTTGGCGAACCAAAGATAATTTTTTTAAAAAATGTTTTAAAAGGATTTTTATTAAGCTTAGTTATATCTTCGCCTCTTTTAATTACTATGTTTTTACTTAATATAAGAAAAATTGATTTTAACTTAATCTCTTTTGACTTATATTTTTTTATGTCTTTTCTTTTAATAATCTTTTTAAGTTTCTTAATTGCATTTATTGAAGAATCCTTTTTTAGAGGAATATTAATTCAAAAAGATAGGTTTTTGAAAAATAATATTATTATTTTAATTTTTGCAGCTGCCGTATATTCAGTTTTCCATTTTTTAAAGCTGCCCTTAATAATTGATGAGAATATATTTTGGTATACTGGGCTTTACGAGTTAATAAATTTGTTCAGTAATATATTTTATTCAATATCATATGATGCTGCTATAACATTATTTGTTTTTGGCTTTCTGCTTGGGCTCATAAGAATTAGCTTTAATACGATTTCTTATGGTATAGGAATTCATGCAGGTTTTGTATTTATAATCAAAAATGTTCGACAAAATACTTCGGTAAATTTTGACTCAAAATATGATCACTTATTAAGTCCATATGACCACTTTACTGGGCATTTATCTACTATTTGGATAACAATGCTGATTTGTATTTATTTATTTTACATTTACAAAAAAGCAAATAATTTAAATTAAATGACTTACATCATTGATGAAAAACCTATATTGCATTTAAAATCTGGTTCCATTTGAGGTCCGTCAACGTCTTGATAAATTGGGGTGCCGCATTGTATACCAATTCGAGACATAGAACTTGGCATCTTATAATTTAATCCAATATTAGAGGAAACTCTGAGATGTGAATGGAAATATTCATTCCAGGTAGGAGTCATAGTATTTCTATTAGCTGACCTACCTTTGACGTTATCCTTATGTTCTATATCCATACCAATCGACAGGCTTAAATTATTTGATAAAGGCTTAGACATCCAGCCTGAAAGTTCCCTTCTATCACCATATTTCCATCCTTCGCTGTTATAATCAAACCTTTTTACAGCATTAATTTGGAATCCGTACGACCAATGATCTAAAATTTTTTGGTAATTGTAGCCAAATATTAAATCATAAGTTCCAGAGCCAATTTGCATCGGGTACGGTAATGTTTTTAAAACACCGCTCATGTTGTGATCTTTTTCATTGAATTCTCCGGTAGGAATAGATAGTCCAACTTTTAAATTTTCTCTATCTGAAAGCTTATATAATCCTGTTATTGACAGGTCGCCAAATCCCCTGCTCGATGTTTTATGAAGTTTTCCAGCCATCATGCCTGTTAACTTTTTCATTTCCATTTCTTTTTCTATGTATGGGATCATAGCCATTAAAGTGAATTTATTATTGAATGCATACATGGTACTTAACATATGCATATCCATCGTCATATCTACGGGTGTCATAGTAAACCCAAGGCCTTGAATAAAACTTTCTGTTACTGAATTTGTGCTATCTCTACAACAATTCATATCCATAGTTCCGAATTTATAACCAAACATTATTTTTTTTGCCATCATACTTTTACCGCCTTTAACACCAGCTGGAAATACAAAATCTGGGCGCTTCATATTTTTCATCATGCCGCCCATTTTCATACCATCCATTTTCATACCATCCATATCCATGTCGCTGCATTGACCATCATTTTCCATGTCCATCTTTGACATCTTCATGTGGTTCATTTTTCTTATAACAAATTGCACATCAGTACTTTCTCCACTTGCAAATATCAACGTTATTTTAATTTTTTCATTTTCTAAAATTTTACCAATAGGCTGCATAAGCATTAAATGATAGCCCATTGGTTTAAATTCTAATTCGCTTTTTGGGGGTATAGATACAGAATTCTTTTTTACCATTTTCATCACATCGCCATCTTTCATGGAATGATGAATCTCAATGTGTTTAAAAAAATCACTTTTTGCGCTAACTAAAACTTTTTCTTTGTCGTCTTGATTAGATAACCTGAAATATCCTGCTGTCATTTTTGCACTTGCAGGCATCAATCTAATTGTTGCATTATCGATATCAATTTTTGATGCAAATGTGTTATTCGATAAAAAAACAAATAGTACAAGTTTTATGAAAACTTTCATTTTTTCTATCCTCTTGTTTTTAAATTTGAAAAATATCATGGAAATTAACACAATCCATGCGTATATACTATACAAATACGTTAATTTAATTTCACAAAATTTTATCTTAAAATTATAAAAATTATTTTAATTCAATAATATACAGATTATTTAAAATAAAAAAATGGTTTTACTATCAAATTTTGATTGTATTTGTTTAAATTGATTAGTATTCCTACAGTTAGTCTAAGCTTGAGAATTAAGGATCAAAATTGTGTATAATTTTATTTAAACGAATAAATAAATTTAATATATAGGTTGGGCTTGACTACAAAAACTGAATCATTTGTTGATATTTTTAAAGAAAAACCTAAAGGGCTTTTCGATTTCTTATCCAGTGTATTTTCTTCTTCAGGTTCAGTTTCTTTTATATATAATACAAAAGCACATTTTATTATAACTTTATATATAAAAGAAAAATCTGGATATGCTCACTTCGAGTCAATTTATAACGAAATACCAAAAAACGTAGCGAGTCGTGGGACAATTCAATCTATCCTGGATATGGGAGTTAAATTAGGTATTTATACCAAACTTGTCTACCCAAATGATAAAAGGGTAAAGCTATATAAATTGTCAAAAACAGCATCTATAGAAGTAGATAGATTTTTTGAAAATTTCTTAGAATTATCAAAAAATCTCAATAAGAAATAAAAATTATCAGTTTAAAATAAGTATCAAAATAATCGATGATATAATTATAACAAAATTAAAAACCACAGATAATAAATGTAAAAATTTAAATCTTTTTTGATCGTTAATATCCCTTGATTTATTTATTTGCGGCATTAATACGTAATTACTTAACATAAATAATATTAAAATTAATATGGATAAATATAAAATATTTCCTGTTTTTCCCAAATAAATCATTAAGATTGTCAAGATTAAATACTGAATACCGTTATACATATAGTATGTAGGAAAGATAGAACGCACAAATTTTCCTGCCTCTTCATTCGGTAAAACTGTAAATATTTTTGGAGCAATTGCTATTGAAAAAAATAACATTGAACCTAAAACAAGTGGCGGTATTACTTTAATAATTAATTCCATCTTTCCTCCAATAAAATTTTTATAAATCAATTGAAATTAGTAAAATTCGGCCATAAATGGGGCGAGAGACGGGGATCGAACCCGCGACAACCGGTACCACAAACCAGTGCTCTACCAACTGAGCTACTCTCGCCACAAAAGCATGGCACGCCTGGTAGGACTCGAACCTACTACCCTCGGATTAGAAATCCGATGCTCTATCCAAATGAGCTACAGGCGCATCATAATGGTCGGGGTAGAGGGATTTGAACCCCCGACATCCTGCTCCCAAAGCAGGCGCGCTACCAGACTGCGCTATACCCCGAATTATATTTTTATTATACGAAAAAAAAGGATAACATTGTTAAATATATACCCATTAATTATTATGATATTTCAATTGATGAATGGTATTCTAATCAAAAAAAATGTACTTACAAGAATAATTAGTCATAAAATCATGAAAAAATATATTAAATCTTTGATATTAACATTAACCTTTATCACAAATTTTGGAGCCAACGCTGAGATGTCAACAAATACAATTATCAATATAAAAACTAACCATGGAGATATAAAAATTGAACTCTTTCAGGACAAATCACCGATAACTTCGGCAAATTTTTTAGAATATGTAAAGAACCTATATTATAACGGAACAATATTTCATAGAGTTATTAAAGATTTTATGATTCAGGGAGGTGGTTTCGATACTGATATGAATCAGAAGGAAACTTTGGCTCCAATAAAAAATGAGGCAAATAATGATTTAAGTAATGAAAGAGGTACAATAGCCATGGCTAGGACAAATGACCCACATTCGGCGAGCGCTCAGTTTTTTATCAATTTAAAAGACAATAATTTTTTAGATTTCACAAGTGAAACAATTCAAGGTTGGGGTTATTGTGTTTTTGGAAAAGTTATAGCCGGTATGGATGTTGTTGATAAAGTTGCTCAATCAAAAACATCAAGTTATGGCCCCCATCAAGATGTTCCAGAGGAGCAGATTATAATAAGTGAAATAGTTATCGAATAATAAAATGGAAAATATTTATTTTATTTCAGATATTCATTTAGATCCAAATAATTCTGAAGTTACAAAGAAATTTCTTGATTTTATATCAAAGAAAAGTTCTGATATGAAAGAACTATACATATTAGGAGATTTATTTGAATTTTGGATTGACGACAAATATGATATTGAGCAGAATAATGTAATAATTGCGACACTAAATGGTATTTCAAAAAAAGGGACAAAAGTATATCTTACTCATGGAAATAGAGATTTCTTGATTGGCAAAAAATTTACGAAAATTACAAATATTGAGATTCTGCCTGAAAATTTTATTTTATACTTGGGTGATAAGAAAATATTAATCACTCATGGAGATTTACTTTGTACCGATGATATTGATTATCAGAAATTTCGTAAATTCATAAGGAATAAATTAACCTTAAAAATTTTTAACTTACTCAATAACACAATAAAAACAAAAATTGCTTCATTTCTTAGAGGTAAAAGTAAAAAGCTTACATCTCAAAAGCCTGATAATATTATGGACGTGAATGATGATACAGTATCTTATTTTTATGATAAGTATGATACAAATATTATTATACACGGGCATACGCATAGAAAAAATATACATGTAACTAAGTCTAATGGAGAGAGTTTTACAAGATATGTTTTAGGCGATTGGCATAATTCACCAAGCTATATTGTTTATAAGGATAGCAAAATTGAGCTGCTGGATATTTGAATAAATTAAATTTTAATGGCAAGTATCAAATCCATTACATTTGTTCCAGTTGGGCCTGTTGTGATAAGTGCGTCTACTTTATCAAGATAATTTCCAGAATCTGCTTCACTAAGATATTTTTGATAATTTAAATCTAGCTTTTCTCCTAAATTTATTGTTTTTCCATCAACAATTCCACCAGCATCATTTGTTGGTCCATCAGTACCATCTGTTCCTGCTGACAAAAAAGTTACATTATCAAGATTTTGTATTTTCTCTGCCATTAGCAGAGCTAACTGTTGATTTCTTCCTCCCCTGCCCGGGTTTGCAGGTAATTGAACTGAGCTCTCACCTCCCCATATATGAAGCCCTTTCGGGCAATTTAAGAGATAGCTATGAAAATAGTTTGATAACTCATTTACATCTCCTTCAATAAATTTTTGATTAATATGAATATCATAACTAAGTTTTTTACCAAGATCTGAACATGCTAATTTAGCATCATCAAGCTTTGCAATTATATTGGTTTGTATATTTAAAAAATTATCTTTATTTGGGCAAGATAAAGGATTTACTTTTTTTAATTTTTCGGAAATATCGTCATCATATTTATTAAGATCAATTTCAAAATCATCGTAAGATAATGGGCCGGATGCTATTACTTTTGGATCATCATGTGGGACATCTGAAATTGTTAAAACTATTGTTTTTCTTTTATTAATATAGTTTGCTAACTTTCCGCCCTTGATTTTTGAAAAATATTTTCTAACCCCGTTAATTTCATTAATATTGTAACCTCTTGATAATAACGCGTCTGTTATTTCAACAAGATCATTCAAACTGAATCCGTCAACTAAATTTTCAGCCAAACTTGAACCTCCGCCTGATAACAGAAATAAAAATTTGGTGTCTTTGTCTGAGTCTTCTATAAATTTAATTAATTTTTTACCACAAATTATACTTTGCTCTGAAGGCGTTGGGTGATCTGATTCTAGAGACTCAATATTTTTAAAATTACTTAGCTGGCTGTCCAGATGCTTTCGTTTTGTTATTATTAAACCTGACTTAATATCAATATTTTTATTTTCTAAAACTGCTTGCGCCATAGAGCTACCAGCTTTGCCAAGCGATATTAAATTAAACTCTCCTACAATTATATTATTTTCTAAAAAATTATGTACTGCGTTAAATCCTAATACTCTATCTACCCCAGCCATAAAAATTTTTTTTAAATCTTCTTTTTCTCTCATTTAAAAATATTTAAGTTGATATATATACAAATGTATTTAGCAAATTAATACTACAAAGATTTATAATATCACTATTGGTCATTCGGATACATCCGTGTGATGCTTTTTGCCCTATTAACTTTTCCTCATTTGTACCATGAATATAAATATACCTTTTGTAGCTATCAAAATTTTCACCTTTATTAAAACCTTCTTCTAAACCGTCTAGCCATAATATTCTTGTTGTAATAATATCCTGTTCTGATTTTTCTTTTTTGGGAAGTATATTCGCTTTTTGATTTGTAGGAATTCTATTCTTGAAAATAGTAAATATTTCAACATCTTTACCAATGAATTCACGAATATAATGTGCCCCAAGAGGTGTTTTATTACTTCCCTCGTCGTTCCCTTCTCCATACATTGAAGAGGATATCTTATATTTTTTGATAATTTTAAAGTTCTCTAGCAAAAATAAATTTTGATCGTTAATATCGATAGTGATTATGTATTTTTGGTTTAATAACTTATTGGAATATCTTGAAAATATCGGTTTAATATCTATCATAATTACAAATTAATTAAGAATTAAGTTTAGTTGATTTAAGTAGAGTGTCTTTTTCTTTCTAAGTCTTTAAAATACTTATCATTAACATTTGTGAGATATTCTCCAGTAAAAACAGAGGTTTCAAATCTTTTAATTTTTGGATTTCCAGCTTGCACAGCGTATACAAGATCATCAAGATCTTGATATATTAATTTGTCAGCACCAATCTCCTTGCATACCTCTTCTACATTTTTGTCATGTGCTATTAGATCACTTTTACTTGGCATATCTATACCATATATATTTTGATACCTTATTGGTGGTGATGCAGAAGCAAAGTAAACTTTTTTTGCACCAGAGTCCCTTGCCATTTGAACAATTTCTTTGGAAGTTGTACCTCTTACTATTGAGTCATCAACAAGAAGTACATTTTTATCTTTGAATTCTGAAACTAAGGGATTTAATTTATATCTTACAGACTTTTTCCTTACAGCTTGTCCTTGCATTATAAAAGTTCTACCAATATATCTATTTTTTATTAGGCCTTCTCTATAATTTTTATTCAATCGGATTGCCATTTCTAAAGCAGCGGTTCTGCTTGTATCAGGAATTGGTATAATCACATCTATATCATTATCCGCCCATTCCCTTAAAATTTTGTTTGCAAGCTGTTTACCCATTCTCATCCTTGCTTCTTGAACATTTATTCCATCAATGATTGAGTCGGGTCTTGAGAAATAAACGTATTCGAAGATACAGGGAGCTAGTTCTAATTCCTTTGAATAAATAGATTTATGTATTTTTCCTGTTGTATCGATAAATATTGATTCTCCTGGTGCCAAGTCTCTTACAGTTTCATAACCTAAAAGATCTAATGCCACACTCTCGGATGAAACTATATAACTATAGCCCGAAGAATTTTTTTTCTTTCCCAAAATTAAAGGACGAATTCCATGAATATCCCTAAAAGCTACAAGTCCGTACCCAGCAATTATTGCAACTACGGCATAAGCTCCAGAACATCGTTCATGCACACCATTTATAGCATTAAATAAATCAGTAACCTTGAAAGATGGAGACTCGACACTGAGTAACTGATGGGCAAAAATATTAAGAAGAACCTCTGTGTCAGATTGTGTATGAATGTGCCTTCTATCATTAACCAACAGTTCTTTTCTTAAAATTTCAGAATTATCTAAATTTCCATTATGTGCAAGGGCTATACCGTACGGAGAGTTTACATAAAAAGGCTGAGCTTCATCGGTACCATGACTTCCTGCTGTGGGATATCTTACATGACCTATACCCATATCACCTTGCAACTCAAGCATATCGTTTACATCAAATATATCATTTACTAAACCTTTGCCCTTTTTTTGATAAAGATTATTGTTAATACAAGTTGCTATACCCGCAGAGTCTTGCCCTCTATGCTGAAGGACTGTAAGACCATCAAATAAACTCTGGTTTACAGAGCTATCGTCAACTATGCCAATGATTCCACACATTCTGCAATTGTACACTAAATTTTAATAAATAATCTAATAACAATGAATTACCATCAAAATCTTTAATAAAATTAATCATTTCATAGTTATCGAGAAAAGAAAAAAATATAGAAATAATAAAAACTCCCTTAAAAAAAGAAAATATCAAACTAAATAACCTATCAAAGAATTTATTCTCAAAATTAAAAAGGTATGTAATCAATGTTTTTCTTAAGAAATAAAAAAAAATGGATGAAAAAATGAATATTAAAATAAGTCCAAAAATAGTTATGATAAAATCTGGAATTTCAGAATCATAAATATTAATCTTTTTGAAAATAAAATATCCAAATTTGTTAGCATAAATATAACTTAAGAAAATAAATACAATTGTATTTAAGGTCGATGAAATCTCTTTCCTTGCACCTCTAAAAAATCCTGAAAATACAAAGGCCACGAGAACTATAAATATAATAAAATCTAACAAAAAAATTCCTGTAATTAATTATTTCTTAATTGCTTTTCAATAATATATGAATCTGAAAATTTTGTTTTTTGAATAATATCTAAAAAGTTTTTCTTTGCTTCAGACGCTGTAAAAAAAGGACCAACATTTACAGCGTACATCGTTTTATTTTCTTTATTAAATTTTAAAATAAAAGTTTTATAGCTTGAACCCTCAAGAGATGAAGCATGTTTCAAAGCATTTTCTTTTTTTGCAAAAGATCCAATTCGTATAACCCAATTTATTTTTCCTTTATTATTAAAGTTTGATATTTCTTTTTCGTCTTTTATAACTACTTTTTGTTCAAATACTTTAAGCTTTTTTGATGAAACGGATACCTCTTCCTCAATATTTTTTGTCTTACTTATATGCTTAAATTTAATGGCCTTCTGGCTGTCAATCTTTGAAAACTTTAGTTCTTTCTGTCCAGAGCCTTTAAATAATAAGGGCGCAATTATCATCGATGCTGCTAAGAAAATTAAGACGCCTACAAATCTTTTTTTTAGGTTTTCATTCATTGTTCGTTATATTTACTTAATATCGGAGCAATTGTGTAACTAGAGCCAAAAACTACAATTATTTCATCATCTAGTTTATTACTATTGATTGCACCATTAAATGCACTAATTATATTATCATAGATATTTGGTTTTTCTATATCGAAAAAATTATTCTCACTTAATTGTTTTACTTTCAATGCTCTCTCATTTGTGCTTTCGGAAATATGCCATGACTCAAAGACTCCCTTTAATTGCATGAGAATTTCATCAACATCTTTATCTTTTAACACACTAAAAACAGCATGAAATTTTTTTTCGGGAAAATATTTTTTTAAATTTTTCTTTAAAATATCTATACTTTGAGTATTATGAGCTACATCTAAAATTATTTTTGGTTGCGAATCAATAATTTGAAATCTACCGTTAATTATTACATTCCTTAGCCCAAGTAAAGTCTTATCTTTCTTCAATTTTAAACCTTCGCATAGATATATAGCCTGTATGGCTGAAGCAGCATTATTAATTTGTATGTCGCCTTTGATAGCAGGAAATGCACAATCAAATGTAATGTTATCTATATTTGAAAACTCCCAAACGGTATCTGATTTTTTCTTACCAAAGAAATCTTTATCTATTCTATTTAAATTTGATTTTATTTCTTTCGATTGGGAAATTATTGATTTATGAGCATTATTATATCCTATTACAGTTGGTTTACTTTCTCTCATAATTCCAGCTTTTTCATATGCTATTTTCTCCAAATCATCTCCGAGGATATCTGTATGATCCAATCCAATATTTGTAATAATTGAAACATCTGGGTCTATAATATTTACAGCATCGAATCTTCCCCCGAGCCCTATCTCTAAAACGATTACATCTAATTCGATTTTACTAAATATTATTAAAGCAGCTAAAGTACTAAATTCAAAATAAGTAAGAGTGACTTCTCCTCTAATTTTTTCTATTAATTCAAATGCATCACAAATCTCTTTTGTTTTTGCTGGAATTTTATTAATTTTAATTCGCTCATTGAAATGCAATAAGTGTGGTGATGTATATGAACCAACTTTGTAACCTGACTCAAATAAAATTGATTCTAAAATAGCTACAGTTGATCCTTTGCCATTTGTTCCACCAACTGTTATTACTTTTGAATTTGTTTTATCTATATTTAGTTTTTTTGCAACGTCAATGACTCGGCTCAAATTGAAATCCATATTACTTGGATGTAATTTACATTGCCATTCGATCCACTCATCTAAAGTAAAATTTTTCAAAATTTATTCTTTATCGCTATTTATATAGAGGCATTTTTCAAAGTATGATTATTAACCAATGTCTTAATAATATTCGTTATTTCTAATTTGAGATTACGTCTATCAATAATCATATCTATTGCGCCATGTTCTAACAAAAACTCGCTTCTTTGAAAACCTTCAGGTAATGTTTCTCTAACGGTTTGTTCTATTACTCTTGGGCCAGCAAAACCAACTAAAGCCTTTGGTTCAGCTATATTTATGTCTCCCAACATAGCAAGACTGGCCGATACCCCGCCCATTGTTGGGTCTGTAAGTACAGATATAAAAGGAATAGCTTCTTTTCTCATATCTGCAATTGCACTAGAGGTTTTAGACATTTGAAAAAGTGAAACCAAAGACTCTTGCATTCTTGCTCCGCCACTTGCTGAAAAACAAACTAAAGGAATTTTTTTGCTTATGCATTCCCTTGCTGCTCTGGTAAATTTTTCGCCAACAACTGATCCCATTGAGCCACCCATAAATGAAAATTCAAAAGCCGCAACAATAACTTCAATTCCATTAATCTTTCCTTCAACAATTACTAAAGCATCCTTCTCGTTTGTTGATTTTTGAGCATCTGCAATTCTGTCTTTATATTTTTTGCTATCTTTGAATTTTAAAAAATCTTTAGAGGATAGTTTAGAAAACAATTCTTTCTTACTATCTGCGTCAAGAAATAACTCAATTCTGTCTCTTGCAGAAATTCTCATATGATATCCGCAGCTCGTACAGACATACTGGTTTTGCATGATATCTTCTCTATATAAAACGGTATTACAACTCTTGCATTTCTCCCAAACGCCCTCTGGGATAACTTTCTTATTTTTATTCGTCTCAATACGAATTTTTTTTGGCATCAACTTTTCAAACCAACTCATACTATCCCTCCGTATGACCACTCTCGTCAAGACCTAATCTAATAGGCTTCATAAGATCCATTATACCATCATTTATTTTAGTTTTATCGTTCTGATCTTTTTCAATAATCTTAACAATTGCGCTGCCAATTACAATCGCGTCTGCGTCTTCAGAGAGAGACTTGGCAGTTTCTGCGTCCTTTATACCGAAACCCACAGCAAGAGGTAAGTTTACAGCTTTCTTTATGTTTTTAAGTTGCTCTCTTGTTTCATTAATATTTAATGTTGAAGCTCCAGTAACTCCCTTTAAAGAAACGTAATAAAGAAAACCTGATGCGTACTTTGAAATTTTTTGAATTCTAGACAAATCAGTATTTGGGGCAATTAGAAAAATGCTTTCTAAGTTATCTTTTTTAAAAACATTTACAATATCTGAAGCTTCTTCGTGAGGAAGATCAACTACTAAAATTGCATCTACGCCAGATTCGCTTGCCAATCTGGAAAATTTCTCATATCCAATTCTTTCTATTGGATTTAAGTAACCCATTAGAACGATCGGAGTTGTTTTATCTTTCTTTCTAAAATTTTCAACAGCCTGAAATATGTCGAAACATGAAACATTTTGCTTTAAAGCTCTCTCGCAGGCTCGTTGAATTGTGGGTCCATCAGCCATAGGGTCTGAAAAAGGCACGCCAAGTTCTATAATATCGGTTCCAGAGTCTACCAATGAATCCATTATTTCGGGCGTTACTGCAATAGTTGGATCACCAGCAGTGATGTATGATATTAAGCAAGTTTTTTTACTCTTTTCAAGATCGAGAAATTTTTTAGAGATTCTGCTCAAATCTTTATTCCCTCTAGTTTTGCAACAGTATTTAAATCTTTATCGCCTCTTCCCGATAAATTGATAACAATATTTTGATTTTTTTTCATTTCTTTTGCCAATTTAAAAGTATATGCAACAGCATGGCTAGTTTCTAATGCTGGGATTATTCCTTCCACTCTAGATAGCTCGTGAAAGGCTTGAATCGCTTCTTCATCAGTAGCTGACTTATACTCGACTAATCCTAAATCCTTTAATAATGCGTGTTCAGGACCTACCCCAGGGTAATCAAGGCCTGCAGATATACTATGAGTTTCAATTATTTGGCCATTCTCGTCTTCTAATAAATAGGTCCTATTTCCATGAAGAACTCCAACCTTTCCTTTGTTTAAAGGTGCCGAATGCTTTCCTGTTTCTAAACCACTTCCAGCAGCTTCTATACCATACATTTTAGAGCTGGTATTAATAAAAGGATAAAATAAACCAATTGCATTTGAGCCGCCTCCAACACATGCAACAAGGGCATCGACTCTTTTGTCAATATCTTGCATTTGAGTTATCACTTCTCTCCCAATAATTGCCTGAAAATCTCGAACAAGTTCTGGATAAGGGGATGGACCTGCTACAGTTCCAATTATATAAAATGTATTATCAACGTTTGTTACCCAATCGCGTAATGCTTCATTCAATGCGTCTTTTAAAGTTCTTGATCCTGAGGTTACAGGAATAACTTCAGCACCAAGTAATTTCATTCTATAAACATTCTGGGACTGTCTATAAATATCTTGCTCACCCATGTAAACAACGCATTCCATTCCCAATCTTGCAGCTACAGTAGCCGAAGCTACTCCATGTTGACCGGCTCCAGTTTCAGCAATAATTCTTGTTTTACCCATTTTTTTTGCAAGTATTGCTTGGCCAATTGTATTGTTTATTTTATGCGCGCCTGTGTGACACAAATCTTCTCTTTTTAAAAAGATATTTGCCCCATTTAACTTATCGGTCAATCTCTTTGCGAAGTAAAGAGGGGTCGGCCTACCGACATAATTTTCGAATTCCGTGTAAAGCTCTTTTAAAAAATCAGGGTCATTTTTAAGTTTATAATAAGTATCTTTTAAATCCTGTAATGGTTTTATTAAGGTCTCGGCAACAAAAGTTCCTCCAAATATACCGTAATGACCATTTTCATCAGGGTATCCGTACTTTATTTGATTAAAATCATTTAAGTTTTGTTTTGAGGTTGTTTTCATTTTTTCACTTTTTTTAAAAATTCTTTAATGAGAGTTGTATCTTTTTCACCATTAGAGGATTCTACACCGCTACTTACATCAACACCATAGGGTAAAAACATGTTAATTGCATCCTCTACATTATCACAATTTAAACCTCCAGCTATAATTACTGGTTTTTTTGTATCGAAAACTGCAGATTTCCAATCAAAGGTTTTGCCGGTTCCACCTAAGCCATCTTCGCCATGACTATCAAAAATAAATGCACTTGCGTTTGGGAACTTCTCATCCAGATTTTTAAAGCCATTGTAAGGATCTGAGACTCCCTTGAAATATGGTAATCCATACATCATGCATTCATCATCTGTTTCGTTTCCATGGAACTGAACATATTTAAAATTTGTTTTATTTAAAACTTCCTTAACATAATTCTTATCGTCATTCGCAAAAAGTGCAACGGTATTTGTTGAAGATTTTAATGAATTAAGTATTTCTAAAGATTCTTTAATACTTACACATCTTTTACTTTTTTTACAAAAAACAATTCCAATATAATCAGCTCCATTTTTTTCGGCTTCAAGTGCGGTTGATGGTTCTCTGATTCCACATATTTTTACTTTTATCTCATTCATTTATTCATAAATAATTTGAAGTTTTGGCTTATAGTTAAGATTATATTTTTCGTCATATTCAATATCAATTAAAAAAAGTCCTTCAGGGGGAAATTGCTTACCAGCTTTTGTTCTGTCTTTAGAAGCTAATAATTCCTTTATCCAGAATATCTCTTTTTCACCAGAACCAATCATAACGAGCGTTCCAACAATATTTCTTACCATATTGTATAAAAATGAATTTGCATTAACATCAATCAATATAAAATTATTTTCTCTTGAAATTATTATATCATTTATATTTTTAATAGGTGATTTTGATTGGCAATGTGCTGAACGAAAACAAGAAAAATCTTTTTCTCCTATTAGGTTTTTTGCGGCCACTTGCATCTTCTTTTCATCAAGGTGGTGTAAATAATACCAACCCACTTTATTTCTATTTAAACATGGTTTTATTTTATGATTGTAAATTACATATCTATAAGTTCTGCTTAATGCTGAAAACCTTGCGTGGAATTTCGAGTCCATAAATTTTATAAAATTAATTCTGATATCACTTGGTAATAACGAATTTAAACCAAGCAACCAACTATTTTCATCTCTTTTAGTATTTGTTTCAAAATGAGCATATTGAGATAAGGCATGAACACCCGAGTCTGTTCTGCCAGCAACGTATAGTTTTACTTTCTCTTGAGAGAAATCGTAAATAGCTTTTTGTAATTTACCCTGAATTGTTTCTGGAGTTTTTTGTTCTTGCCAACCGTGGTAATTTTTTCCATCATACTGAATGGATAATAAGACTTTCATTAATTTTTTAAATATATTTTTTAATTAATAACTCTGCTATTTGAATACTATTATAAGCAGCACCTTTTCGAATATTGTTACTTACAACCCACATATTTAAGCCATTTTTACAAGAAATATCTTCTCTTACTCTGCCTACAAAAACGTCGTTACTATTTTCACATTCATTTGCGGCACAAGGGTAACCACCGTCTTTATGTTCGTCTACAAGTATTACTCCGCTATTTTTCGCAGATAATATTTTTTTTGCATCATCAGCAGATATCTTTTGTTCAAGTTCTAAGTGAACTGCCTCAGAGTGTCCATAGAAAACAGGAACACGGACTGTTGTTGGATTAACTTCAATTTTTTCATCCATAATTTTTTTTGTTTCCCAAACCATTTTCATTTCTTCCTTTGTGTATCCATTTTCCATAAAATTATCTATCTGAGGTATAACATTGAAAGCTATTTGTTTTGGATAAACTTCGGATACAATATCTTTGTTGTCAACATAAGCATTTACTTGATCGTTTAATTCTTGTATTGCGTTGTTGCCTGTTCCCGATACTGCTTGATAAGTGCAAACATTAATTCTTTTGATATTGCACGCATCATGGATAGGTTTTATCGCGACTAACATTTGAATAGTTGAACAATTTGGGTTTGCAATGATGCCTGATAACTTATAACTTCCGATTTGATCTGAGTTAATTTCTGGAACAATAAGCGGTATATCTTTTTCATATCGAAAAAAAGAAGTATTATCTATAACAATTGAATTGTTTTTTGTTGCTTCTTTTGCATATTTTTTTGATACATCGCTGCCAGCAGAAAATAGTGCAATATCAACACCATTGAAATTAAAACTATCAAGGGCATGGACTGTGAATTCTTGATCTAAGATATTAATTTTCTTTCCTTCCGATTTATTACTTGCAAGTAAATACAAATTATTAATTGGAAAATTCTTTTCTAGAAGTACTTGGATCATCATTTGGCCTACAGCACCTGTTGCACCAACTACAGCAATATTGTATTTCTTACTCATTATTTTAATTCCTCAATCTTTTGGATTATACAATCACCCATTTCACTTGTGGAAATAAATTTAACTTCGGATAAATCTTTTGTATATTTACCCTCTTTTAATACAAACTTTACAGATTCTAAAATGTGATGATATATGTCTGCTCTCTTAAATGTATGCTGAAACAACATTGCTACCGACAAAATTGTTGCGATTGGGTTTACAATGTTTTTACCAGCTATGTCAGGTGCAGACCCATGAATCGGCTCGTAAACTCCAAACCCATCATTATTCAATGAAGCTGAAGGCAAAAGTCCTATTGAACCAGTAAGGACTGACGCTAAATCGGATAAAATATCTCCAAATAAATTTTCTGTGACTATTACATCAAATTGTTTTGGATTTTGAACTAATTGCATCGCGGCATTATCAACATACATGTGAGATAGCGCAACATCTTTAAAGTTGACAGCACTCTCCTCGACGGTTGTTCTCCATAGTTGAGAAACTTCTAAAACATTAGCTTTGTCAACAGAACAAAGTTTTTTTGATCTTTCTCTGGATAGATTTAATGCGTAATCTGCAATACGGCTTATTTCTTTTTGATTGTATCGCATTGTATTATGAGCTTCAGTAAAATCAGAATTAAAGCCTCTTGGTTCACCAAAATATATACCGCTAACAAGTTCTCGAATAATAACTATATCTAGGTCTTCAATTAATTCTTTTTTTACACTCGAGTAATCTATTGATTCTCGAAAAGATATAATCGGCCTCACATTTAAAAAAAGGTTTAAACTTTTTCTCAATTCTAGAAGGCCAGTTTCTGGTTTTTTTTCTTTCGAGGCATTATCATATTGAGGTCCCCCAACAGCTCCAAGTAAAACCGCGTCTGAATTTTTAATTTTTTGCTTTGTTTCATCTGGGAAAGGGGTGTCGTATATGTCAACTGCTTCACCCCCAAAAAATCCGAAGTCAACACGTATGTCTAATTTATATAATTTAGAAATAATATTTAAAACTTTTTCTGCTTCAGAGGTAACTTCTTTCCCGACTCCATCCCCTGGTAATATCAATATTTTCATAATTTAACCATTAAACATCCAAGGTGTTTTTAAAGCCTTTTTGTTTTCGTAATCTTTAATTTTTTTACTTAACTTTAAAGTTTCAGAAATATCGTCAATACCTTCTATTAAAACCTCTTTTCTTCTTGCGTCAATTTCGAACTTAATTTTCAAATTATTACATAATACAGTTTGGTCAACTAAATTAATTTTAATTAAATATTTATTTGTGTTTACAATATTAATTAATTCCTGAATTTCTTTTTTTTTTAAAACTATTGGTAATAATCCATTTTTGAAACAGTTATTATAAAATATATCAGCAAAACTTGTTGAAATTACAACATCAAAACCATAATCCATTAAAGCCCATACCGCATGTTCTCTTGAAGAACCGCATCCAAAGTTGTCCCCAGCTATTAGAATCCTTGCGCCGTTATATTTCGGATTATATAAAAAAAAATCAGGATTCTTTTTTCTTAAGCTATGGTCGTCTCCAAGATTTCCGGGCTCTAAATACCTCCAATCGTCAAATAAGTTGTCCCCAAAACCCTCTCTGGTTACAGCTTTAAGATATTGTTTTGGTATTATCGCATCTGTATCAATATTCTTTCTATCAATTAAAGCGGCAATAGATTCTACGGTTTTAAATTTTTTCATAATTAAATTATTTCTCGAACATCAACAAAATGTCCATGAATAGCTGCAGCTGCGGCAGTTGCAGGGCTTACTAAATGAGTTCTACTAAGTCTTCCTTGTCGTCCCTCGAAATTTCTATTTGATGTTGAAGCGCATCTCTCATACTCGTTTAATTTATCATCATTCATTCCTAAGCACATTGAGCAACCTGGGCTTCTCCACTCGAACCCCGACTTTTTGAATATTTTATCTAACCCCTCTTTTTCTGCTCTCTCCTTTACTAAACCTGAGCCAGGCACAATGATTGCACTTTTTATGTTCTTTGCAATTTTTTTATTTTTTACTATTTTTGCAACAATTCTTAAATCTTCTATCCTAGAATTTGTACATGAGCCAATAAAAATTTTATCCAACTCTATTGAATTTACGTTTTGTTTTTCTTTTAAGCCCATGTATGAAAATGCATTTAATAAGTCTTCTTTTCTAGAAAAAAACTTTTCATCTTCAAGATCTGGTAATTTATCGTCTACTGCAACTGCCATTTCTGGAGATGTACCCCATGTAATCATTGGGCTTGACTGAGTGATATCAACATCAACAATCTTGTCAAAATTAGCGCCGCTATCGGTTACTAAATTTGACCAATATTCCTTAGCTTTTAAAAATTCTTCGCCCTTAGGCGCAAAAGGTTTATTTTCAACGTAGCTTATTGTTTTTTCATCAACAGCTATCAATCCGGTTGTCGCTCCAGCTTCAATTGTCATGTTACACAAAGTCATTCTTGCTTCCATTGATAAGTTTCTTATCGCGTCACCTGTGTATTCAATTGCAAAACCAGTTCCACCAGCTGTTCCAATTTTACTTATTATTAGTAAGGCTAAATCTTTTGAGTAAAAATATTCAGGCATTTTTCCTAAAATATTAATTTGCATATTTAACGATTTCTTTTGCAATAAACACTGAGTTGCTAATACGTGCTCAACTTCTGATGTGCCAATACCAAAAGCTAACGCAGCTAAGGCGCCATGCGTCGATGTGTGAGAATCCCCGCAAACAACGGTCATTCCAGGCAAAAGTATTCCCTGCTCTGGGCCAACTACATGCACAATACCTTGTCTAATATCTTCAAGATCAAATTTAAGCAAGTCATTTATCTGACAATTTTTATTTAATGCGTCAACTTGTATTTTTGAAATAGGATCTTTGATGCCATCCTCTCTCATTTTTGTCGGAACATTATGATCTGGAACAGCCATAATACTTTTCTTACTCCAAATATTTCTTCCAGCTTGTTTCAATCCCTCAAAAGCTTGAGGAGATGTAACTTCATGAATTAAATGTTTGTCAATATAAATAAGACTATATCCATTATCAAATGAATGGATATGATGTTCGTCCCATAATTTGTCATATAGCGTTTTTTTCATTCTCAGTTTGTTTTATAAGTTCAATTACGTGATTTTACTAATATAAACGACACAATAAAACCTAAAAAAGCAAATAATGATGCATATAAATATACCGTGGCTCCACCCAAAGGTTCCCAAAAATACCCACTATAGAAGCTTCCCAATGATCCTCCCAAACCAAAACTTATACTTGAGTACAACGCTTGACCTCGTCCTTGCAGAATGCCAGTGAAATACTCATGAATCAATGAAATTGAGACCGCATGATACATGCCGTAAGTTACCGCATGAAATAAAGTGGCCAGAATAACTATAAATTCATTGTGGGCAAAGAATGATATCAATAACCATCTAAGAGTTGCAAATAAAAAACTTATGATAAACAAGTTTTTTAATCCATATTTTGGTATCCAGGAGGAAATTTTCATGAAGATTAAAATTTCAGCAATAACTCCCAGCGACCAAATTACTCCGATTAAGTTTGTGCTATAACTATTCTCGGTTAAGTAAATCGCAAAAAAAGCATAAAAGGGTCCGTGACTTAGTTGCATCAAGAAGCAAGATATTAAAATCCCCAATACTGCTGGTTTAATTATTATTGTTAATAATGAGCTTGATTCTGCCTTTGTATTATCCTCGGCTTTTTTTACATACAGTGTTGAAACCCATGTTAGAAATAAGAAGAATAAAATACAATATGGAATGATATTTATTCCATACTTACTAGTAAAAAATGACAATATCAAAACTGATAAAATAAAACCAAGAGATCCCCAAAGTCTAATTTGGCTGTATTTATTATAAGATGAACCAAGAGTATTCATTGTTACTGCTTCAAACTGTGGTAGTGACGCATTCCAAAAGAAGCTAAAAAAGAAAATCAATAACACCATTGGGTAAAAATTTTCAATTTGCGGAGCAAACATAAATATAAAAAAACAGCTTAGTGCTCCAAATTGTATAACTCTATGTCTTAAACCAGTTTTGTCTGCTATCCATCCCCATAAATTCGGTGCAATGATTTTCGTTCCAATCATTGTCCCAGTTATTATTCCAATTTCATATGCGGTAAAACTTTTATAAGATAAATATAATGGCCAATAGGGTAAAAATGCACCAAGACTTGCAAAATAAAAAAAATAAAACGATGAAAGATGTATATAAGAGCGATCAAGCATGATTGGCGCATCTAAAATATTACCTTTATATATATTTTTATCTTTATTCAAATCAAAAAATCCAAAGTATTAATTTTTATAATTTAATTTTGCTTAATAGTTTCTTTTTATGTCTAGAATTTTTTTTAAATCTACAAAATTAATTATAAATTTTGGGCTTTGTGTCTTAAAGAGTGATCCATCAAAACTAGTGCAAGCATTGCTTCTGCTATCGGAACCGCTCTGATGCCAACGCAGGGATCATGTCTACCTTTTGTTACAATAGTTGAATCATTTCCCTTGTTATCAATAGTTTTACCAGGAATTCTGATGCTGGATGTTGGTTTAATTGCAATACTTGCTCTTATGTCTTGGCCAGAAGTTATACCACCAAGTGTTCCACCAGAATTATTACTTAAAAAACCATCTTTTGAGTCAATTTCATCTCTGTGCTCTGTGCCTTTTTGAGTAACACATGAAAAACCTGAACCAATTTCAACTCCTTTTACAGCATTGATACTCATCATAGCTTTTGCAATGTCAGCATCAATTCTATCAAAAACTGGCTCACCTAATCCTATGGGAACATTTTTTGCAATAATATCTATTCTTGCACCGATTGAGTTACCCTCTTTCCTTAATGAGTCCATATAATTTTCGAGATCAACAACTTTATCCTTATCAGGAAAAAAGAATGGATTTGTTTCAATATCTGAAAAATTTATTTTTTCTGGTGTTATTGGCCCCAGTTGTGAAAGATAGCCTTGAATTATTAGGTTAAATTTTTCTTTTAAATATTGTTTTGCAATTGCACCGGCAGCGACTCTTGTAGCTGTCTCTCTTGCGGAGGACCTGCCGCCACCCTTATAGTCTCTTAATCCATATTTTTTATCATAAGTGATATCAGCATGGCCAGGCCTATATAAATCTTTTATATCTGAATAGTCTTTGCTTCTAGCATCATCATTATAAATTATCAGACTAATTGGGGTTCCAGTTGTTTTTCCTTCAAAAACGCCAGATAATATTTTCACAGTGTCTGACTCTCTTCGTTGAGAAGTGTGTCTTGTTTTACCAGGTTTTCTTCTATCTAAATCTTTTTGTATAGCCTCAATATCAATGTTGAGATTTGGTGGACAACCGTCTATCATGCACCCAATAGCTTCCCCATGACTTTCGCCATACGTACTAACTTTAAATAATTGTCCATAGCTATTTCCCGACATACCAACTATTATATCAAAAAAAGAAGGTTAAATTATATAAAAATGAAAGAAATTATAAAAATAATATTACATGAATTAAAAATCACGTTGTTTTATATAATTCCACTACGTCTAATATCGAGAATTACTTTCTTTCTTGCAAGAATAGAAAATAGATTTACAAAAAAAATTTTTATAAAAACATATAAAAGATTTTTCAAGATAGAGCTAGATGAATATCAGAAAAAGAATATAGATGACTATAAGAATTTAGATGATTTTTTTATTAGAGAACTTGATTTTAACCATAGAAAAAAATTAGATGACGAAAGAAATATAATTTCACCTTGCGATGGAACTATTTCAGGATTTGGAGAAATTAATGACAGTACGTTTATTCATGCAAAAAAACATAAATATAATGTAAGCGAACTAATTAATGAAAAAAATCATAAATTCTCAAATGGTAAGTTCGTTAATATATATTTGGAACCAAAGGATTGTCATAGGGTATATATGCCATGTGATGCCATACTTTCAAAAATAACTAATATACCAGGATGTCTTTATAGTGTTGCGCCTTATGCATCCTCAGGAATTAAAAATTTATACTCAAAAAATGAACGAGTAGTTTTGTCTTTTGAAAGCGAATCTTTTTTAATGACGATTGTTATGGTAGGTGCAGTTAACGTAGGCTGTATTTCTTTAACAAGACACGGAATTATTACCCCAAAAAAATATCGAGTAAATAAGAAAAATGATATAAATGATAAAAAAATACAAAGTTACAAAAAAGGCGAGGAAGTCGCTATGTTTAATCTTGGATCAACAGTTATAATTTTATTAAGCGATATGCGAGGAAAATGGAATGATAATATCGTTACTTCAAATAAAATTTTAATTAGAGACGAAATATTTAAATTAAATTAGCTTTTGACTCTTGATACGTATTCTTTTGACCTTGTATCAATTTTTACAATATCTTTTTCATTTATAAATAAAGGAACATTTATTTCAACTCCGGTTTCAAGTTTTGCTGGTTTTGTAGCTTTTGATGTTGTATCGCCTTTTAGTCCTGGCTCAGTATGCTCAATCATAAGTTCAACAAAGTTTGGTATTTCTACACTAATTGCAATGCTATTAAAGAAAGTAATGGAACAAAGCTCCTCTCCTTTCAGCCAAACCCAATCATCATTCAAAATATCTTTTTTTAAAGATATTTGTTCAAAACTCTCTAAGTTCATAAAGAAAAAATCTTGATTATCATTGTAAAGATACTGCATTTCGGAGATTAGAATATCTGCTGATTCTAAATTTTCACCAATTTTTAATGTTTTTTCATTGATTCTGCCATTTAATAGATTTTTTAGTTTGATTTTACTAAAAGCCTGGCCTTTTCCAGGTTTATGAAAAGAGTTTTCAATTATCTCAAATGGCTCATTATTAATTAAAACTTTCAGCCCGTTCTTTAAATTACTTGTATTATAGCTTGTCATACTTCCTATATTTTTACTTCTTATATTTTTAACTATGTTTTAATAGTGCCTCAATCCTTGATTCTATTGATGGATGGCTACTAAATAAACTTTTGAAGCTAGTTTCTTCCTTGCCGGATATTCCAAAAGCTGCCATTTGATCAGGTAAATTTGTTTTTGATTTTAAGGATAATGTTTTTAACGCTGAAATCATTTTATAAGATCCCACTAAGTTTGCAGCTGAAGAGTCAGCAGCATATTCTCTTTTTCTTGAAAACCACATTACAATTATGTTCGCTAGTATTGAGAGAAGTATTTGTGCAATCAAACTTGTTATAAAATATGCGGGGCCATGCCCCTTTTGTACTTTAAATATCATCCTATCTACAATGTGTCCAAAAATTCGCGAAAAAAATATTACAAATGTATTAACAACTCCTTGAATAAGGGACATTGTAATCATGTCTCCGCTACTAACATGAGATACCTCATGAGCTATAACTGCTTCAACTTCGTCTTTGTTCATTTGATTTATTAGGCCTGAACTAAGTGCAATTAGAGATTTATTTCTTGACGCTCCTGTGGCGAAAGCATTTAATTGATTTGACTTAAAAATACCTAACTCTGGTGTACTAATTTCAGCTTTTGAAGATATTGTTTTTAAAACTTCGATCAACCACTCCTCGGTAGAATTTTTTGGCACATCAATGATGGTTACGCCCATTGTTTTTTTAGCGATCCATTTTGAGGCCATCAAAGATATAAAAGATCCTGCAAAACCAATAATAGACGAGATTAATAGTAGGGACGCAAGATCTAAATTTATGCCCTGCTCGTCAAGAATTCCCTCAACACCGAATATTGACATAGTAACGCCAAGCACCAAAAGAATCGCGATATTTGTACCTAAAAATAATGCTATTCTAAACATATAAATCCACTCAAAAAATAAGTAAGAATTATATTATTATAATAATTGATGAATACCAATAATTATTTACAAGCTGGGAAAAGCATTAATGTTACTGCATCAGCAGGAACGGGTAAAACATGGGTAATAATATCAAAAATATTGCGTTTACTTCTTGAGGGCGAAGATCCTGAAAAAATTACAGCAATAACTTTTACAAAAAAAGCTTCAGCAGAGATGAGGGAAAGACTTAATGAAAAAATAGAAAGTTGGGCAAACCAAGATGACGATAAGTTAAAGTTTGAGCTAAGAGAAATAGGAATTAATAAAAATTATAATAATTATACAAATAGGGCAAAGAATTTATTTTATGAAATCCAAATTAGAAATAAAGATATTCGAATATCCACATTTGATTCTTTTTTTGTTGAAATATTATCTCAGTTCCATTTAGATAATGACATAGAGAAAAATTATGAAACAAATACAGATGTAAATTCAAAGAAAATTATCAACGATGTTGAAAAGAAAATATTTTGTAAAAATTACATTAGAAAGAATGTGGAATTTGAAAAAAATATAAATTTTCTTTTGCGATACACGAATAGTTTTAATTCGTTAAAAGAATCAATACGCGAGATAATCAGTAAAAAATCTTATTATTTAGAAATAATTGAATCTAACAAACTTGAAGCCATTGATATTTCAAAAATAGAAAAAAAAATTTATGGCTATCAAAATAAATTTATAAATGAAGTATCTTTGATGTGTAATGAAATCGAGATAGAAAAATTTGAAGATCTTACAGATATCTTTTATAAAAATATTCCTAATGAAAAAAAAATAAATATAATTATTAATTTCTTTTTTACAAAGGATAGAAAGATAAGAAAAAATATTGAAAATTTATGTTTGAAAAATAATTTCGATATAAAAAAAATTATAAATGAAATATATCTTTACGAAAATAAATTATTCAACGATATACAAATATTATGGAAAAATGTTGTAAGTTATTTTTTTACTGAGTATCAAAAAGTACTTAAAGAAAAACGATTATATGACTTCTCTGATAAAACCTGGCTTTGTTATAAAAAACTTTCATCATTAAGTGATGATGATTGGATATTTTATAAAATTTCAAACTCAATTAAACATATTTTAATTGATGAATTTCAAGACACAAACTATATTCAATGGAAAGTTATAGAAATGATTCTTGTTGCGATTTCAAATAATTCTGATGAGTCAAGTGTTACTGTAGTGGGAGATGAAAAACAGTCAATATATGGGTTTAGAGGATCAGAGCCTCTTTTATTTAAAATATGCAAGGATTTTACAAATAATTATTTTAATTCTACAAATATAGTTCTTAATGAGTCAAAAAGATCATCTGTAGAAATAATTGATTTTATAAATAATACTTTCATAAATAATGAAAAATTCTCAACATCTATTAAAACAAAAGGAATGGTTGAGTTAAACGAAATAAAAAAAAATACGAGTGGGCTTGAGGTAGAAGACTTATTGATGGATGAAATGATTAAATTAGAATCAGAAATTATCTCAGAACAAATAGTGCAATTATGTAAAGAAAAAAATATTCAATATAAGGATATTCTAATCTTAGTCAGAAATAGATCTCATATGAGCCATATAAGAGATTCATTAATAAATAAAGATATACCAGTTATTTTAGATAATAAAATATGTTTGATGGCTCAACCTGAAATTATTGATATAAAAAATTTACTTAAATTAATAATAATTGATGACAACGATAAAGGTTTAATTTATAGATTATTAATTTCACCTATTTTCAATATTTCCATAGGCAAAATTGAGAAGTTAAATATAAAAAATTACACAGACATGAAAAAATTTCTTGTCAAAACCGAGACCGGTAAATTACTTAGTGAATGGAAATCTCTCGTAGGCAAAATTCCAATTCATGATTTATTGGACAAAATATATAATGATATAGATATTTTTACAAAATATCGGTGCGAAAATAAACTCGAAAATATTGAAGTTAAGAATAATCTTCTAAATTTTTTAAATTTAAGTTTAAAGATTAATAATGGAAGATACATATCACCGCTGTTCTTTTTAAACCAAATAGAAATAATGGAGAATTATGAAGAAACCTATGAAATAAATTCATTAAATTCTGTTCAGGTTCTTACTATTCATGCTGCAAAAGGATTAGAGTCAAAAGTTGTTTTTTTAGCGCAAACATACAAAAAAAATAAATTAATGCAAAATAAAGTTTACCCAGTTTTTAATTCTGACCTTTCATGCAAAGATATATTGTATAAGTTAGATATTTTTAAAAATAATGTATTTATCGAAGAATTATTTCAGGAAGCCTCTTATAAAGAAGTTGCTGAGGAAACCAACCTCTCCTACGTTGCTTGTACGAGAGCAAAAAATATATTAGTAATAAATGGTTTTAATACAAAAAAAGACAATTGGTTCTCTAATTATTTAGCTGACGAATAATAACATCAGGACTTGTATAGCCAAGAATTAATGTTCCATCATTCAAAAATATTGTTGGGGTAGAGCTAACACCAATACTTTTTATTAATTGCTGATGTTCCTCTATAGGATTATCACAATCTTTCTTTTCGATTTTTTTCTCTTGTTTTAACAGCGTGAACGCTTTGTTTCTATCAGAAGCGCACCATGCTGATATAATTCTACCTTTTGAATTTGATTTATTTGCGAGAACTAGATATCGAACTTTAATTCCTTTTTTTGTATATTTTGGCATGTCATTGTGAAATTTTCTACAATAAGGGCAGTCAATATCTGTGACTACATTAATATATTTTGTTCCATTTCCGTAAACAAATAATTTTGAATCTGATATTTGATCTAAGAATTTCTTTCTACCTAATAATAATGAAACTTCAGTTATATTTTTAAAAAAATATTCATTTTTTTCTTTGATTACTTTTTGAAGATTGCCTCCTTCAAATATAAATTTTGCATCATTCGTGACATATATTATTGCCCCTTCGAACGCTACTTCATAAATATTTTCAACAGGTGATTTTTTAATATAATCAAACTTATAGGCGGGAATTATTTCTTTTAATTTTTTTTCCAAGATTTTTATATTAGGGTCAAAATTTTCATCGCTAAAAACTATATTACTACTCAAGAAAAATGCAGATAAAAAAATTAAAAAATTTATTAGGCTCTTGGGTGATTTCTGCAATGTAACTCCTTTAATTCATTTTTTGCAATATGAGTATAAAGCTGGGTTGTGGATAAGTCGCTGTGCCCAAGTAATAATTGAACAACTCTGAGATCTGCTCCATTGTTTATCATGTGTGTTGCAAAAGCGTGTCTTAAGGTGTGTGGCGATAAGTGTTCTTCGATGCCAACTTGTAAAGCGTATTTTTTTAGAATATGCCAAAAAGAGTGTCTGGTCATCTCAGCTCCTCGATTGCTAAGAAATAATGTATCGGTTTTTTTGGAAGTAATGAAATCTTTTCTGAAGTCATCAATGTATTTCTTTAAAAACGATAATGCATAATCATTAATGGGTATGATTCTTTCTTTATTACCTTTACCTAAAACTCTAAGAAAATTACTTTCCATATTAACTTGTGAAAATTTTAAAGAAACAAGTTCTGAAACTCTTAATCCACATGCGTATAAAATTTCAAGCATTGCTTTGTCTCTTGATCCAAAACGCGAATTCATATCTGGAGCATTTAAAAGTTTATCGACCTGATCGATACCGATAGTATGAGGAAGAGATTTAATCTTTCTTGGAGTTTCAATATTTTCGGTTGGATTCTTCTTTAAAAAATTATGCGAGTATAGATATAAAAAAAATTTTTTTAGTGATGAAATTAATCTCATATTACTTCTTGAAGATATTCCATTCGAAAATCTCTGAGAAATAAATGCGTTAACGTCCGTTTGCTTTGTATCAAATAATTTTATTTTTTCTTTATCAAGGAACAGTAGAAAACTGTTAATATCATGCTCATAAGATAGTAGTGTATTTTTTGCTAAACCTTGTTCAGCCCATATATTATCCAAAAAGCTATCTAAATATTCATTGTTTAATTTCTTTTTCATATCTCTAATAATATAATAAAGTAATTATAAATCTATTACAATGAGCAAAAGATATGGAAAATATTCATTTATGGAGAAGACTGACCTCAATTTTTTATGATGGTGTACTTGTTCTTGCAATTATTATTGTCACATCACTTCCGTTTTATAGCTTTAATGTAGAGGATAGTGTTTTCCTTAAATATACGATGCAGATTTATTTTTATCTAATAGTTCAATATTTTTTTGTTTGGTTTTGGGTAAATAGCTCTGCAACACTGGGTATGAAATCATGGAGGATTAAAATTGTTGATAGCGAAGGCAAAAAAATATCTTATAAAAAAGCCATTATAAGGTTCAATATATCTATTTTATCTGCTTCTCTTTTTGGGATAGGTTTCTTGATTTCACTTTTTCGAAAAGATAGAAATTGTTTGCATGATATTATTTCGAAAACATACTTGGTGAAAGTTTAAACCCATAAAATTTTTTAAAAATAAGTATACTAATAATTAATAATATTATAAGCGGTAAGAATGCTCCCAGTAGAGGCGGTATATCTATGATGAGTGAAAGGTTATTCATTGTTTGATTAAACAAAAATAATCCTACACCAAGCAAGATTCCTACAAATACTCTTTGTCCATAACTTGCAGATCTTATATTTGAATGAACAAATGGAGTTGTTAATAGAAACATTATCAAACATGATAAGGGTATAGAAAATTTCGACCAAAATGCTAACTCGTACATTTTTGCTTCCATCGAATTATTTTTAAGATAGTCAATATATTGATTTAACTGAAATAGAGTCATTTGATTAGGCTTAACAACCATAATGTCAAATAAATCTAAATCAAAAAATTCTTCAAAGGTTGTAATTTCCATTGATGTGACCTTTACATCCTTACCTTCAAAACTTGTAGAAGTAATATTTTTCATTATCCATCTATTGTCTTGATAAGAACCCTCTTCGGCATATATAGACTCCATAAGCTGCTGTTTACTATTGAACCTATAAAGAGAAACTTCCTCTATAATTTTATCTGGGAATACTTTTGCTATATGAATAAAACTATCTTTACTTTTTATCCATATACCATCAGTATTTTTCATGCTCAACCTATTTGATTGACTTAAATTTTTCACTTCATTTGCTAATTGTTGTCCTTTAGGAGCAATAAATTCTCCAATTAAAAAAGTAACGAGCATAATTAGTAATCCTGCCCGAAGAGATATAAAGATTATTTTTGAGAAAGATATACCGCTAGATTTTACTGCATTTAATTCACTTGTACTTGACAATTTACTTAACCCAATCAAGCTCCCCATAAGAGTTGCTATTGGAAACACTTCGTATATATTTTGAGGTATGTTCAGCAATACATACAAGAAAGCAAGGGATAGAGAATACTCTGCGTCAACTTTTTTTAACTCATCTACAAGATCTAATAAGCCAACAACTACAATTAAAATCCCCAAAATAGTAAATATTGATATTAGGATTTGCTTTGCAATATATTTATCTAATATTTTCATTTTCTATTTACCATGTTCTTAAAATGATTTTTTATTTGAGTAAAACTATAAATTTGGTCTCTTTTGTTTAAATATAAGGTATAACAAATGAACAATGCCAGAATATGCACCCACCAAGTACCAAAAAGAGTGAAATAGAAAGATTCTTTCTGGATGCCATTTACTGAAACAATTATAAAATTGGAGTAAAGAAAATAAACTATAATTGCATAAAGAATATTAGAGTACTTGTTCTGTCTCGGGGCAACGTCTCCAAAAATAAATGCAAAAAGAATTAATACTATGACCGAAAGTGGAGCAAATAAACGCCATTGAATCTCTGCGCTAGCTAATGGTTCGTTTTCATCAATAAAAAGCTCGTATATACTTTTCATTCTGTAATTAAGAGAGAAATCAGGTGTTGTATTTAATAACTTAACTTCATGCAAATCATACTTCATGACCTGAAAATTTCCCGTTCCAGGAGTCCCAGTGTATCTCTGCCCGTTTTTCAAAATTAACCTCCTAACCCCATCTTCTAAAAACTCGTCGCCCTCTTCTGCTGTCTCAATAGAAATTTTGTTGTTTTCGGAGCTTTTTATGAATATTCTTTTTGAAACGTCATTTTCAAGTTCTTCAACAAAAATTATCCAGTTTTTATCTTTCATTTGAATAAACTTTCCAGGTGATGTGAGGCCAATCTCAGATGTTGCTGCAGCTTCAATTTTTGTTTTTTGAATTTCTGTTATTAAATGTGGTGATACAAAAATATTTAGAAAAAAAATAATCAAAAAAGAAGGTATCGTAATTGTGTAAAAAAATTTTGTGAAAATGGTTTGAAAGTTTCCTGAAGATTTTAATGCGCTAATTTCACTATCTCGATATAATTTTGATAAGGATACAATTAAGGAGATCATTATTGCAAAAGGTAATAGCAATATTATAGATTTAGATGTACTTAAAAATAAAATATTAAAAATCATATCTATATCAAACCTACCGTCTACAACGTATTGAAGAAGCCTTACAAATAATCTTCCAACTATTACTAAAATTAAAACAAAAAACACAGATAAGAAAATATATATAAAATTCTTAAGCAAATATTTATCTATTATTGAAAGAATATGTAATTTTTTTAAAATTTCTTTTTGTTTTTCAAATCGCGAGTAAAAATCTTTTTTATTTATTTTAATGGTATTAAAAGACAAATTTTTAACATAGCTATTTTGTTTTTGTTCAAGAGCAGATATAATCTTATTACTGAGGTGGTTTAATTTAAATTTGAACAAATTGTAAATATCTAACCATTTTTTTATATTTTTGGTATATTTAGAACTATTTTTCATAATCAATACATGAGGCTTTAAGTAATTATGCAGTACAATTTTATTAACAATATAACATCAAAAGAGGTTAAAGGGTCAGCTATATTCGGCATATTTACTGATAAAAGCATAAAAGCTCTCAATAATTCTTTAAAAGCTCCTGAAGCGAAAAAAATTAAAGATGCGATTAATAAATCTCCATTTGAAGGAAAATTGGGACAAAAGTTAAGTATATACGAAAGTCTTGGAAGTAAGATTGATAAAGCTATTTTAGTTGGTCTCGGTGACAAAAAAGATTATAACGAAAAAAAATTTATTCAAGCAGTCAACGCATTTTGTAGAATTTGTAAAGAAGAACTTTTGGAAAATATCCATTTTGATACAAATTCATTTACTGCAAAAAAAATTGAAATAAATTGGGCTATAAGAAATATATCTATAAAACTAAATGGTATCGACTATGTTTATAACGATACTAAATTTAAAACAAAAAACAAAAAAAACTATAAAATAAAAAAAATTAATTTTCTATCTTTTAACGCAACAAATTCAAAGAAAATAAAAAAATATTTTCTACAGGGAAAAGCTATTGCAAATGGAATAAAGTGTGCAAAGAATCTTGGCGACCTTCCAAGCAATATTTGTACACCGACATATTTAGCAAAAACTGCAGCAGATCTTGCAAAGACAAACAAAAAGTTAAGTGTAAAAGTCCATAGTGAAAAAGAAATGAAATCTATGGGAATGAATTGTTTACTATCAGTTGGTAATGGAAGTAAAGAGGAGTCTAAATTAATTACAATTAAGTATAACGGCTCAGCAAAAAATGAGAAACCTATAGTATTTGTGGGCAAAGGAATAACCTTTGATACTGGAGGAATATCTATTAAACCAAGTAATGGAATGGATGAAATGAAATATGATATGTGTGGTGCAGCTAGTGTAATAGGAACAATGAATGCTATAAGTGAATTAAATCTTAAAACCAATGTAATTGGTGTAATTGCTGCTGCAGAAAATATGCCAAGTGGTACTGCGACAAATCCTGGTGATGTTGTGACGACAATGTCGAAACAAACTGTTGAAATTCTAAATACAGATGCCGAGGGAAGATTAGTGTTATGTGATGCGTTAACTTATATATCTCGTTTCAAGCCAAAACATGTTGTAGATATCGCAACTCTTACGGGAGCGGTCCTTGTAGCACTTGGAAAAGTTGCAAGTGGAGTGCTTTCAAACGATGAAAAGCTCACTAAAAAACTTTTGAATAGCTCAAGAATTAGTCATGACTATATTTGGGAATTACCTCTTTGGGAAGAATTCCAGTCAGAGCTTGATAGTAACTTTGCAGATATAGCAAATATTGGAAAAAGATATGCTGGCACAATAACTGCCGCTTGCTTTCTATCAAGGTTTACTGAGGATTATAGTTGGGCACATCTTGATATCGCAGGTACCGCTTGGAATGAGGGATCTGAAAAAGGTGCGACTGGAAGACCTGTTTCACTGTTGACTCACTTTATTCTTGAAAATGCAAAATCTTTATAAAATAATTACAACGTAATTAAATGTCGAACAGCAAATATAATCCTTTAGAAATTGAACAAAAATGGTATAAAGAGTGGGAAAAGAATAAAATTTTTTCACCCAAAGGTGATGGTGCTCCATATTGTATTATGATTCCGCCGCCCAATGTAACTGGGACACTTCACATGGGGCATGCATTTCAAGTTACTTTAATGGACATATTATGTAGATACCATAGAATGCTGGGTTACAACACTCTATGGCAAGCTGGGACTGATCACGCAGGTATAGCTACACAAATGGTGGTTGAAAGAAAGCTTACTGCACAAGGTATATCAAGGACCGATCTCGGAAGAGAAAAATTTATAGATCAAGTTTGGGATTGGAAAAGTCAATCTGGAGATATTATTTCTAAGCAATTAAGAAGAATGGGCGCTTCTCTTGATTGGGATAGTGAAAGATTTACTCTTGACGAGGGATTATCAGAAGCTGTAAATAAAGTTTTTATTGACTTATATGAAGATGGACTTATTTACAAAGGTAAAAGGTTGGTAAATTGGGATCCTGTTTTACAAACCGCTTTATCAGATTTGGAAGTAGTGTCCTCAGAAGAGAATGGAAAACTTTGGTATATCAAATATTTTTTAAATGATGACAGTGAAGTTTATCTTGAGATTGCTACAACAAGACCCGAAACTTTATTAGGTGATAGTGCAGTTGCTGTAAATCCAAATGATAAAAGATATAAAGATTTTATAGGTAAAGAGATAATTGTTCCAATAATTGGCAGAAAAGTCCCAATTATTGGAGATGAATATGTTGATATGGAATTTGGAACTGGATGTTTAAAAGTTACGCCTGCGCATGATTTCAATGATTACGAACTTGCGAAGAAACATGATCTCGAAGAAATTAATATTTTCGATCTATCTGCGAGAATAAAATGCGAACTAAAGGAATTTAATAATCTAGATAGATTTGCTGCAAGAAAGAAAATTATTTCTGAGTTGAAAGAAACTGGCCATTTGATAAAAGATGAAGAACATAAGTTGATCATCCCTAGAGGTGACAGAAGCCATTCAATTATCGAGCCACTTATGACCGATCAATGGTATGTAAGAGTTAAACCCCTTGCAGAAGAAGCAATCAATTGTGTTAAAGAAGAAAAAATAAAATTTGTTCCAAAAAACTGGGAGAAAACCTATTTTGAATGGATGAATAATATTCAAGACTGGTGCATAAGTAGACAATTATGGTGGGGTCACAGAATACCTGCTTGGTACGATGAGGGAAAAAATATTTATGTTGGCAAAAACGAACATGATGTGCGAAGAAAATACGATTTAAATGATAATGTTACTTTAACACAAGATGAAGATGTATTAGATACTTGGTTCTCTTCTTCGCTTTGGCCATTTTCAACACTTGGGTGGCCTAGTGAAACAGAGAGAGTCAAAACTTTTTACCCAACAAGCGTATTAATAACTGGTTTTGATATTATATTTTTTTGGGTAGCTCGAATGATAATGATGGGGAAAAAATTTGTTGGAGAGGTTCCTTTCAAAGAGATATATGTTCATGGATTAGTGAGAGATTCATCTGGAAATAAAATGTCGAAATCGAAAGGTAATATTATAGATCCAATTGACTTAATTGATGGAATTGATTTAGATGATTTGATTGCAAAAAGAGCTTCGGATTTAATGCAGCCAGAAATGGCAAAAAAAATTGAGTCAAATACAAAAAAAGATTATCCGAACGGTATAGATTCTTACGGTACAGACGCCTTACGATTTACCTTCGCGTCACTAGCAAGTAATGGACGAGATATAAATTTTGATCTAAAACGCGTGGAGGGATATAAAAACTTCTGTAACAAAATATGGAATGCTGCGAGATTTGTGAGTATGCAAGGTAGTTTCTCCTCTGGCGAAATCAATATTGATGACCTTAATGATGAAGATTTATGGATCAGAGATAAATTTGCAAGTTTAATCGATAGTACTAAACAAAGTTATAAAAACTATCGATTTGATTACGCTTCAAAAAATATATACTCTTTTGTATGGCAAGATTATTGTAGTTGGTATATTGAAATCTCTAAATCTAATATTAATAACAAAGATTTATCACAAAAAACTAAGCAAGTTATTGTAATGAATCTAAGAGAAGTTTTAAAAAATATATTATTGTTACTACACCCTATAATGCCATTTATCACTGAGGAAATTTATAAAGAAGTTTTTAGCGAAGGGAAATTTCTTCAAGATAATGATTTTCCTGATTCTAAAAAATTTAGTTCTTCAAAAGAATTGCATGATATTAATTGGATGATCGATGTTGTTTCTGAGATTAGAAAAACAAGATCAGAGATTGGGGTACAACCAAACAAAAACATCGATATTTTCGTGAATGGAGAAACTGAAAAAGACAAAATTTATTTTAAGAAAATGTCATATTTAATTATGAGCCTAGCAAAAATTAATAATATTTATACTGATAAAAAAATTGATACGGATAATTTTCATACCTGTGTTTCAAATAATCTTAAACTATTAATTCCATCTTCAGATATTATTGATATAGCATCAGAAGTTAATCGTTTATCAAAAGAAGAACTGAAATTAACTGGCCAATATGAGACTATTCAAACTAGACTTCGTAATAAGAACTTTATAGATAATGCCCCCGGTCATGTTGTAGTTGCTGATGAGCAAAAAATTAAAGAGTTAAGCGCAAAGATTGAAAAAATAAAAGAACAATTAAAAAATTATTCAAACTAAAAATTTTTGCTAGGCGATATTCATATTTAAAATGCCTTCCATTTTTTCTGATGTTTCAGATTTTCCAGTTCTGCTATCACCGATTATTGCTACGGTGACATCAACTTCGCTTGGATTATTTCCTAATCTATTTCTTTTTTTAATAGCGAATTCTTTAATTGAAACTATTAGAGACTCTGCAAGTCTAGTTGGCCCTTCCTGTTCTATTTCTTCTCTGTTTTTAAATTCGCATGACAGAACATCATCATCAGTATTTCCTTCATAAACTCCAGCCATTAGCATGCTGTATGCTACTCCAATCTCCATCTCACCCTTACTGACTAATTTCTCAATAATTGAAACAAGTTCTTCTTCAGTATTGGTATATTTCTCGTAAAGTTCTTCATGTAAAATTTTTCCATCATTATCTTTAAGTAATGGAAAAGGGTTTGCCCAGTAACTTATTTCGGTCCCACCTCTTCCAGTTTGTGTGCTTCCAGCTGCACATCTCCTTCCATCATGGAAATGTTTCATAGCAATATCTACTGACATACTAGTATCAACCATTGTCTCCCCAGGTTTCTTTAAATCGTAATTATTAATATACAGTAATAAATCTAAGTCACTTCCAGTTGATACTTCATTTTCTTCGGCAACAGGAACTATTTGTCTTGCATTTGTTCCTGCGGAGGCATTGTATCCTATCTCTCTTCCTATTAGCTGCATTTTGGCCTGCTCACTAAAACCATCTAAACATGCAAATGCTCCAATCTCTGTGCCAAAAAATTTTAATCTAACAACATTATCTTCTCCTTTGTGAAATTCTGCCTTTCCCATATCATCAGCCTTAATAAAAATTTCTGATATGAATGGCTCTGCAGTTTCATAGTCAAAACCAACAACATATCTATTGCAGCCACAATGAAGAGGAAAGTCACCTTTTAATATCGCCAACACATTATGGAGGGTTAGTATTGGTTTTTTACAATAACCAAAATAACCATATTCAGGATACTGAGGCACCATTCCAATTAATAAATCATTTTCCTTATCGTTATAAAATCCTAAATCTTCTTTTGGTGCTCCTGGATACCCGAAAAAGAAAATACCATCAGGTTTTTTATTCACAAAACTTTGATCAATTTTATAAAATGGAAATAAATTGAGAAGCCCAGGTTCCATTTCTATGCAACCTCTTGATTTATGTATATAAGCTATAATCAACCATTTCCCAACACTTAGAGGCACGGCTACCCAGTCTTCAGGTTCAAAAATATCTAAATTTAATGGATTATGGTTAAGTTCATAAAAAGGGAAAGCTCTTTTATTTACCGAAGTATCATAATGAACTCCAGTTTTTATATCAGCTGTAACAGTTAAATTTGTATGTGCTAGCTTTGCGTAAGAGGATGGAATATTCCCATAATGTCCGGATATTTCAGCAGCTGTGACATTTGGGGAGGCATCATGCGACCTTGACACACCATGACCCAAGCCAACTTTATCAAGAAGCTTTCTTCTAGTTGAAACTATCAAAGCAGATAGATTTTCAGCTTTTTGAGAAATTTTTGTTTTTATAGAATTTTGTGACTCAGATGAACTTGTTACAACTTCGTTGTGCATACGCACGAGTCTTGAAAAGCTTTTTTTTCTATAGTGATGGTAGCAACCGTCAAGAAATCTAACAATCGCTCTATCTCTTTCAAGCTCGGCTCCATTAGAATCCCTTTCAAGAATTTGAAGAATATCTCTTAAAGTTAGATTTGCTATCAAATCCATCTTTTGTTTTGCTTCTTGAGAATGTTTCTCGCCTTTTTTTTCTAGATCTTCAAGAAATTCTTTTTTATATATTTTTAAGTATCTTGCAAAAGCATAACTTCTTAATAGTTGCTCTGACGAGACGCAACCGTCTTTTATTTCAAGTATTGATTCCACTCTTCAATCCCCTCTATTTATGTTTATTTTTATTCATCCATAAATAGCTAGATCATCCTGAAACGTTTTATAACTTATACATAAAGTGATAAGCTTTTATATTGATCATCTTAGCAAATATGTACAAAATATTAATATTGAATTTATGAATCAAATGATAAAAAAAATTTATCCAAATGGTAAAAAGACTGCTATTAAAGCTGAAACCATGTATTTACAGCCTTTATTATCTAATATTAAAACGTCCAAAAAGCCATTTTATTACGCTAATTTTCTATCGAGTCTGGACGGTAGAATAGCAACACAAAATAAAAAATTTTCAAATTTATTGACCCCTGAGGCCATAAAAAGTGACATTGACTATAATTTATTTTGTCAATTACACGCTCAAGCAGACTGTTTAGTAACAAACACGAATTATGTTAATGGCCTTAACCAGGGCTACTACGGGGATATATTATCTCTAAAAAATCAGGAATTGATGAATTGGAGAAAAACAAAGAAACTTAGCGGACAAAAGATAATTATCTTAAGTAACAGCCTTAATTTTAAAATATCGGAAAAAATTGAAAAATATAAAAAATCTATTACGATTCTTACTACTTGTAATAGCACAAGAAAAATTGAATATTTTAAAAAAAATGGTTGCAAGTTAAAAAGAACTCGAGGAAAAGATATCACACCGGCATTTTTGAATAAGCATATTATAAAAGAAAACCTAAGATCAGTATATTTTATCGCCGGACCAAAAATAGTTGAACAAATGATATCTAAAAAACTTCTGGATAGATTATACTATAGTACAAATTTAAAAATGGTCGGAACAAACAAATATGATACACTTATAAGAGGTGAATTTTTGAACAAATGCGTTAATATTTATCTCAAGGAAATGTTTATCCATACTAAAGGGAATGAAGTACAAAATATATTTCAAATATATAATTTTTAAAAAATGTTTATAGATCTTATTTCAAATTACGGGCTTTTCTTATTAAAAACTATAACAATAGTCATAAGTATAGTTATAGTTATTAGTGTAATTGTGAACTCAAAGAAAAGCACTACAACAGGAAGTTTAGAAGTTCAAAGCATAAATAAAGATTTAGATTCATTAGAAGAAGGAATCAAGAAAAGCATCTTGTCAAAGAAAGAATATAAAAAATTCGCCAAATCAAAGAAAAAGAATTCTAAAAAATCAAATAATAAGCTTTTTGTTATAGACTTCAAAGGCAATATAAAAGCAAGCGAGATTATATCTTTAAGACGAGAAATTTCTGGAATTTTATTGTCATATAATAAAGGCGATGAAGTTTTACTTAGGCTTGAGAATTCAGGAGGAACTGTTCATGAACATGGTCTAGCCGCATCGCAATTAAAAAGAATTAGAGATAAAAATATCCCATTAACTATATGCGTAGATAAGGTAGCTGCAAGTGGAGGCTACATGATGGCATGTGTTGCAAATAAAATAGTTGCATCGCCTTTTGCTATAATCGGGTCTATAGGCGTAATCGCTCAAGTACCAAACTTCAATAGGCTTTTAAAAAATAAAGGAGTAGATTTTGAGCAACAAACAGCAGGCGATTATAAAAGAACAGTTACGATGTTTGGAAAGAATACCGACAAGGATAGAAAAAAATTAAAAGAACAATTAGAGGATATTCATATTTTGTTTAAAGACTTCATTAAAAAGAACAGAAAAAATCTTGATGTTGACAAGGTGTCAACAGGTGAATACTGGTATGGAAAAGATGCCTTAGATTTAAAATTAATTGATAAAATATTAACAAGTGATGAATATATAATATCTTTGAAAGATAGTTTTCAAATTATCCAGATCAAGTATAAGCCAGCTAAATCAATATCAGATAAACTTTCAAAATTATCATCAAATTTATATTCTAAATTTTTTCAAAAAATTGAGCAAAAAAATTACGATAAAAATTTTTTTAAATAATTCCTTTTCTTATTATTTCTAGAATTGCATCTTTTACTGCTTTGGCAATATTTTTTTGAAATTTTTTTGTTTTAAGTTTTTTTTCTTCTTTTGGGTTTGAAAGAAAAGCGGTCTCAATTAAGACTGAGGGAATGTCAGGAGATTTTAAAACCACAAAACCCGCTTGCTCTGTACTATTAAATTGAAGTTTAGAGATTTTTTTCAATTTTTTGAGAATAATGCTTGAGGCCTTAAGGCTTGTTTCAATTGTGACACTTTGCGACAGATCAAGTAAAACCTGCGCTACATCTTGATCTTTATCGTCAATACTCGCGCCACCTAAAAGATCTGATGAATTCTCCTTATTTGCAAGCCATTTTGCCTGCTCACTTGTAGCGCCGTGTTGAGATAACACATATACTGATGACCCTCTTGCTTTTCTATTTTTTGATGCGTTCGCATGAATTGATAGAAATAAATCAGCCTTATATCTTCGTGCCTTATTAATTCTTTGTCTTAATGATAAATAAGAATCCTTGTTTCTTATGAGTATAGGTTTAATATTTTTTTCCTTTTTTAAAAGCTTATGAAGTCTTTTTGCTATTAATAAAACAATGTCCTTTTCCTTAGTTCCTCTTCTTCCTATTGCCCCAGGATCCTTGCCACCGTGACCAGCATCAATTGCTATTACAAATATTTTTTTTGTCGAATTTTTTTTCTTCTCTTTCGTATTTGTAGATTTTTTCTTTCCCAGATAAATATCAAATACAAGCCTATGACCATAATTATTGTTTGGTTTTAAAGAGAAATATTTATATTGGATTTTATAATTTGTAACTAATTCAAAATCTAAATTATTATCGATTTTTCTTAAAATAAATTTTTTAAAATACTTTTTATCAATAGATGGTTTACTAAAATTTTTATTTGTACGAATATTTTTTAAATTAATATTTATCTGGCTCTGATTTTTGCTATTTTTTATCTGAAATTCTATTTTTTTCGACGCATCAAATACAATTCTTACTTTTTTTTGATTATTATCGAACGATGTACGTATTTTATTAAGATCGTTAATGGAATTAGCATTTGATGATAATCCAAGTACTAATAAGCCATATAAAAAATATTTAAATATATTAGAATAATTCATAAATTAATTTTTTGTATTTTCAAATTCTTGTAAAATTTTTTTACCTCTTGTTGATTTCCCAGACAAAAATATTTCTCTGTCTATATTATTTTTACATAAACTCATGTCTATTAAAATATCGGAGTATGAAAATAATCTTGAATCATTTTCTATCCATTCTATAAGTATTAAAAAATTATTTTCATAATAATTATTAAAATCTATATAATCTCTTTCGTCTTTTTTTATCCGATAAAGATCTGCATGAACAATTTTTGCTTCCTTAAAGAGATATTCTTCTGCAATACCAAATGTCGGACTTTTTACCCTTTCATCTTTATCAAATGTTTGTATCATACTTCTTATAAATTGCGTTTTTCCAACGCCAAGCTCTCCAGAAAAACCGATAATTAGTGGAAGTGAAATTTTTTTTAAAAATTTTATAGCTAATTCTTCTGTTTCTGCTTCGCTTTTTGAAATTATTTTCATTGAATTTAATAGTAAAATCTTGTTTAACTATATAAGTAAATCATAATTTGCAACATTTTATCTCAAATATTAGAATAATAATTGATTATATATATTTTTATGTGGAGGTAAAAATAATGAATCCATTAAAGTCGTTACCCATGACTGTGGGTCTGGGTTTTATTCTTGCAATATCTATTAGTTTTTCTCTTGAATATTTGGGGCCAGCGATGCCTTTATGGTCACTAGTAACTTGGCTTCATGTTTTTTTTGGAATTATATGGATTGGCCTTCTATACTACTTTAATTTCGTTCAAGTTCCTGGGGTAGCTGCTGCTTTAGCAGATAAAGATGGTCCAGGTCCAGCAGCTATTAATAAATATGTTGCCCCAACTGCCCTTTTCTATTTTAGATGGGGCGCACTTCTAACTTGGGTAACTGGTGCGGCAGCTCTTCATTATAGTGGGATTGGAATTCATACTGCCTTTGCTCTTCAAGATGGGGCGGTTGTTATAGGAATTGGTGCATGGTTAGGTACAATAATGTTGTTTAATGTTTGGGGTTTAATTTGGCCAAATCAAAAGAGAATATTAGGAATAGTAAAAGCCTCAGAGCAACAAATTGCTAAAGGAAAAGTTGTGGCACTCATGGCCTCTAGAACAAATACTTTGCTATCAATACCAATGCTAATGTGTATGAGTAGTCATATGCATGGTTTACCATTGTAAACTTGAATTTAAAAAAATTTAACAGTAATATTTATTAACGGCAGCATAAGCTGCCGTTTTTATTTGGAACTTTATATGGATATAAAAGAGATAAAAACGAAAGGTTATGAAAGAGTAGTGCGTGGCTGCGATGAGAAAAGTAATTTTAACGCCTTTATAGCTATCCATACTTTGAAAAACGGTCCTGCATTTGGGGGGATACGTTATTTTAATTATAGAAACAATGAAAGAGCATGTCTTGATGTAAAGAAACTTGCAGAGGCTATGACTGAAAAATGCGTTGTCGCTGGCATTAATATGAGTGGTGGAAAAACAGCAATACAAAAAATTTTTTATAAAAATAGTAAAGCATTTAAAGTTGACCAAAAAAATTTCTACCCGTGCTTAGGTGAGTTAATAAATTATCTTGATGGAGACTATTATGGTGGTCTCGATGTTGGTTTTGATTATACGATGTTACAAAAATTAACTGCTTATACTGACTTTACAACAAAATATTCTAATCCTGATATTGGAAGCATATGTACAGCGCTTGGGGTTTATAATGCCATAAAAGCTGGAGTTAAGTTTAAATTTAATAAAGATTCGGTAAAAGGTCTGAAAATTGCAATTAAAGGGGTTGGAAAAGTAGGTTGCCAATTAGCAAATTATCTTTTAGCTGATGGTGCAAAGCTTGTTATTGCTGATAAAAATTTTAATAAAATAAAATTTCCAGATAATCTACAGGCTAAATTTTCCCATGAAATTAAGAATGTTGATCATGATGAAATTCATAAAGAAGAGGTAGATATCTACTCTCCTTGCGCATTAGGTAACGATATTAGATTATCAAGAATTAAAGAGCTTAAATGTAAAATAATTTGCGGGGCAGCAAATAATCAGCTAGATATTTCGGACCCAGATGAAGCTAACCGCCAGCTAGTTGAAAACAACATTTTATATATACCAGATACATTGGCAAATGCTGGTGGAGTTTTTAGATCGGCAGGCATTATATTGAAGACAAGAGATGAACAAGATTCATTTAAATTAATAAAGACCTTCTACGATAGAACACTTAACATACTGAATATTGCAGAAGAGAATGAAATATCACCTGCTGATGTATGTAAGCAAATAAGTCAAAATAATACTGGGCAGCCAAATAAATTCAAAATTAAGTTAGATAGCCTATAGCATTGAATTTAATCATAATTGACAGTAAAATACTTAAATTAACACGGCGGCATTAGCTGCCGTTTTTATTTTTAAGAATATGAATTATTTAATGAAAAATTACAAACCTCTACCAATTTCCTTTGAATATGGCAAGGGATGTTACCTATATTCAGGAAAAGGAGCTAAATACTTTGATGCGATATCAGGTATAGGGGTTTGCGGGCTTGGTCATTCAAATAATCAAATAACAAAAGTTATTAGCTCCCAATCAAAAAAACTTTTACATGTTTCAAACTTATTTAATATTAAAAATCAAGAACAGCTTGCAAAAAAAATATGTAAAATTTCGAAGATGGACTCTGCATTTTTTTGTAATTCTGGTTCAGAGGCAAATGAAACAGCAATTAAACTTGCAAGACTTCATGCAAACAATAAAAAAATAAAAAATCCAAAAATTATAATGTTTGATAAATCATGGCATGGAAGAACAATAGCTACTCTAAGTGCAACTGGAAATAAAGCAGTAAGAAAAGGCTTTGAGCCTGTAATAAATGGTTTCTTAGAATGTGAATTTAATAATATCAAATCTGTTAAACAAGCGATTAATAAAAATAACATTTCTGCAATTATGATTGAGATTGTTCAAGGAGAGGGTGGAATAAGAGTTGCAAATAAAGATTTTATTAAAAATATTAGGGAAATTACTGAAAAAAAAGATATTTTATTAATTGTAGATGAGGTTCAATCTGGAATGGGAAGAACAGGTAAATGGTTTTCTTATCAGAACTATAATATAAAACCTGATATTGTAACTTGCGCAAAAGGATTAGGAAATGGAGTTCCAATTGGAGCGTGTCTTGGAAATAAAAAAGTTAGTAAATTATTTACTCCAGGTTCGCATGGAAGCACATTTGGAGGAAACCCTCTTGTTTGTGCAGTATCATCAAAAGTTATTGATTTGATACAAAGAGATAACCTTAATGCAAATTCAAAAATGATCGGCAAATATATTATATCTCAATTAAAATTGAAAACGAGTAAAATGGATGTGGTAAAAGAAGTGAGAGGCTTGGGTCTAATGATTGGAATAGAAATCAAAAAACAGAATTCAAATATTGTAAAAGACTGTTTCGAAAAAGGTTTAATTTTAAATTTAACATCAGGAAATGTAATTAGGCTACTACCTCCTCTAATAATAACAAAAAATCAGGCTAATTTTATTATTAAAAAATTATGTGAAGTTCTCAAGAATTATTAAGCATCATGAATATAAAACATTTTATAACACTTTTAGATATTGAAAAGAATGATTTAAAAAATCTTGTTAATAGAGCTATAGAACTAAAAAATATGGTAAAAAAGAATATTGTGTATACACCTCTACAAAATAAAACACTAGCACTTGTCTTTGATAAATCTTCAACTAGGACAAGAGTTTCTTTTGAGGTTGGTATGACACATTTTGGTGGAAATACATTATTTCTCTCGCCGAGAGATACGCAACTAGGTCGAGGAGAGCCTATTGAAGACACTGCAAGAGTTATTTCAAGTATGGTTGATTGTATTGTAATTAGAACGCATAAACATGAAGATTTATTAAAGTTTTCTTCGGTTTCCAAAGTCCCCGTAATAAATGGCTTAACGGAACTAGTTCATCCTTGCCAGCTTCTCGCAGATATGATGACTTACCAAGAGCTTAAAGGGGAAATTAAGGGTAAAAAAGTTGCTTGGGTTGGAGATGCAAATAATATGTGTAATTCTTATATTAATGCATCCAAGCAATTTGAATTTGATCTTTCTATTGCTACTCCAAAAAATTTTACTCCTTCTTTATTCGAAAATACTGATGATAATATTTCTTTAACTAATGACCCTGAAATCGCTGTAAAAAATGCAGATTTAGTAGTAACTGACGTTTGGGCAAGCATGGGTGATGAAGATAAAGAAGAGGAAAGAAAGAAAATCTTTAAAACACTTCAAGTTAACAAAGATCTTATGAGTTTAGCAAATACAGATGCAATATTTATGCACTGTCTTCCTGCTCATAGAGGCGAAGAAGTTACCGAAGAAGTTTTAAATAGTTCTGCTAGTGTGATTTGGCAAGAAGCTGAAAATAGACTGCATGCTCAAAAGGCGTTGCTTGAATATCTTCTTGTATAGACTAATCCTCGTTTAGTTCTGATAAAACTTGCTCAACTGATATGTGTCTAATATCTTTTCCTTTAATTAAATAAATTGTATGTTGTGCTATGTTCTTTGCGTGATCGCCAATTCTTTCTATGCTTTTTGCACAAGTTGAGATATCAAGGAAATTTTTTACTCCTTTGTCGTCATCAATTTTTACAATATAAGATATTAATTGTCTCATGCATGACTTAAATTCGATATCAATTTTTTTATCGTCCTTTATAACTTCTAATGCATGCTCAACCGATTTTCTTGCATATGCGTCAATTGAATTATGCAATATTTTTGAAGTACTATTGCCAAGATGCTCTAAGGTTTTTAAGAGCTCCATATCAATATTTTCGTAATTTAATTTTAAAGACATCCTTGCGATTTTTTCTGCCTCATCACCTACCCTCTCAAGATCTGTAATAATTCTTAAAATGGTAATAATCGATCTTAAATCTGATGCAACAGGGGTTTGAAGTGCCAATATTGTATTACACTTTTCATCAATTTCAATTTCCATTTTATTTACAATAAAATCATCAGTTGCAACTTTTTTCGAGAGAGAACTTTCACCATTAATGAGGCCTGCTAAAGCATCAGAATATGACGCTTCAACGATTCCAGACATCTCAAGAGTCTTAGATAATATTTCATCTAAAGCCTTATGATATTGTGTTGAAATATGTCCTGTATCAAACTGATTTTCTTCCATATTATTTTTTCTTAAATCACGCTGTATTGTAATAAAACTGTAATAAAACAATGATTAAATAGTTTTAGTTAATTTCATTATTACCCGTAAGTTATTAAAAATCAAACTTATAACTAATAATTAGGCATTAATATCATATGAATATGACAGTAATATTAATAACTCTTGTTTTGCTGGCAGCGTCGTCTTACTATGTTGGTCTGAAAAAATCAGTATCTATTCAGAAATCAGAGAAGTTACACTCTGCCCCAATTTATCATGGTTCTTTAATTGCTATTTACTCATTAATAGTATCCTTGCTTTTCATTTCAATGTGGCGTCTTTTTGAAAATTATTTGTATCCTGAATTTTCTTTATCAAAAAATTTAATTTTCTTTTTATCCTTATTGGTTTTTTTAATAACAGCCCTTATAGTTTTTCTAAAGATTGAAAAAAATTTTCGCGCAAGAGAAAAAGTAGAAAATATTATTGAAATTTTTTTATTAATTTGCTCAACAGTTGCAATTCTAATTACTATTGGAATATTACTTTCTGTAATTTTCGAGGCAACTAGATTCTTTTCAATGGTGCCTATAACAGATTTTCTTTTTGGTACTCATTGGAGCCCACAAATTCCTATTAGAGAAGATCAGGTAGGTTCTTCAGGTGCCTTTGGTGCTATTCCATTATTTACAGGAACTTTTTTAATAGCATTTATTGCAATGATTATTGCAGGCCCAATAGGTTTGATGTCTGCAATATATATGTCTGAGTACGCTACGAAAAAAACTAGAGATATAATTAAACCATTAACAGAAATCTTAGCAGGAATCCCAACTGTGGTATATGGATTTTTTGCAGTAATTGTGGTGGCACCATTTATTAGATCTAGCGGTGAATATTTTGGTTTAAACATTGCTTCAGAAAGTGCTTTGGCCGCTGGACTTGTAATGGGGATAATGATTATACCTTTCGTATCATCAATTTCAGACGACGTAATAAATGCTGTACCTCAAAATCTGAAGGATGGCTCTTTGGGAGTTGGAGCTACAAAATCTGAAACTATTGTAAAAGTAATCATACCAGCTGCACTACCAGGAATTATTGGGGGACTTCTTTTAGCTATTTCTAGAGCAATAGGAGAAACAATGATTGTTGTTATGGCAGCAGGTATGTCAGCAAATTTAACGGCAAATCCTTTAGAAGCAGTAACTACTGTTACAGTACAAATTCTAGTTTTGCTTGTTGGTGATCAAGAATTCGACAGCCCCAAAACTCTAGCGGCATTTGCTCTAGGGTTAGTACTATTCTTTATGACATTGATACTTAATTATGTTGCTTTGAATATTGTAAGAAAATATAGGGAACAATATGAATAATTTAAAATCAAGGATTGCAAAAGAAAAAAGGTTTAAGGCGTATGGCATTATATCAATAACCACAGCGTTAACGTTACTCACCATATTATTTATAAGTATTTTTTCTCAAGGGTATACGGCATTTCAAGAAACAAGAATTCAGTTACCAGTTTATTTTGATCAAGAAATTCTTGATCCAAATAAAACTAATGATTGGAACAAAATAAAAAAAGCAAATTTTAATGGATTGGTAAAACAATCTATAAGAAACTTATTCCCAGAAGTTTCTGGTAGAAGTAATAAAAGAAAATTATACAAAATTATTAGTAGCTCGGCAGAATACCAGATAAGGAATATTGTGAATAATGATCTAAGTATTATTGGTTCAAAACAAAATATTTGGGTTTTAGCTGATGATGATGTTGACATGCTAATAAAAGGAAATATTAATAGAAATTTACCTGAAAACGAAAGAAGAATTGATGATCAAGAACTTATGTGGATTGAATATCTTGAATCAGAAAACTTAATAAAGAAGGTTTTTAATAAAACGTTATTTACTAGCGGAGACTCTTCAGAATCAGAACAATCAGGAATTTTGGTAGCACTATTAGGTTCATTATATGCACTTCTTATAACTCTTGTATTATCTTTTCCAATTGGAATAGCAACCGCAGTCTACTTGGAGGAATTTGCACCAAAAGATAATAAATTTGTAGATTTTATTGAAGTAAATATAAATAATCTGGCTGCAGTTCCATCGATAATTTTTGGATTATTAGGGCTTGCGATTTTTTTAAATTTTTTTGAAATGCCAAGATCTGCTCCTCTTGTTGGTGGCATGGTATTGTCATTGATGACATTACCAAGAATTATTATTCCAGCTAGAGCTGCTTTAAAGTCTGTTCCTCCATCAATTAGAGAAGGAGCGCTTGGCTTAGGAGCTTCTAATGTTCAGGCTGTTTTTAATCATGTATTACCAATAGCAACGCCTGGGATGTTGACAGGCACTATTATAGGAATGGCTCAAGCTCTGGGAGAAAGTGCACCACTATTAATTATTGGCATGGTAGCTTTTATAGTGGATATACCTCAAGGCTTTACAGATCCTGCAACTACATTGCCCGTGCAAATATTTCTTTGGGCAGATACTCCTGAAAGAGGGTTTGTTGAAAGAACAGCAGCTGTAATTATGGTATTATTAATATTCCTTGTATTAATGAATAGTCTAGCTATTTATTTGAGAAAAAAGTTTGAAAAAAATATTACCTAGTGTAAAGAAATATGTTTGATAACGAAGAATTATTAAAAGAAACTAAATCGCAGGCTTTAAATTCTGAAACTGTTGGAAATATTCATGTTGATGACCCAAGAATCATTGCAAAGAATATAAATGTGTTTTATGGAGATAAACCAGCGATTAATAATGCAAGTATTGATATAGGAAAAAACGAAGTCCTTGCTATGATAGGACCATCTGGTTGTGGCAAATCAACATTTTTAAGGTGTTTAAACAGGATGAATGACACTATTGATACTTGTAGGGTTGAAGGAGAATTATTTCTTGATAACGAAAATATATTAGATAAAAAAACTGATGTTGTTTCTTTAAGAGCAAAAGTTGGGATGGTTTTTCAGAAACCAAACCCATTTCCAAAATCCATTTACGATAATGTTGCATATGGTCCAAAAATTCATGGTATGGCAAAAAATAAAATAGAGCTCGATGAAATAGTTTTTAAAAGCTTAGATAAAGCTGGTTTATTTGAAGAAGTTAAAGATCGGCTAGATGCTCCTGGAACAAGTATTTCCGGTGGACAACAACAACGATTGTGTATTGCAAGAACAATTGCTGTAAGTCCTGAAGTTATTCTTATGGACGAACCATGTTCAGCTCTTGATCCAATAGCAACTGCAAAGATTGAAGAATTAATATACGATCTGAAAAAAAACTTCACTATTGTAATAGTAACTCATGCAATGCAACAAGCCGCAAGAGTTTCGCAGCGAACAGCGTATTTTCATTTGGGTAATTTAGTTGAAGTTGGGCCAACAAGTAAAATATTTACAACACCGCAGCATAAACTGACAGAATCATATATCACTGGCAGGTTTGGTTAGTCAATTCGCTTTTGGGAATATACAAGTAAATTGGCTTCCGACATCTGGCTCGCTACTAACCTCTAATCTAGCACCATGGCGTATTAAGATATGTTTTACTATTGATAGCCCAAGGCCTGTCCCCCCCTGTTCTCGAGACCTACCCTTATCAACCCTATAAAATCTTTCAGTAATTCTATCGATGTCTTCAGGTGGTATTCCAACACCATAATCTTTTACAGAAAAAACTATCTCACCGTTTGCACTTGATTTACATTGAATTTCTATATTAGTTCCTTTTTCTGAATACATAATTGCATTGTTAACTAAATTAGAAAAAGCACTATAAATCTCCTCATAAACTCCTCTTATATATAGCTTGTTTGAAAAAGAAAATTTTATTTGATTTTTATTTATTTTTGATTTCTTATCAAAAGATGTAACTAACTCATTTATGATTTCTTCTAAATTAATTATTGAAAATTTCTTATCTGGAATGTTTGTTGTTTGTAACTTTGTGAGTTTTAATAAATCACTTATTAATGTGTCCATTCTTTTAGCTTGTTTTAACATCTCGTCAATAATTTTTTTATCAAAGCCCATAGAGTTATCTTCACTTATGGTTTCTAAATATCCAAATAAAACTGTAAGGGGTGTTTTTAATTCATGAGAAACATTAGCTACAAAGTCTTGACGCATCTTATCAATTTTATCAAGTTGCGACACATCTCTGAAAGTTAACAAAAATTTATCTTCTGCGTATGGAACAATGAAGCACTGAATGGTCATATTATAATTTTGCGGAGAAGTAAAATACACATAGAAATCTCTTTCTTTTGAATTTAAAAAATCAGTAAAATTTGGATTTCGTATGAGGTGTAATATTGGTCTTCCAATATCTATTTCTTCAAAAGATAGCATTTTTCTTGCAGCCTCATTGAACCATTCAGTATTAAGTTTTTTATCTATGACAACGGCAGCATCAGGCATTGAGTTACTTAATTCTTTAAATCTTTTCTCTAAAGCATAAAACTTATCAGAGATCGACAACAAATCTTCATAATTTTTATTTATTTGGAGAATTAAATTTTCATTTTTTTTAGGATAATTATCTAAACTTTTATTATCAAAATCTAATATTATTTTTTCAAGCTTATAATTTTCATATAGAATTTTTAAGACAAAAATAAATAATGCGATTATAAGACTATAAGCGATGTTATTTAATAATGCGCCAATGACAAGTGATAAGATTATTAATATTGCAAAATAAAGTGCGTCAAAAATAAAAGAAAAACTTTTAAATTTCCTATCTTCTTTTTTCATGTAAGCATTATATCTAAAATAGTATAAAAGTTATCATTTTCTTTTAATTTGAAAATCTATATCCTGCCCCTCTTACAGTTTGAATGTACTTTGAGGAATCTGATTTCAATGATTTTCTTAATCTTAATATATGTACATCCACGGTTCTTTCTTCGACGTATACGTTTCTACCCCATACGAAGTCTAATAATTGTGAGCGACTATATACTCTATCGGGATGTGTCATAAAAAAATGTAGTAATTTGAATTCTGTGGGACCCAAATCTAGCTCATTTCCTCCATCATTTACTTTATGTGTTGAGGGATTAAGAGTAATACTTCCTACACTAACTATATCTGTACTAGTTTGTGGTGATGCTCTTCTTAATAAAGCTTTTATCCTTGCGATTAATTCGTTTGGGGAAAAAGGTTTGGTTACATAGTCATCTGCTCCTGAGTCTAAACCCATAATTTTATCTGACTCTTCTGATTTTGCAGTTAGCATAATTATTGGGATATTTTTAGTTTCAGGCATCGACCTTAGCTTTTTCGAAATCTGGATACCAGCTTGCCCAGGCAACATCCAGTCTAAAAGGATTAAATCAATATTGTATTTTTTTAAAATATCTAGTGCAATTTCACCATTCGCAGCTTCACGGACCTCAAAATCTGCTTTATTTAAAGCATAAAAAAGCATTTCTCTTACCGCTTGCTCATCTTCGATGACTAATATTTTGGTTGCCATTTATTATAGACTTTTACAATATTCTGCATTAGTGTCATATTAGAACATAATTATATGAAAGAAATATTAAAATATTAAGAAAATATTAAAAAGGGGGATTTATGGAGACTTTGACTAATTTCTTTTCTACCTTAAGTGGTATTGCATGGGGTCCATATATGCTAGCTTTTATTGGGTTCACCGGCTTGTATCTTATAATTGGGTTAAAATTCATGCCCATAATAAAAATTCCTTATGCTTTTAGATTAATTAAAGATAAATCTTCTGACTCTGATAAAGGAGAAATTTCTCCTAGGTCTGCTTTGTTTACTGCTATGTCTGCAACTGTTGGAACAGGAAATATTGCAGGTGTTGCAACAGCAATTGCCCTAGGTGGACCAGGTGCAATTTTTTGGATGTGGGTTATGGGTTTTGTAGGTATGGCAACAAAATATGGTGAGGCAGTCCTTGCAGTTAAGTATCGCGAAACTGATTCGAATGGTTCTTATGTTGGTGGGCCAATGTATTACATTAAGAATGGCCTTGGAGAAAAATGGAAATGGTTAGGGTTTTTATTTGCTTTGTTTGGAACAATTGCTGCATTTGGAATTGGCAACATGGTGCAATCAAATACTGTAGCAAACCAATTACAAAATACCCTTAGTATTGAACCAGCATTAACTGGGGTTGTAATCGCGATTATTGCGGGTTTGGTAATAATTGGTGGTGTAAAAAGAATCAGTACATTTGCTTCGGCGCTTGTGCCACTAATGGCGCTAATTTATATCGTTTCGGCTTCAGTTATAGTGATATTAAATTTTAATTTAATTCCAGATGCTTTTAACATTATCTTTGATCATGCATTCAATGGAACAGCGGCGACTGGAGGGTTCGCAGGGGCTACTGTGCTTATGGCGATAAGATTTGGTATAGCTCGAGGTGTTTTTTCAAACGAAGCTGGTTTGGGAAGTGCTCCAATAGCACATGCTGCTGCGAAAACAAATAATCCCCCAAGACAAGGTGCAATAGCAATGTTGGGTACTTTTTTTGACACCATAATAATTTGTTCACTGACTGCTTTAGTCATAATTATTAGTGGCTCTTGGATGGGGGGCGAAAAAGGAGTTGCACTTACTTCGAATGCTTTTATATTTGGGTTGCCGAATATTGGTGACTCTATAGTTACCATATGTTTAATTCTTTTTTCTTTTACAACAATTATTGGTTGGAGTTATTATGGAGAGAGATGCGCTCAATTTATTTTTGGTAAGAAAATAATTACTCCTTATAGAATTCTCTGGCTTTTATCAATTATATTAGGCGCTTATGCCCTAAACTTTGGAGAGCAAGCAAGCGATAGTATTAGCTTAATTTGGTTAGTAGCAGATGTTATGAATGGTTTTATGGCTCTACCAAATTTAATTGCGCTAGTTTTATTAAGTCCAGTTATATTCAAGATATCAAAAGAGTATTTTCAGGAAAATAATTAATTGAAAAAAAACGAATTAAAAAAAATTGCATTGAAAGATGTGATAAGTGCAATACAAGAAGATCTTAAGGGAAAAGATTTAACAACATCACTTTTATATAATAAAAGAAAAGAAATAGTCAAGGCCTCTGTCTTTTCTAATGATGAAGCTATTTTATGTGGACAAATTTGGTTTGTTTTAGTATTTGAGCAAATACAAAAAAAATACAGTGGAAATGTTAAAATTAAGTGGTATAAAAAAGATGGTGACATAATTAAGAGAGGACAAAAAATATGTGAAATCGTCTCCTCAAGAGAGATAATTTTAATTTCAGAAAGAACTGCGCTAAACTTTTTACAAATGCTTAGCGGAATATCAACGAAAACAAAAAGATATATTCAAAAACTTGATGATAAAAAAATAAAAATTCTAGATACAAGAAAAACTATCCCAAATCTAAGAAATTCTCAAAAATATGCTGTTAAAATTGGTGGAGGGTATAATCATAGAAAAGGGTTATATGATCAAATTTTATTCAAGGAAAATCATATTGCAAGTTTTCATTCATTTCAAAATTTTATAGAAAATATAGAAAAAAAAATTGATTTAAAAAAAGTATCAATCGAAGTTGAAAGCTTAAAGGATCTTATTTTATTATCTAAATATAACCCAAAAAATGTTTTACTTGATAATTTCAAATTATCTCAGATAAAAAAAGCAATAAAATTAGTAAATAGAAAAAAAACGACTATAGAAGTATCTGGGAATATTTCCTTAAAAAATATTAATTCATTTAAAAATTTAAAAATTGATTATATTTCAATTGGCGACCTAACAAAAAATATTGAGTCTGTTGATCTTTCTATGCTGATAGAAAATTAAGCTTTAATGACTTGACAATAATTATCAATTTATTAGACTTATTACTGCTGGAACAAGAACATATAGTATGTACTAACGTAGGCATAAACACGGAGATTTAGTGATATGGTGCGTTTGTTTTTTGTTTTTGTATTAACCTTTTACTTTCATGTATCAGTTTCTTTCGAAGGAGACCTTCCTCCAATTTATATTTCCCCAAACCCAAGTACTGAGGATGTTTTTTTTCACTCTGGTAACCCAGAAATAATTAAACTTAATAAAAAAAGCATAAATCTATCAATAGGAGAAATTTTAAAAAATAAATCGAGCCTGACCTTAAGTCAATCTGGCGGAATTGCAGGGATGAATCAATTAAGAATGAGAGGTGGTGAAGCAAACCATGTACTTGTTTTGATTGATGGTATAGAAGTTAATGACCCTGCATCAGGATCAGAGTATGACTTTTCGCACCTTTATTCTCATAATTTCGAAAATATTGAAATCCTACGGGGGTCATATAGTAATGTTCATGGGCCAGATGCAGTTAGCGGAGTTATAAATATCAAAACAAAAAATAAAAGTGGTGCTAACATACTTACAGGAAGTAATAACACATATATAAAAAATTACTCCTTGTCCGGTGTAAATAAGTTTTTTCAATATGGCGTAGATGTAAATTTTCTTGATTCAAGTGGAACTGATACCAGTGGTTCATCTGGCGACAGAAATAGATACGAAAATGATAGTTTTCGAATAAATCTAAAATCTATTAATCATAATTTTTCGATCCTTTATTTTGATATTTATAAACAGAATGATAGGGATGCAAGTGGAAATTTAGTTGATAACGAAAATGCAACAACAGATGTAAACCAGCTATATTCTCAATACGTATATAAAAATAGGATTTCAAAGAGAATATCTTTTAAACAGGGTTTTCAGTACACAACAAATAAGAATTTAGATTTTTCCCCAAGTAATGGGGTTTGGGAAACCATTACCCAATCAGAGAAATTTAAGACTTTCTTTAATACAAAAATTAATTTTATTGATTATTTTAGTTTTAAGATGCCGCCATCTTTATCTTTTGGCGCCGAGTATGAAAAGATTAACTTTACACAATTAGTTCTCGATCAGTCATATGGAAATGGTAACCAGAACCAAAGTGAATATAATGGCTCCTTTGTTTCTGAGTTAATATTTCCATATAAAAATACCCAGATTGAAATTAGTTTAAGACGTACAATTAATCAAAAATTTGATAATAATAATACACATAGAGTTGGATTCACCTATAAATTAGAGAACGGGAAAGTATTTATTAATAACGCTACAGCTTTCAAAAATCCGACATTCACCGAGAGGTTTGGTTATTATCCTGGAACTTTTAATGGAAATGAAAATCTAAAACCTGAGAGCATCAAACAAATAGAAATCGGCTATTACAAAAGTATATTGAGAAATAAATTAAATATATCTCAAACATATTACAATATGAAACTTCGAGACGAAATAAATGGCTTTACGAGTGATGGGAATGGTGGGTACACAGCTCTTAATATAGCAAATAATAGCTATAGAAAAGGTCTTGAAACACAAATACAGATGTTAATAAACTCGCAATCGAAAGTTACGTTTAAGCATGATTATGTTGACTCTACACAATATAATGCTACTGCAAAAAAACAAATATCAGAAGTTAGGCGGCCAAAGAATGTTTTTAACCTGATATATGAAAATACATTTTCAAATTATTTATATTTAAATACAAATATTTTTTATTCTTCTAAAGTCAAGGATACGGATTTTTCATCATGGCCATATAAAGCAGTTTTTTTAAATGACTATGTGATAGCAAACGCTAAGCTAAATTGGAAATTAGATATAAATAATAAAGTATCGTTCATATTTAACAATATCTTTAATAGAAAATATAGTGAAGTTTATGGATATAATAACCCTGGTTTTGAGTTTCATATTAACTATTTAAGAAATTTCTAATTTTTACTTTGGAATCTTAAGTATTAATTTATCTGTAGAATCATCCAACTCGAAGAACTCGATATTATTAGGATTTATAATAATTTGATTATTTTCATTAAGCAAAGTTATACTAATCTTATTATCTTCAACGCTTAGTTTTCCATAATTTTTATTATTGTCACCTTTTAAAAAAATATTTTTAGAAGAAACAGAATTCGCGATGATATTATACTCTCCAAATAATCCTATCTTTTTGGCAGAATCAAAAATTAATGCAACCGCCATAATTAAAACAATAAATTTTAATGTACCAATTTGCTTTACAAGTTTATCGTAATTTTTTTCACCATTTTCCATATATTCACCGATCATATAATAATTTTGGAATTTCAGATATCGATCTAATAATATTACTTTTCTCAACATCAAAATATTCAGTATTTTTATGGTTCAACCAAATATAATTCATATTTACTGATTTTGCACCGATTATATCTTTATCGTAACTATCTCCGATATGAACCATTTCGGATGGTTTACATCTGGCTTTTTTGAGAGCGGCTTCAAAGATTTTTGAGCTTGGCTTCATAAAACCGACATCTGCTGCTTTAACCTCGAAATCAAAAAATTTTTTTATTCCAATTTTTTCTAAAGATGCATTTCCATTTGTTATGGTGCCAATCATATATCTTTTTTTTAGCTCTACTAGCATATTTTCAGCACCATCGTATAATTTGACTTTATTTCTATATTTCATGAAATATTTAAAAGACTTCAATGGCATATCATCTGGTAATTTATATAAATCTTTAATATAAGTATAGCCCTTTATTCTTACTTCGGTAAGGTTATGTTTTATGTCAGGATTGTCCGAGGCAGTTTTCTTCATTAATTGTCTTAGCGACAAAATATCGAAATTATCTGCAACGATAGGATAGTTCTTTTTTAACCATCCGTGAAATCTTTGCTCAGCTTCGAGAATTACTGGCTCTATAGCCCAGAGAGTATCATCTAGGTCAAAAGTTATGCATTTAATCATATTGCTAACTTGTCAATATCCTATTGAGGTCTTTATATTTTTCATAAGTTTTTTCTACTATATCTTCAGGAAGTGCCGGAGCCGGCATTGTATCATTCCATGATATGCTTTTCACGTAATCTCTAATAAATTGTTTATCAAGGCTGACTGGACTAATTCCTTCTTCGTATGATTCTGAAAGCCAAAATCTTGATGAATCTGAAGTTAAAATCTCATCCATAATAGTTATTTCACCTGTTTCAGAAAGACCAAACTCAAACTTCGTATCTGCTAATATAATATTTTTATCTTTCAGTATTTTTGAGGCATCTATAAATATTTTTAAACTTATATCCCTTATTGAGATTGAGTTTTCTCTCCCTAAAATCTCTGACATTTTATTAAAAGAAATATTTATATCGTGATCGCCTAGTTCTGCTTTAGTTGAAGGGGTAAAAATTAATTCTGGAAGTTTTGAGGCCATTTTCAAATTAGCTGGAAGCTCGATACCGCATATTGAACCTGAAGATAGGTAATCAGAATATCCTGAACCTATTAAATAGTTTCTTACAATTGACTCTACGGGGAGTGCTTTAAGTTTTTTTACAATTACATAACGTCCTTCAATTTCGTCATACTCTCTATCTGAAATTTTTAAATCATTAATATTATATTCAGCTATGTGATTACTAATAATGCTACTAAATTTTTTAAACCAAAAATTAGAAACGTTATTAAGAATAATCCCTTTTTCTGGAATTGGAGTTGGTAAAATTACATCAAAAACTGATATTCTATCTGTTGATACAATTAAAATATGAGAGCTATCGATTTCATAAATGTCTCTTACCTTTCCCTGATAAATCTTCTTAAGGCTTTTAATATCTGATGTATGCAATATATTTTTCATAAATTCGAAAATAAATGTATAATTAAAACTATATCCACTCTATAGATAGCTATAAATTTCTATATTATAATATCATATTTAAAATCGGGGGTAATGAAATGTCAAAAGACAAAAATCCAATTGTTGGAATTGTCATGGGAAGCGATAGTGATTGGCCGATAATGAAGCTTGCTTCAGAAGTGTTAAATGAATTCAATATCACACACGAATCAAAAATCGTATCCGCGCACAGAACTCCTGACATGATGTACGAATATGCAGAGACAGCAAAAAATAAAGGCATTAAATGTATAATTGCTGGTGCAGGGGGGGCAGCTCATTTGCCTGGCATGCTTGCAGCTAAAACTGAGCTACCTATTCTTGGAGTTCCAATACCAACAAAACATTTAGAGGGTAATGACTCTCTTCTATCAATAGTTCAAATGCCTAAGGGGATCCCCGTTGCTACTTTTGCAATTGGTGAGCCTGGTGCAGCAAATGCTGCACTCTTTGCAGTTTCAATACTAGCAAATACTGATAAAGAATTAGAAAAAAAATTATTAGAATTTAGAAAATCACAAGAAGAAAAAATCAAATCAAAAAAATTAAAGTAATTAAATAATGCAGGAAAAAAAATATATTGGCATGTTAGGTGGTGGGCAGCTAGGACTGATGTTTGTGCAAAGCGCACAAAAAATGGGTGAGAAAGTTCTTGTACTTGATCCTGACAAAGATTGTCCAGCAGGAAAAATAGCAGATAAATTTATAAACGCTGATTACCTAGACTCAAACGCTCTTGAAAAAATAGTAGAAAATTGCGAAATCTGCACCACAGAATTTGAGAATATTCCATATAAAACATTAGAGAAATTAGAAGAAAAAATTAATGTATACCCAAATTCAAAAGCATTAAAAATATCGCAAAATAGAATACTCGAGAAAATTTTTCTGAAAAAATTAAAAATACCTACGACAAACTATTTCGAGATAAATTCACCAGAAAATCTTAAGCCTCTAGAAGAAATAAAAGATTGGCCTTACATCTTAAAAACAAGTACTTTTGGATATGACGGAAAGGGTCAAGCAATTATTAATAACTATGATGAGCTATTAAGATATTATAAAATTCTAGGGAGTGAAAATTTTGTCTTAGAAAAAAAAGTAGATTTGAAAATGGAGGTTTCTCAAGTAGCATGTTGCTATGAAAAAGATATAATCCTTCTTCCTATCAGCGAAAATACTCATATAAATAATATTCTCCATAAATCTAAAGTTCCAGCAAGTATCAAAGATAATGAATCAAAAAAAATTGAAGAAATAACTATATGTATTGCAAAAAATTTAAATTATAAAGGAATACTGTGTGTAGAATTTTTTATAAGTCAGATGGATGATATTCTAGTAAACGAAATTGCTCCAAGAACTCATAACAGTGGTCATTATTCTATTGAAGGATGCCATGAGTCTCAATTTGATCATCAGGTGAAGATTTGCAAAAATATGCGGCCTGTTAAGTCAAGCTTAAAATATTCATCGGTAATGGTTAATTTACTTGGTGAGTTATGGGAAGGTAAAGATATAAATTTCGATGATTTGAAAAAAGACGAGATTTTTTTACACTTGTATAATAAAAAAATACCAAAGCAAGGCAGAAAAATGGGGCATTTTACAGTAATTAATGATTCAGTTGATATCGCTAATCAAATAGCTGATGAGGTTTATGCTAAATTAAAAAATGAATAAGAGTTATTACAAATCTTTGAATGTGTCTTATATCAAGGGAAAACATAAACTTGAAATATTAGAAAATAATTTTAGAGAAATTAGAAAAAACGAGGTTCTAGTAAAAGTAAAGTATTCAAGCCTAAATTATAAAGACGCACTTTCCATAACAGGAAAAACACGTATAACACGAAAAGAAACACTTATACCAGGGCTAGATTTGTCTGGGATGATTGTAAAAACCAATTCAAAAAAATTCAAAAAGGGAGAAAAGGTTCTAGCGTCAGGGGCTGGCTTGGGTGAATTAATAAATGGTGGTTTTACTGAATATTCATATGTACCAGAGGATGTTCTTGTTAGAATACCAAAAAATTTAAGCCAAATAGATACAATGCGACTTGGGACAGCTGGTTTTACAGCTGCAATTGCAATAGAAAAAATGATTTTAAATAAACAAGATAAAGGATCTGGGCCAATTTTAATAACAGGAGCCACAGGTGGAGTAGGAAGTATATCGTTAAGCATTTTGAGTAAATTAGGATACGAAACCATTGCCTTAACAAGAAAAAAATCTTCAATAAAATATTTAAAAAGTTTAGGAGCAAATCAGATATTACAGTTTGAAAAAAAAATAGATAATAAAATACTTGGTCCAAAGATATTTGGTGGGGCAATTGATAATATTGGTGGAGAAGTTTTAGATTGGATAATCAAAAGTACAAAAGATAATGGAAATATTGTTTCAATTGGTATGGCATGTGACCCAAATTTAAAAACAACAGTATTTCCACTTATTATGCGAGGTGTAAATATACTTGGTATAAGCTCTACAAATTACAAAGGTAATCGCCAAAAAATATGGGATATTTTATCAAACAAGTATAAGCCTAAAAATTTGAATATAATCAATAAAGAATCAATTGGTTTAAATGATATACCAAAATACTCTAAAAATTTATTACTAGGAAAAAATACTGGGAGAATAATAATTAAAATGTACTAACTGACTTTTTCCTGATTTCCTGATGAAAATACAAATTCCTTAATTTTTTTAATTTCATCTCTAATCTTAGACGCCTCTTCAAATTCTAAATTAGTTGCATGTTCGTACATCTTTTTTTCGAGACTTTTAATTTTCCTCATAGCAATAGAAGGGCTGATTCCAGAGTATTCTTTTAAAAATTCATTATTAATATATTTTTTTTCTCTTTTATTTGATATTTCTGCTTCCATTATATCTGGGATCGATTTACTTACTCCCCTAGGTTTAATATTATTTTCATTGTTATGACTAATCTGTTTATTTCTTCTTCTTTCGGTTTCCTCCATAGTCCTCTTTATTGAGCCTGTTATTTCATCAGCATATAAAATTGCTTTTCCATTAATGTTTCTAGCTGCTCGGCCAATTGTTTGTATTAAAGATCTATCAGAGCGTAAGAAACCTTCTTTGTCGGCATCCAAAATGGCTACTAATGACACTTCTGGTATATCAAGCCCTTCCCTCAAAAGGTTGATACCTACTAGAACATCAAATTCTCCAAGTCTTAAACCTCTAATAATTTCCACCCTTTCCACCGTATCAACATCAGAATGAAGGTATTTTACCTTTATGTCATGGTCTTGTAAGTAGCTAGTTAAATCTTCCGACATTCTTTTAGTAAGAGTTGTAACCAAAACCCTTTCGTTGGCTTCAACTACCTTTGAGATCTCGCTTAGTAAATCATCGACTTGCGATTTTGCAGGCCTCACTTCAATTTCCGGGTCAATTAAACCAGTTGGCCTTACAACTTGTTCTACTGTCTGCCCAGATCTTTTAATTTCATAATCACCTGGAGTAGCTGATACATAAATCATTTGCGGAGATAAAACTTCAAACTCTTCAAACATTAATGGTCGATTGTCTAGTGCTGAGGGTAGTCGAAAACCAAAGTCAACTAATGTTTGTTTTCTAGATCTATCTCCACGATACATACCCATAAACTGAGGGACAGTAACATGACTTTCATCCATTATCATTAATGCATTAGAAGGCATGTAATCAATCAAACAGGGTGGAGCCTCACCTGGATTCCGTCCAGATAGATATCTTGAGTAATTTTCAATTCCTGAACAATATCCAATTTCCTTTATCATCTCCAAATCAAATTTTGTTCTCTCCTCAAGACGCTGTGCCTCAACAAGCTTATTTTGTGACTTAAACTCTTTAAGCCTTTCTTCGAGCTCTAATCCAATATCGTCAATTGCTTTCAATAAAACTTCTCTAGGAGTAACATAATGTGTTTTAGGATAAATAGTTAATCTTGGTACTACTCGAATAACCTCTCCAGTTAAAAAATCAAAGAAACTTAAGCTTTCAATTTCATCTCCAAATAACTCAATTCTCACAGCTTCATTTTCTGAATCAGCTGGATGAACATCAATAATATCTCCATTGACTCTAAATGTTCCTCTTTTTAATTCTGTTTGATTACGAGTGTATTGAAGCTCTGCAAGTCTTCTTAAAATTTTTCTTTGATCTATCATTTCTCCTCTTGATAAATGAAGAACCATTTCTTGATAAGACTTAGCGTCACCTAGACCGTATATTGAAGATACAGAAGCAACAATAATCGTATCTTCTCTTTCAAAAAGCGCTTTTGTTGCTGATAATCTCATTTGTTCAATATGTTCATTTATTGCAGCATCTTTTTCAATATAACTATCTTTTGCAGGAACATATGCTTCAGGCTGGTAATAATCATAGTAGGAGACAAAATACTCGACAGCATTATTTGGAAAATATTCCCTCATTTCACCATATAATTGGGCAGCCAAGGTTTTATTTGGGGCTAGAACAATTGTGGGTCTTTGAATTTTTTCTACAATATTTGCTATAGTAAAAGTTTTACCTGAGCCTGTAACACCTAAAAGAACTTGTGAATTTAAACCTGATTCAATGCCATCCAAAAGCTTACTTATTGCTGTTGGTTGATCACCAGATGGTTTATAATCAGATATTAATTTAAATTCCTTTTTATTCATTTTTTTAATAAATAATTGTGTTTAACGAAAAATTAGCTATGATTCTAGTTCAGAATATCATAATATCCAAGTAACTTTATATAGTACATTTTATAAATAATGAAGATCTCAAAGAGAATCTCAAATACAAAAACATCAGCCACTATTGCAATGAGTATGAAAGCTCGTGAATTAATTGCTCAGGGTAAAGATATAATATCATTAAGTGCAGGTGAACCAGATTTCGACACTCCGGAGCATATAAAAAAGGCAGCTATAGAGTCCATTAATGCTGGGAATACAAAATATACTCCTGTTGACGGCATGTTGGACTTAAAAAAGTCGATTATCAAAAAATTTAAAGACGAAAATAGCTTAGATTATAAAGCTGATCAGATAATAGTGTCTACTGGTTGTAAACAAAGTATATATAATTTATGCCAAGCGACATTAGATGATGGAGATGAAGTTTTAATACCTGCGCCTTACTGGGTTTCGTATCCTGAGATTGTTAAACTTTCCGATGCTAAACCTGTTTTTATTGAAACTAATGGTGAAACAAATTTTAAAGTAACTGGTAAAATGATATCTGATCATATAGGTAAAAATACAAGAATGATTTTACTAAACAGCCCATCGAATCCCTCTGGATTTATATATTCAGAAGACGAGCTAAAAGATATTGGTAGAGTTTTAAAAAAACACCCAAATATAATAATTGCTTCCGATGATATTTATGAGCATATAATTTTTAATAAAAGAAAGTTTACGAATATATTAAATGTGTGCCCCAACCTTTTTAATCAAACAGTTGTTTTAAATGGTGTTTCAAAAGCGTATGCTATGACTGGATGGAGGATTGGATATGCTGCTGGCAATACAGATATTATTGGCGCCATGAAGAAAATTCAGTCTCAAAGTACTTCCTGCACATGTTCAATCTCACAATCAGCTGCAAAGGCCGCTCTTGATAACGGAAAGTTTAAAGTTGATGATATGGTAAACGAGTATCAATCTAGAAATGAGTATCTTCACAATGAGTTAAATACAATAGACGGTGTTGAATATAAAAAACCTGAGGGTTCTTTTTATGCTTTTGTTAATGTTGACGGCCTAATTAAGAGAATAGATGGTATAAAAGATGATTATGATCTTGCTGAGTATTTTTTGATGAATGCCGACGTCGCCGTTGTTCCAGGTACAGCTTTTGGGTCAAAAAATCATATTAGAATATCTTTTGCAACAAGTTTTGAAAATCTACAAGAGGCTGTGGAAAGAATAAAAAAAGTTCTAATTTAATTAGTATTATTTATCTTTTTTAATACCCCATCCCATAAAAGTATCCTTGCTTCAATAGCTTTAATTGCATATTCTACTGCCTCGTCGAAGATATCTTGGCTATTTTCACAGGTGTAATTGAATAATTGGATTGATAGCGGACCATGCCTTGAGCTGTCGACTTCAATATGCCTTTTTATGTATAATCTTAGGTTATTATACCTAATATCCTTTTCATCTATTTTGCTTAGAATTTTAGAAAACATGTCGGGAATTGTAGTCTCTCTTCCGTAAGTAAATATTGCTGCAATATTTGATAATTTATTTGATTTAATGCAATTAAAAGTATTCTGTATAAATTTAAAGCTCTCTTTTGGTGCCTCTAACAGATTATGTTCGTGAAGTTCAAATTTCTCGATAAAATTCATAGCATTTGAACTATCAGCACCGACATCATGCATTGCTGAAACATATAAGTCAAAGTGAGAAAAGTAATTATCATTTTCATCAACATCTGACTCCTCTGAAAAAACAATTTCATTTATTAAATGGGCAATACCATTCTTGGAATATTTATTTGGTCTCCACGGATAGGTTGATGGACATATAAAATTTTGCAAGGATTTGACAATACTCATAAAATCCCAGACAGCATAAATATGGAACTCCATAAAAATCTTCAGTTCTTCCTGCGTAAAAGTAGCACCTTGTTCAAATAATTTATGAGAATTTAGTTCTTTTATTTTATCTTGAAGAAATATAAATTTTTTTGTATTTTGATTCATTTTTTGTAAAGTACATTTATTTTTTTCAAAAATATATATCTACTTTTCTATATATCAATCGAAAATTTTAATTGAAAATAGTTAGGAATATTCAAAAAAAAAATAACATTATGAATATAAAAAAAAATACGTATAATACTCATTCTATATTCCCCTGTAGCTCAGTTGGTAGAGCGGGTGACTGTTAATCACTAGGTCGGCGGTTCGAGCCCGTCCGGGGGAGCCATTTTTAATTGATATCAAGGTCTTTAAGATAAGATTTCAGTTCGCTTGAAATTTCTTGGTGACTTAATCCATACTCAATTGTTGCTTTTAAAAAGCCAAGCTTATTGCCGCAATCGAATCTTTTTCCTTCAAACTCGTAAGCATATACTTTTTCTTTTTTTATCTGAGTTGCAATAGCGTCTGTGAGTTGGATTTCACCACCAGAACCTTTTTTTGTATTTTCCAAAATTTCAAAGATCGAAGGTGTTAATATGTACCTGCCAACAACACCCATGTCACTAGGTGCTTCTTTAATTTTTGGTTTCTCAATAATATTGTCTAATTCCCAATTATTTTTATCATTTTTTGAACCACTAATAATTCCATATTCTTGTAAGAGATCTTTATCTACCTTCTCGATTGCAACTATAGATGACTGCAAATCATCATACTTTCTTGACATTTGCGCGAGACAACCATTTTTTTTTGCGAGAATCATATCGTCAGCAAGAATTACTGCAAAAGGATTGTTTCCAACCGCAGATTTAGCACATAGTACTGCGTGACCAAGTCCTAAAGTTTCATTTTGCCTGATATATATACACTTTACATTCGAAGGTAAAATCTTAATGAGATCTAACTCTTTTTTTTTATTTTTCTTTTTAAGTTCTGATTCAATTTCATATGCCTTATCAAAATGATTTGGAATACTTAATTTATTTCTTCCAGTAATAAATATTAAGGTTTCGATTCCAGCTTCTACTGCTTCTTCGGCTGCGTACTGAATAAGTGGTTTATCAACTATTGGTAGCATTTCTTTTGGACTTGCTTTTGTTGCAGGTAAAAATCTCGTGCCCATACCAGCAACGGGTAATACAGCTATTTTTATTTTATTTTGTTGACTCATTACTTATCAAAGTTATTTTCAAATTCGTCTTTTATTATTTTTAAAGAACTAAGTGGGTCATTACTTTGTGTAATAGGTCTACCCACTACAATATAATCAGCACCGTTTTCAGCTGCTTCTTTTGGAGTCATAATTCGCTCTTGATCATCTTTTAAGCTATCTTTTATTCTTATGCCAGGGCATACGCAAATAAAATCGGATGGTATATTATCTTTTATCAATTTTGCTTCTTCTGCAGAACATACAACACCGTTTAATTTTGATTTGTAGCACATAGATGCCATGTGAAGGACTTGTTCACTAATTTCACTTAAAAATCCAATTTCTTTATATTTTTGATTATTTAGTGAAGTTAGCACAGTTACACCAAGTAACATTGTATCATAACCATTTTTCCGGAGTTCTTCGGCTGCGTCTATCATCATTGAAGTACCTCCACCAGCGTGTATATTTGTCATCCAAACTCCAAGCTTTCCTATTGCGCTAATACTTTTTGCTACCGTATTATTTATATCATGAAGTTTTAGATCAAGGAATATTTTGTATTTTAAATTATGCAATTTTTGAATAATGCTCGGTCCACAATTTATAAATAATTCCAACCCAACTTTCAAATTACACATATCTGGAGATAGCGTTTTTGCCATCTCTAATGCATCATTTTCGTTTCTATAATCTAGTGCAACTATAACTTTTGGTAATTTTGGTTCTTCAAACGACATAATGGTCATTTTTGGACTTATTTAATAAACTTTTACTGATTGAAGACCATTGGTGACAACTTGGACATTGCCAAAAATGTCTTATACTGTTAAAACCACAGTTAATACATTCATGTCGACTTTCTTTATTAGAATGTGAATTTAAACATTTCTTTATATTGTTTAAACTTTTATTATCAAATGCAATTTTATTTTGTTCGATTAAATTAATATATTTTGATAGAAGTGTTAATGAAGCTTTACCTTTTTCAAACTCGCTATCATATAGATCAGATAATTCCTTATTATTAATATTTGTTGGCAGTACATTACTGAGATTTGAATATAACTCCATTGGATTTTTTATTTTTGATAAACTTTTTACAAATGAAAAAAAGTTTTCTTTTGTTCCAAGATTATCATAAGTCTTTTTAACTTTATCAAGTACTAGGTAGGAGAAATTAGGGTTTGAGTCGAAAATACTCATATATCTTTTTAAAGCATCAGTAAAATTTTTATTCTCGAAAGATATATCACCCAACAGTATTAGTGCTCTTAATGAATTTTTATTATACCCTAGTGCTTTATTAGTATATTTTTTTGCAATATCTAAATTTTCTTTACTTGTTAAAACAATTTCGTCTTCGGCTAACTCGCAATAGTAGTGAGATATAACATCTGACATATCTTCATTTGTTATAGATTGAATTCTTTCAGCAATATCAATTGCTTTTTTCCACTCTTTTTCTTGTTCATATATTTCTTTCAGGTGATGCAGTACTTGAGCAGGATTTTCAATTTCGTATGAAAGCCTAGTAAAGATTAGTTCAGCTCTGTCCAAAAATCCCGATTTTAGGTAATCCCTTGCAAGTTCTATACTACATTGTTGTCTTATTTCTGGCTTTAGTTCTGGTCTTGCTATTAAATTTTGATGAATTCTAATTGCTCTATCTACTTCTCCTCTATTTCTAAAAAGATTACCAAGTATTATATGTGTTTCAGCAGTATCTTTATTAACACTGACCATTGACATAAAAGTATCTATCGCTTTGTCGTGTTGTTCTGATAATAAATAATTCATACTTTGGAGATATTCAACTGGAATATTATTTGATTTTTTCTTATAAAAAGACTTAACCGAAATATAAAACAAAATAGCAGAAACGATTATTATTAAAAATATTATTGTTGAAATGGCAATATACATTTTTTACTCTTGAATTGGTATCCTTCTTAAGTTTTGAACTTCCTTATCTAGCAGTTCATGATCTTTCTTTAAATTTTTATATTTCCTTCTTACGCTGAATACTAGGCCAATTAAGAAAAAAGTTGCAATTAATATTCCTAGCAACATAGATAAAAATAAAAAAATACCAAGAGGAATATCATCAAATTGAATAACATGAAAATCTATTAAATAAGGTATTTTATTATAGTAAACAGCGGCGACACTTAATATGCACATAAAAACTGCAAGAATTAAACCAAGTAAACGAAACATAATTTCTTTTATAATATTTAAAATTATTTGATATTATAAGGCTTTTCTTAAGTTTTGTCCTGAGAATTATTTATTCTGTTTCTTAAGACTTTGCCTGGTTTAAAATGAGCAGCATTTTTACCAGGTAGTGAGACAGAATCACCAGTCTTAGGATTTCTCCCAATTCTTGGTTTTCTATAATGAACAGAAAAACTTCCAAAACCCCTAACTTCCGTTCTATCTCCCGAGGCTAGAGTTTCGATGATTTTTTCAATTAAAGATTTTACAGATAGCTCAACATCTTTTGAGCCAAGCTGAGGGATTTTTGCTGATATCTTTTCAATTAGTTCTGACTTTGTAATTGAATCTCTTTTGTCTTCCATAATAATTTAAAAAATTTTATTTATCTATTTGCTCTTTTAGGATATCGCCAAGGGAACTTCCTACTGATTCATTCTTTTGATTATATTGATCTAAGGCCTCACCTTCTTGATGTTTTTCTAAAGCTTTCATTGATAAACTAATCGCTTGATTTTTTTTATCGATGTTAGTAATCATTAACTCAAGTTCATCATCTAAATTCATTGAATCTACATTCACGTCGGAAGTTAGTTCAGACAGTTTCAAGTTTCCAACCACTTCTGTATCTAAATAAATTGATAAATGTTTTGCATTCTTTTCTTGAACTTTGCCTTTGACAACTGATCCTTTTGAATTTTTTTGAATATATTCTTGAAATTTATTAACTGTTAATTGTTTTACACCCAATGATATCCTTTCTCTATCCGTGTCAGCCGATAATAAGATTGTTTTTAACTCATCACCTTTTTTATAATTTCTTACAGCATCCTCCCCATTTTCTGTCCAAGATAAATCGGACAGATGCACCAACCCATCAATTCCATCATCTAGGCCAATAAAAATACCAAAATCCGTAATAGACTTAATCTTTCCAATAATTATTTCGCCTATATCATGATTATCAATAAATTTAGACCATGGGTTTGGCTGACATTGTTTTATTCCCAGTGATATTCTTCTTCTTTCAGGATCTATATCTAGAATCATTACATCAATTTCTTGCCCTATTGAAACAAGCTTCTCCGGGTTTGCATTTTTGTTTGTCCAATCCATTTCTGAAACATGAACTAAACCCTCAACGCCATTATGAATTTCTACGAAACAACCATAATCTGCAATATTAGTTATTTTTCCTTTTAATTTTGAACCCTCAGGGTGTGCTTTACTTATTTCGAACCAAGGATCTTCATTTAATTGTTTTAAACCAAGTGAAACTCTTGTTTTCTCTTTATCAAATTTTAATACTTTAACTTCAATTTCATCTCCGACATTAATCAATTCTGAAGGGTGTCTTACTCGCTTCCATGCCATGTCAGTTATATGTAAAAGTCCATCAACTCCTCCAAGATCCAGAAAAGCTCCATAGTCTGTAATATTTTTTACAATACCCTTGACGGTAGAACCTTCTTCTAAATTTGAGATAAGTTCATCTCTTTCATCACTGTTTTCAGATTCCAAAACAGCCTTCCTCGAAACGACAACATTATTTCTTTTTTTATCTATCTTGATCACAATAAACTCTAAATCTTTTCCTTCAAGATATGTTGTTTCTCTAACTGGCCTAACGTCAACTAAAGAACCTGGCAAGAAAGCTTTGATATCAGCTAGATCAACAGTGAAACCACCCTTAACTTTTCCGGTAATTCTTCCTTCAAGGATTTGTTTATTTTCAAAAGCTTCTGTTAGCGACACCCAAGCTCTAGCTTTTTTTGCTTTTTCTCTTGAGAGTTTTGTTTCACCAAAGCCATCTTCAATAGCATCAACTGAAACTTCAACTGTGTCTCCCTCTTGAACTTCAACTTTTCCATCGAAGCCGATAAATTGGTCTATTGGGATCATTCCCTCGGATTTTAGTCCTGCATTAACAATAACTAAATCTTTTTTTACATCAATTACAGTACCATTTATTATGGTTCCAGGTTTTACCTGTAATTTGGAAATACTTTCTTCAAGTAATGTTGAAAATTCTTCACTCATAAATTTTAAATATTTTTATCAACTAGTTCCTTAATTTTATTAAACACTTCGGCTGCGCTAAATTCACTTGTGTCAACAAGTATTGCATCGTTAGCTGGAACAAGGGGAGATATTGTTCTCTCAGTATCAGCCTTATCTCTCAACAAAAGTTCATGTATGAGGTTCGGCAAGTTAGCACTAATTCCTTGATCTTTCAACTGGTTTAATCGCCTTTCGGCCCTTTTTTCCACAGATGCGGTTAAAAAAAACTTAATATTTGCCTCATTAAAGACCTTTGTGCCCATATCACGCCCATCAGCAACCAATCCCGGTGCCTTTATATACCTTCTTTGAACAACTTCAAGCATTTTTCGTGCTTTAGCATTTTTCGCAATTTGTGATGCCATTTTTGCAACTTTTTCAGTCCTTATTTTTTTGGTAAATTCAATCTTATTTACGAAAATCGAAGTTTTACCATTTTTGTCGTATTTAAAATCAATTTCCAATTCATTAATATTTTTTTCGATATCGTCTATATCTTTTGTAAGATCTATTTTTTTTTCTGATAAAGCAAGTGCTAATGATCTGTATAATGAACCACTATCTAAATAGTTATATCCAAGGTAGTCAGCAACCATTAAAGCAATAGTTCCTTTCCCAACTCCGCTTGGACCATCAATTGTAATAATTTTAGGATTCAATTTTTTTCTCGCACTTAATTCCAAGATTACTCATCAAATCATAAAAATTAGGAAATGATGTTGATATATTTTTTGTATTAAGTATTTTCATACTTCCTTCAGAAACAATTCCTGCGATAGAGAAAGCCATTGCGATTCTGTGATCATCATAACTATCGATATTCCCACCATGAATTTTACCTCCGAATATCTCTATTCCGTCATCTCTAAGATTATTTTTAATTTTACAATTTTTTAATCCTTTTGACATCGCTAAAAGTCTGTCGCTTTCTTTAAACCTAAGTTCTTTTGCATTTACAAGAGTAGTTTTCCCTGAAGCGCAAGCTGCAGCAATTAATATTATAGGAAATTCATCGATAGCATTTGCAATATATTCTTTTGGAATTATTATCCCCTTGAGATTTGACGAGGAAGCAATAATATCTCCAACTTCTTCGGGGCCCTTTTTTTCTTTATATATTATTTCTATATTCGCCCCCATCATTTTCAATATTTCAATACCTCCTATTCTAGTGGGATTCAAACCAACATTTTTAATTTTTATTTTCGATTCTTTTGTTATTAAGCCTGCTACAATGAAAAACATTGCAGAAGATATATCTCCCGGGACAGTTATATCTTTAGATACTAATTTTTTTGGTGGGTTTATGATTAATGTATTTTCTTTTTTCGTTATATCTACTCCAAGATACTTCAAAATATTTTCTGTATGGTCTCGAGTTTTTTGTTTTTCAGTTATTTTTGACTTACCCAAGGCATAAAGAGCTAGTAATATAATTGCTGATTTAACTTGAGCACTATCAATTTCCATATTATATTCGATCGATATAATTTTTTTTGATGGGCTAATTTTAATTGGCGCAGTATTTTTATCAGATAGTTTAATGACCGCCCCCATTTTTATTAATGGTATTGCTATCCTATCCATTGGTCTCTTATGTAATGAATTGTCGCCAACTAAAAAGCTAGGAAAAATTTGCGCACTTAAAAGTCCGCTAAGGAGTCTCATACTTGTTCCAGAGTTTTCACAGTCCAGATTTTCTTTTGGTGCTTTTAAACCATTTAGACCAACGCCTTCAACTGTATAAGCATAATTTGAGTCTTTATAAATTTTAACTCCAAGTTTTTGTAATATGTTACATGTAGCTTTACAATCATCTGATTCAAGAAAATTTTCTACTTTTGCTTTTCCAGTGCTAATTGATAATAGAATCAATGACCTATGAGATATAGACTTATCACCTGGTACGGATATTTCCCCTGATAAATTTTTAGTCGAATAAACAGTATAATTTTCTAACATAAACTAATTATTTGAATTAGATTGTTTTAATAAAGAAATTAAATTATCAATATTACCCGAATTAATATTTGAATCTAATAGCTTTAAATCTTCAATATAATCATTTAAAAATTTTGATATGTATTTCTTATTAGATAAAAAAATATTTGCCCATGCAACTGGGTCACTTCTTGATATTCTTAACATATCAGCTAAGCTTCCCTTTTCATGTACCCATGGATACTTATTTTCAAAATCTAAATAATTTATTTTTTTAGATAAAGAAAATGAGATGATATGCGGTAAATGGCTTACAACTGCAATAATCTCGTCATGAAAATCAATTTCAATTTTAGTTGTTTTACAACCAATTATTTCCCAAAATTTTTTTACCACTTCAAACGATTCGTTACTTGAATTCTTCATGGAACATATTATTGAAGTTGATCCTGTAAATAAATCGTCTTTAGAATTTTTAATACCAAAATTTTCTGTTCCCGCCATTGGATGTGAGTATATAAAGTTATTAATATCATTTAAGCTATTATCTAAAAAATATCTAATAATTTTTCCTTTTGCGCTCAAGGTATCAGTAAAAATTTTTTCTGTATCAAAAAAACTTTTCGAGTGATATAAACAATTTTCAATTTCTGATACTGGTACACAGAAAATAATTAAATCTGATTTTTCAATTCCATCTACAATGTTTTCTACAATTTTATCAATATATTTTTCTTGAAAAGCTATTTCAGATACTTTCTCATTTTTATCATATCCGTATATATTCTGAAATTCATTCAATCTTTTCAAAGAACGACAGAGTGATGCGCCAATTAAGCCCAAGCCAACAACGAAAATATTATCTATTTTTTTATTATTGGACATAATGTTTAACTTTCTGCAGTTGGGTATGAGCCAAGAAATCTGTATAAACTTGCT